>JAZDIZ010000152.1:0-31838 GCA_043804515.1 Pseudomonadota bacterium | reverse complement strand
GCCACCCTTGGATTGCTGCCGGAACAGGTAATACTCCGCCATGGCCAGGAGGCGGCTTCGGACGAGAAGCTTGTCGTAGCGCACGCTCGATTCGAAATATTGAGACGCGCGTTCCACGTCATTGAGGGCGATGTGAACAAGGCCCAAGAGGTACTCGACGCGGATGTTCTCCCCTGAATGCTCGAGAGCTTTAAGAAGCGAGGCCTTGGCCTGATCGTAATCCCCCTTCCGATAAAGCACTTCTCCCTGGAGCATGTGCAGCACGGCGCGTTTCGGGGAGAGTTCCAGCCCCTTCCCGATCTCCGTAAGGGCCTCGTCGTGCCGGTGAAGATCGGAGAGAAACCATGCCTTGTGCGTCAGGAGTTTCACGTCCTCCGGCCGCCGGGCGATCACGGCGTCGATCGCCAGGAGAGCCTCTTCCAGCCTGCCCATGCGGGCAAGGCGTTCCGCTTTCCGTACCGCGAGTTCGCGTGTGATCCAACCGAACATGGAGAGGAAACACTCTACTTAAGAATTGGGCAATTATCGAATTTCGCCTACGATAAAAAACGTGCCGGAATCCCGAGATAGGCCGCGGAGTTCCCTGAAAGGCCTGTTCGGCGGCCGGATCCGCCGGAATCTGGCTCCATGGACCGCAATCTCGATGAACATTACATGAGCGTTGCATCGGACGCGTGTAGGATGGGAGGATATCCCCTCTAAGGATTCCCGTAAGGGAGACTCTATGGCAGATGACAAGGTTCGCACCGACGATCAAGGCGAAGTATGGGAGGCCGTCATGAGGCCGCGGCCGACGGCGCCGTTCGCTCTACGCGTCCATAAGGGCGATCAATGCCTTCGAACGGTGCGCCTGGAGCCGGACATCACGTACATCGGCCGGATGTCGGAGAATCATGTGGTTCTGGACGACCCCAAGGTCTCCCGCTCCCACGCGCGCGTGATGAACCGGAACGGAGAATATTTCATCGAGGACCAGGAAAGCGAACACGGCATCTACGTCCGGGGAGTGAAGGTGACGGAACATCTCCTCTCACCAGGGGAGAAGGTCGCCGTCGGAGGGCACGTCCTGGAAGTCATCCGGGCGAGCGAGGAACATCGTACGTCCCAGCGGGAGAGCCGGCTTGAAGTGGCGGAAGAAGAGGAATGGAGGCTGGATCAAACAATCAGCGGCTCCCCCGAGCAGCTGCGGAAAATGCTTGCGGAGCGCGCCGCCAAGTCCGCATCCTCGAAGAACGTCAAAGCCCCCACACTTTCGTTTGAACTCAGGCTGGGCTCCAAAGTTTTTCAAAAATCCGTGGATTTCACGCAGGCACGGGCCCGGAAAGAGGGCGATCTCACGGGGGACGCCGTGGAAGTTCGGGTGTCCGCGGGGAAATGGGTGCTCTACAAGAAGATCCCGCTTTAGATGGCCATCAAAGATCTGATCAAGCGCGCTCTCAAGGAGGACCTGGGGCGCGGGGATATCACGACGGATGCCGTTGTACCCGCACAGCAAACCGCCAAGGGGGAATTCGTCGCGAAAGAAGACCTGGTTGTGGCTGGCTTGGAGGTCGCGGAAGATGTGCTTCGCACCGTCGATCCGAAGGTGCGCCTGACCGCACGGGTTTCCGACGGCGTCTCGGTAAAGGCAGGGGGGATTCTCCTGGTGGTCGAAGGGAAGACACGGTCGATCCTGAAAGGGGAGCGCGTAGCGTTGAATTTTCTGGCCCGTCTTTGCGGCATCGCAACACTCACGCGCAAGTATGTGGAGCGCACGGCGGGCACGAAGGCCAAAATCCTCGATACCCGTAAAACCGCGCCGCTTCTGCGCGAACTGGACAAATACGCGGTCCGCGTGGGAGGGGGATTCAACAACCGATTAGGCCTGTTTGACGCCGTGCTGATCAAGGACAATCATATCGCCGCCATGGGAGGTTCGGTCGGAGTGTGCGTCAGGAAGGCGCGGGAACGCCGTCCCAAGGCGCCGGTCATCGTGGAGATCACGTCCGCCGGCCAGATCGACGAGGCCGTCTCGGCGGGAGCCACGAGATTGCTGCTGGACAACATGACGGATGCCGATGTGGAACGATGCGTGAGCAAGATCGCCGGCCGGGTGGAGGTCGAGGTCTCCGGCGGAATCACGCTGGAGCGGGTCGAACGGCTCGCCAAGCTTGGTGTGAATTTTATTTCCGTGGGGGCGCTCACCCATTCCCCCAAGGCCGCCGACATCTCGCTGGAGTTGAAACTTCCGTGAAGACACTCGAAGTCGACTGTCTGGTGATCGGGACGGGATTGGCCGGGTGCGTGGCAGCCCTCGAACTTGCGGAGAGAGGTCGAGCGGTCACGCTTATCACGCGGGCGGAGAAGCCCGAGGAAACGGCCACATCGTACGCCCAAGGGGGGATCGTATTCCGCGGCGCGCCAGAGTCCACGCCCGATCAGCTGATTCGGGATATCCAGGAAGCGGGAGCCGGAATTTGCAACGAGAAAGCCGTGCGGGTCCTGGCGACCGACGGCCCGGCCTTGGTCGAAAAAATCCTCCTGAAGAATCTCGAGATCCCCTTCGATCGGAATGAGGACGGGGCATTGGACACGACGGGCGAAGCGGCTCACTCGACGCATCGGATTCTGCATTGCGGAGATCAAACCGGGGCCGCGATCGAAAAGGCGTTTTTGAACGAGCTTGCCAAGAGGAAAGACGTGAAGATCCTCACGCGTCATACCGCCGTGGACCTTCTCACGCTGGCGCATCACTCCACCCGCGCACAGGATCAGTACGAACCCTCCCGCTGCATCGGCGCGTACGTGTTCGACCAAGCGAAAGGGGAAATCGTGTCCGTCCTGGCGAGGTACACGGTTCTTGCCACCGGAGGCCTCGGCCGGCTCTACCTCCACACAACCAATCCGGTCGGGGCGCGTGGAGACGGGATGGCGATGGCCTACCGGACGGGCGCGCGGATCATGAACCTGGAATACATCCAATTCCATCCCACGGCGCTCTACCGAAAAACCCAGGATCGGTTTCTGATCACCGAAGCGCTGCGAGGGGAGGGGGCCCGCTTGTACAACGCCGCGGGCGAAGAGTTCATGAAGAAATACGACCCGCGGGGAACGCTGGCGCCCCGCGACATCGTGTCTCGCGCCATTCACGACGAACTGCTCCGCGAGGAGTCCTCTCATTGGGTATATCTGGACATCTCGCACAAACCGGCCGACTGGATCCGAAAGCGGTTTCCGGGGGTATTTGCCGAGTGCTTGAAGGAGGGGATCGACATCACCGTTTCCCCCATTCCGGTCGTGCCAGCGGCCCACTATTCCTGCGGTGGAGTATTTGTGGATCTGGACGGGCGTACGACCATCCGAAATCTCTATGCGGTAGGGGAGGTGAGCTGCACGGGGGTTCATGGAGCCAACCGCCTGGCCTCGACGTCCCTCCTCGAGGATTTGGTCTGGGGCGTGAGAGCGGGCCGTGCCATCGCGGGAGAACTTTCGGCGTCAGTTCCGGCATTGCCGCCGGTCCGTTCCTGGAAGCCCGAGACGGAAAAAGTGGATGCCGATCTCCTGATCCAGGATTGGGTCACGATCAAGCACACGATGTGGAACTATGTCGGCCTCATCCGGACGCCGAAGCGCCTGGAGAGAGCCCAACGCATCCTCCGCGAGTTGTCGGACGAAGTTCAGAAATTCTACGCGGGTTCCAAACTCTCCGATGATCTCATCGGCCTGAGAAACGGTTCCACGACCGCCCAGCTCATCGTGACGGCGGCCCTCCGGAATCGCCAGAGCCTGGGTTGCCATTTCGTACGCTCCGATTGAGAAGCAGACCCGGGCATCCGGCATCGGGACCGGTTTGCGCCGGGCGCCGTTTGGACTTGCGGGCGGTTTGGGCGTATAAGCGGCCGTCTTTGTTCCCGAATTCTTTGTAGCGCGGAAGGAAAGGGCCACGTCATGGACAAACAAGGCAAGAAAATGGAAATCGCTCCGGCCGACGGGAAACTCGGCATCCTGATCCCCGGGTTGGGCGCCGTCAGCACCACGTTCATAATCGGTGTGAAGGCGATCCTTCAGGGGTTGGGCCAACCCCTCGGCTCCCTCACGCAGATGGGGCACATTCGGCTGGGTAAAAGGACGGATCGCAACTCACCGCTCATCCGGGACTTCGTCCCCCTCGCTCAGCTCGAGAATCTGGAATTCGGCGCCTGGGATATCTTTGACGAGAGCTGCTACGACGTGGCCAAGCGCTCCCGCGTGATTTTCGGGGACCTGGTCGAGCAGTTGAAGGACGACATCGCAACCATTCGCCCCATGCCGGCGGTTTTCGATAAGCAATACGTCAGCCGTCTGGACGGCACATACGTCAAGAAGGGAAAGACCAAATACGATCTCGCTCGGATGCTGATGGAAGACATCCAGCGCTTCAAGGAGGAGAAAAAGGTCAGCCGAATGGTCATGGTCTGGTGCGCTTCGACCGAAGCATACATCCAGGAAGGGCCGGTACATCAGTCGATCGAGGCGTTCGAGAAAGGGCTCAAAGACAACGATCCGATGATCGCTCCGAGCATGATTTACGCGTACGCCGCGATTCAATCCGGCGTTCCGTTCGCCAACGGCGCGCCCAATCTCACGGTCGACATTCCGGCGCTGTTGAACCTGGCGAAGGAGAAGAACGTTCCGTTATCCGGAAAGGATTTCAAGACCGGCCAAACCCTGATGAAGACGATTCTGGCCCCGGGCCTCAAAGCGCGCTTGATCGGCATCGACGGCTGGTTCTCCACGAACATCCTGGGAAACCGCGACGGCGAGGTTCTGGACGCTCCGGAGAACTTCAAGACAAAAGAGGAATCCAAGCTCTCGGTGCTGGAGCACATCCTTGAACCCAAGCTTTATCCCGATCTGTACGGGAATCTGCATCACAAGGTGCGCATCAACTATTACCCGCCCCGCGGCGACAATAAGGAAAGCTGGGACAACATCGATCTGCGCGGCTGGCTGGACTACAAGATGCAGCTCAAGATCAACTTCCTCTGCAAGGACTCCATCCTGGCGGCGCCGGTCGTCCTGGATCTCGCGCTCTTCATGGACTTCGCGAGGCGATGCGGGTTCCGCGGAATCCAGGAATGGCTCTCGTTCTATTACAAGAGCCCCATGCACGCAAAAGGGCTGTACCCGGAGCATGATCTTTTCATCCAGCTTATGAAGCTCAAGAACACGCTGCGTTTCGTGAAGGGCGAGGACCTCATCACACACCTGGGCCAGGAGTATTACGACTGATTGGAGCGCCGCACGTCGCGGCGACCGAGCCGTTGACGCACCAAGTCAATGGTGCTATAAGCCGGCGCATGCCTAGGCACGTTTTCAGTACTGTCGTTACGGTTGTATGTCTGGCTTTTTGCGCGAGTACATCCGCCAAAGCACAAAGCCTGACGGATCCTAATTTTCGCCGGTCGGTCGCTCGAGCAGTGGGCGAAGCGGTCGATGAGGAAGCCTCCCGCTTTCGCTCGCGAGAACTGGCGTTCGATTGGACGCGGGGTGTGATCATCGGCGGGCGCCCGCTGAATCGCTTCTTTGAACAGGAAATCACCTTCTGGGTGACGAACCCGCTCGGGCAGGAATTCCTGGTGAAGTGCGACCTTGTCCTGGTGCGCCTGACAACATCCGACACGAAAAGGGGCGAACGTGTGGATACATATAGGCTCACGCTCTGGTCTCCCACGTTTTATGGTATCAGGGATCGCAAGGAGATTTCGGCCGTGCGCAATCGAAGCTACGCATACGCCGGTACGTCGTTCACGGGTGCCTCAACCAAATAGAGGAACTCCAGGCGAAGCGCGTGCGCGCCCTCAGGTGAGGAGGCGCCAACTTCTGATAATGTATATTATGTTAAATTATGAGTGAGTCGCAAGAGACAACGTCGGCCGCGAAACGCCGCCTCTGGTATCATAGAAACATCGGTGTCTCGGCTCAGCGCTAGCGTCGCACAAGTCCTTCTTCTGGTCCCGTCTTCCGCGGGCGCGTTGTGCCCAACGGTTCAGGTTCAGGAGAAGGTCCAGGACGTTGGCGAGTTGCTGCACTGTACGCCGGCGCTCATTGATCTGAGCCGGATCGCGATCTCTCCTGCATATCCGCGCGGAGCCACGTCGGTCCGGCTTTTCGCGGAGTGGGAGAAGAAAGAAGCTTGGTTCTCTTATCTGGAGAACTGCCTCTTCATTCCCTCGGACATGCGAGACGATCGCCTCTACCGCGTGCCCACGGGCCTGGGACCGCTCATCTCGGCCCTGGAGACCCACTCTCCCGAGACGCGGCACATGACCCTCTTTTGCGGCGGGAGTCGGTTCCCTGTCGGGCAAACGGAGATCGACCTGTTCCTGCGCGACCGGTTTCCGCTTCAAACGCGAATCACGAAGGGTGATGTGGGGGGCTTAACCGCGCTCGTGGTGACTCAGCCGGTCCAAGCGGACGAATTGAAGGAGATCTGCACAAAGGTTCGCTGTCCCCAACCACGGATCCCGCTGAACCTTCGAATCGCGGGGGGGGACCTTGTCTCCGACGGCCGGGGATCCTGCCTGACGACCGATCGGTCTCTGGCGGACGCCGACCCGGGTACGGGACGGAAGGTGCCGCTCCCGCATGCGTACCGCTCGTTCTTCGGATGCGATCGGCTATTTGTCCTGCGTGCCCTTCCCGACATCACGGGCCACGTCGATGTCGTGGCCAAGATCCTCCCTCCCGGCCGTTCGGGGAGTTCCACGGTCCTCCTGGGCCGTCTTGAGTCCGGCGAATCGCGGAACGACGAGGACGCGGCCGCGAACGCGGACCTCCTGCGTTTCCACGGCTATCAGGTCGACTTTCTCGCGGTCGGCGGCCGTCACGTGAACCGGGGATTGCGCGCCGGCCCGGCTTTCCTCGTGACGGCGTATCCGAACGCGTATGTGGACGGCCGAACCGTCTATGTTCCGCAGTTCGAAGCCGACCAGTTTTCTCCTCTCGTCCATGCGACGGATTCGCCCCTCGATCTGGCGGAACTGAATCGTCGGGCTGTCGGCGTTTACAAGAAGTATTTCGAACGCGTCGTCACGGTCGCCTCCCCGTGGATCGTGCGCGGCGGCGGGCCGCATTGCGTGACAGCGGAGTTTTTCAGTCCCGTTCCCGCTCGACCGTGACAGGTGTGCAGCAGTGGGACGCCATACGCATTTTCTGGCCCGCCATGGGTGCGGGTGAGATTCGATCGCTTGGCCAAATTCTTCGGCATTTTGAGGGCCTACACAACACGGGCGGAATCTTGTTAGGTGACCTCTGAGATGGGCCATGGAGACGGCTCTCATAATTGGGATGGTGTCCCCAGAAATCCAGAAATCATGCGTGCTTTTCCTCTTTAGCTGGCCGTGATCGTGACGGCTACGAGCTTGTCAAGGTCGTTGCCGAAGTCGTGGAATGTGATCGTTCCGGTGCGGCTCTGACCCCTCGTAAGGCCGGTACAGGTGTACGAGAAATCCACAAGGGTGAAATATTGCATGGGCACGGTGTAGCTAACGGCGCCGTCGGTGGCGTTGAGCGCGAGGTTTCCGTATTGAACGGTGGTGGACATGGAGAAGACCAAGTCGGCGCCGCCTTCGCGGGCATCGTTGGAGATCATGATCCGGAACGGAGCGGCACCGGCCTGCCCGGCCGTGCAGGCAAGATTTAGGGGCGTTAGTGTGAGATCCTTGCTGGGATAACCGGTATCCTCGATGAGCATTTTCGCGCCGGCGGAGACTGAGACAACCGACAATGAGAAAAGTAGATCTTGCGTGGTCCCGGTAGTCGTGTCGTGGAATGTGATTGTGGCCGTCTGTGTCCCCGCTGCGGAGAAATCCATGCAGTCAAGGGCGACCGAAATCGTGGCATAAGCACCGGCTGCCAGCGAACCGAATGCCGGGTTAAGCTTCGCCCAGTTAGGGACTCCCGACGTCGTCCAGGCGATCGTGCGCGCATTGGGGTCGCTGTTTCTGAGCACAATCGTAGTCGTGTCCGTGCTGTGCGCATAGCAGGTCGGACTTCGCGGGATCGACGGATAGAGCGTTGGACTGCTCAGAACCAGAAGACTGACGGCAAGGTCTTTCGGATCTTCGCCGTTGTCACCCGTTACCTTGATGGCCCCCGCAAGAGGCGTGGTCGAGGCCGTCTGGTTGGCGCAACTGTAATAAATGTCGATCGGATCGGATGCTTGGCCGGGGTCTAGGGTTCTCGAGGTTGGGAAAACGATCTGCGTGACCCACTCCAAGTTCTCGGAAGCAGTCCAGTTGAGCGGGGCGTCTCCGCTGTTCACGATCCAGAAAGCGACGTGGTTGGAACCGGCCTGGCCCGCCACGCAAGGTGGATAAAGCTCGAGAGAATCGACCGGCCAGCCGCCTGGAATTGGGCGATAGTCCCGGGGTATGGCGCGGAACTCGATCACCGCCCTCCCCTGCGCCGAAGGATCATGCGGATTGAGCGTGACGTTCAGGCCTTGGCTGATCTGTTCATCGGCACTCTGAAAAAGGACGAGGCCCAGCTTCTGAGCAGCGGGCGACGTTTCGTTGGCGCAGCTGTAGTAGATCGAGATATCGGCGCTTCCGTTGCCCTCCAGCGACCCGCTGTTCGGTACGATCTGCGTGACCCAATCGAGCTGCTCGCTGATCTTCCAGTCGATCGCTTCCGAATGGGGGTTTGTGATCGTGACGGTCGCGGGAGCCGCCGGAATCTCCCCGACCAGGCAGTCGAGCGTGATCTGCTCTTGGCCGACGGAGATGAAATGCTTCGCGGACAGATCGTCCCCCGGTATTGAGGTGCCGTCACCCGAGCTACAGCCCGCCGACGCCAGCAGAAAAAGGAGGATCCCCAGGAAGGTTCGTTTTGACGTTTTCATCACCATTATATGTGAGCAAGAGCCGTACCAAGGCTAAGTCATCGGAATCTCAAGCCCAGCGTGGGAATCAGCCCGCAACAATTTGCGCACAGCGCCTTTCGGGCGCTCAAAATCGGCGCGATCGGAGCGGAACCGGTTACGCCCTGCTTAGCCGTCTAAAAATTTCATCATGGACTCCGGATACCGGGTTCCGGAAACCGCGTCCGGAGGGAAGATGCTGTCGATTTCCTCCACATCGGACGGGCTCAGACGTACGTTGGAGGCGCCCAGGTTTTCCTCGAGGCGCTTGGAGTTCCTTGTTCCGGGGATCGGGACGATATTCTCCCCTTTGGCCAGGACCCATGCCAAAGCAAGTTGGCCGGCCGTGCACCCCTTGCGCTCCGCCAGGTGGCGGACGGCGTCGACGAGCTTAATGTTCTTCTTGAAGTTCTCGCCCTGAAACCGGGGCTGAAACCTGCGGTAATCGTCGTCGTCAAAATCCTCGGGATTTTTGATCCGTCCTGTCAGGAATCCGCGGCCCAGGGGGCTGTATGCCACAAAGCCGACGCCCAGCTCCCTGCAAGCCTCGAAAATACCGTCCTCCTCGGGATCGCGTGTCCAAAGGGAGTACTCGCTCTGAACGGCGGTGATGGGATGAACGGCGTAGGCTCGCCTAAGCGTCTTGGCGGAGGGTTCGGAGAGGCCCAGGAAGCGAACCTTTCCCTCGCGGACGAGGTCGCTCATGGCACCCACCGTATCCTCAATCGGCGTGTTCGGATCGACACGGTGCTGGTAATAAAGATCGATCTCGTCGATCCCCAGGCGCTTGAGGCTGGCGTCGCAGGCCGATTTCACGTACTCGGGCCTCCCGCTCAGGCCGCGCTTTGTCGGGTCCTTCGGGTCCATACCGTAGAAACCGAACTTCGTGGCCAGGACGACTTTCTTCCGCCGGCCCCGGATCGCCTTTCCGACGAGTTCCTCGTTCGTGAACGGCCCGTACATATCGGCCGTGTCCAGCATCGTGATGCCGCGGTCCAGCGCCGCCTGGATCGTGGCCGTCGACTCACGGTCGTCCCGTTTTCCGTAAAAGGCCGACATCCCCATGCAACCCAAGCCGAGTTCGGACGTGACCAACCCCTGATTTCCCAGTTTTCGTGTGTTCATGGTTGAACCTCGCGGCCCCTTTTAACCGCCTCCGCGCGGAACGTAAATCCCCACGTTCTCTCGCCTAGCGACACTATGACATACTCCGTCCCCTGTTTGATGGCTGCGAATCAAAGCCGGCCGTGCCGAAAAAGACGGGATCGCTTCGCCTTACGCGGCTCGGCGTCCCTCGGAACTCGCCAGTTGTGTCATGGAAGCATGGAGACAACTGGCTGCGTCACGCTTTTTCGTCCCGCCCGTCTTTGCTTCTCAGCGAAGACCCGATTCTCGGCTCCTCCATTCGCTACGGTCACTACGCACCTCGCCGTCGCTGGCACCCCATCTTCTATAAAGGGACGGAGCAAACGACCGATCGTCTGGGGACCGGAGATTGGTTCCGCTTTTCCTTAGCCGGAGAACCACGCGAGAGAGCGAAAAGGCGCTCATGCCAAGAACTCCCGGCCGGGCGGGTTGGGGGGTCCCCCTCGGCGAGGACTGACGGGCCACCGACCATACAGATTCACGCGGATGAGGCGAGCCGGCGCAGCCTCAGACGCGATGAAGATGTCGGGAGGCCGTGGGGGGGGCACAACCCGACGGCCTGCACACTTGCGCGGTAGGGCAATTTGGTGCCAAGCGCCAGAACGTGTGGTGATTGGGACCTGGGGCCCTTTCCAGGGTCCCGCATTTCAGGCTAGATTTGCACCGACCATGGCTTTCGTCCTACTCTTTCTCTTCGCTATGTCGGGTGGCCCCCCATACGAGGCGCTCCGTAACCAAATGGTGGAGCATCAGCTCGCCGCCCGCGATGTTCATTCTCAAGCGGTGTTGAATGCCATGCGGCGCGTGCCACGGCACCTCTTCGTGCCCGAAGGCGACCGAGGCGAAGCGTACGAAGACCATCCGCTCCTCATCGGTGACGGCCAGACGATTTCGCAGCCTTACATTGTGGCGAAGATGACGGAGCTGGCCGAGGTCGGCCGCGGCTCCAAGGTCCTGGAGGTCGGCACGGGCTCCGGATACCAGGCGGCGGTTCTTGCCGAAATGGGAGCCGACGTCTACTCCATCGAGATCCTGGACTCACTCTCCAAGAGAGCGGGCGAGAATCTGAAGGCTTCGCATTACAGTGCCCACTTGCGCACGGGAGACGGCTATCGGGGCTGGCCGGAAGAGGCTCCTTTCGATGCGATCATCGTAACGGCCGCACCGGAAAAGATCCCCGAACCGTTGAAGGACCAATTGAAGATCGGCGGGCGGCTCGTGATTCCCGTAGGCCCGGCTTCGGGCTTTTTCTCCCACCAGGATCTCCGCGTGGTCACGCGAAAGACGAAAACGGAGTACGTGAGCCGCGATGTCTTACCGGTGGTGTTCGTGCCGATGACCGGCGAAGCCCTGAAGAAATAGCCGACCCATGCGAGACGCACGGAACCTTGAGGATCTGGAGCGGAGAATCCCCGATTGCGCCCTCTGTCCGCGCCTCCGGAAGTGGTGCGAGCGGGTGGCCGTGGAGAAAAGAGCCGCGTGGCGGAATTTCGAATATTGGGGAAAACCCGTCCCTTCCTTCGGGGATCACGAGGCAAGGCTGCTCATCGTGGGCCTGGCGCCGGGGGCGCACGGTGGAAACCGAACCGGGAGAATTTTCACGGGAGACCGATCGGGGGACTGGCTCTTTCGGGCGCTTTACGAAACCGGCTTTGCGTCCCAACCGGCTTCCTCTCACCGGGGGGACGGGCTCACACTGAACGACGCTTACGTAACGGCGGTCGTGCGTTGCGCGCCTCCCGCCAACAAACCCGCTCCGCAAGAACGGGATCGCTGCCTCCCGTACCTTAAGGAAGAGTTTCGACTGCTTTCGCGCTGCCGCGTGATCGTGGCCTTGGGTGGATATGCGTGGGACGGGATCCTGCGGGCTCTCAAGGATCTTGGATCGGCTCCGCTGTTCAATACCCGATTCGGTCATGGCGCCGAAATGGAAGTGGGGCCGTACCTGTTGCTGGGCAGCTACCATCCCAGCCAGCAGAACACGTTCACGGGGCGTCTGACGGCGCCGATGCTCCGGTCCGTCTTCGAACGTGCGCGGAATCGCCTTGGATCTTCATCCCGCGCAAAAAGTAAATCGGCCTCCCCTCTTTCTCGTACTTCGCTTGGAAGTTCGTGACGAACGGACCCCGCGGGACCCTTTCGAACGAGAGACCCGCGTCCGAAACCGCCGCCAATTCCTTCGAGATCAACGATAGGTACTCCTCGTGGTCCGTGGCGATATGAATCGCCCCTTGAGGGACCAGAGTCCGCACGGCTTCATTCAAAAACCGGGGCCCGAAAAGTCTCCGTTTGTGGTGTCTTCTCTTGGGCCACGGGTCGGGAAAGTAGACATGGTAGGCATCCACGGATGCGTCCGGAACAAAACGGGCCAGGAAGGTTTCGGCGTACGCTAGAAACAAACGTACATTTTTGAGGTTCGCTTTTTGCAGGCGCTCTTCGGCATGAAGGAGCCACTTCCGCGATTTCTCCACGCCGACCAGATTCTTCTCGGGAAACGCGAGGGCATACTCCCTAAGAAAGCGCCCCTTCCCCACCCCGATTTCGATTTCCACGGGGCCTTGGCGTCCGAAAAGCTCCTCGAAATCGAGCGGTTCGGTCAGCTCTTTGAGATCATGAAACATGGTCCTCGGCGATCTCGGGAGGTACCTCACCCAGGACGGACCGGACCTTGGCCATCATCGGCTCGTTCTTCGTCCGTTCGAAGGCCTTCTTTGCGAACGCATACTTTTCCAACTCGAACGCCTTGGTTCCGAGCCGGTTCCAAAGATCGGTGGGCCTTTCCTGGGACGTGAGACGCTCCAGGGAGGACAAAAGGAAAGCATCCCCTTCCTCCACGGCGAGGGCCTCCACCTTGGAAAGGCCTGCCGCGTCTTTCGCCGCCGCGAAGTATTCCATGGCGTCCTGAAGATTCCCGGCTTCGAGGCATGCCAACGCGGTCCGGGACAATTCGCGGGGCGGGAGTTTCCGGTCTTTGGAGTAGAGCTGCTTCTGGCGGTCTTTCCAGGTGGGTAGGGTCTTTGCCATGTCCCACGGTTAGCCGGAAATGCTTCCAAAGGCAATTCGCCCGGGGGAAGGACGGGTGCAAGGGTTACTGTGCCTCATGTAGGACGCCGAGATATGCGAGCGCCTTCTCTTTGGCGCAATCATCGGCGCTCTCACAGACGGCCGCAAAATCCTCCGTTTGATCCCGCCGCCTGTTGATCTCGCTGATCTGTGAGGCCAAGCGGGCGGAATAGGTCCGATGGACGCCATTGGAGGACGCTACGACCCAATCCTTCCCGAAGTCCTCTTCACGCAGGATCGTGGACCGGTTAAGGGCGTGCTGGGCAGCCAGCACGTTCGCCAGATCGGTATCCGGGATGGGAACATGAGGAAGGATGGAGACCAATTGCGGACAGAAACCGTCGGCGAATTCATATCGGAACATCACAAGCAGGAACATTCCTCCCAGGTTGTTCTTCTTCCGGTCCGAAAGGTGAACCTCGCTTTGGCCCACGCCCTTTCCGTAGCTGCGGTCGCCCACCACGGGCGCCGCATCCGTCCAAACGCCTCCCGCCACCACCTCAGCCGCCGAAGCCGAGCCCGCATCGATGAGAACCACCACCGGCGCTCCCTGAGGCGTCCATCCGGGTTTCGAACCGTACTCACGGTCAGTACCGGTCGCGTTGCGCTTGGCCGGATTCCCTCGCGTGAAAACCGAAAAATTCTTCCCGGTCAGGTCCGCGGTGATCCGGACCGCTTCGTCCATGATCCCGCCGGAATTGTCCCGAAGATCGATCAGGAATCCGTCTGCGCCGTCGTCCTGGAGTTCGCGCAGCATGGATTCCGCAAGCTTCGCCGTGTCCTTCGCGAAAGTCCGGATCTTTAAATAACCCGCGCGGAACGAGGAACGCTCCTCGATGCCCTTCATCACCGGGATCCATTTGTACTTTTCCGGGACGATGGGCACGTCGAGGTTACGATTCGAAACGTGCAAGACCACGGCTTTCGTGGCCGGCTGCGTGGCTTGGATCGCCTCGACCGGCATCAGTTCTTGGACGCTCTTTCCGTCGATTTCCGAAATCCGGTCTCCTTTTTCAAGGCGGCCCTCCGCCGGAGATCCGGGGAACACTTCTTCCACTACGAGATCCTCGGCCTTGCGCCAGGCATCCGCCGGTTGCCGGCGGAACTCCACGCCGATCCCATACCGCTGGTTGGCTTGGACCTCTCGGCTCCTCTCGATCTCGATTGGATCCCTATAACTGGAGTCGGGATCGAGTTGCTTGGTGAAGGCTTTGAGCGCAGCCTGATAGAGCTCCAGATCGGTAGGCGCCTTGCCATTGGATTGGGCTTCCTTGCCGATGGCCTCGATATCCGCGCAATTCTCCCAGGCAGGATCGGCCGGAGGAGACAGTTTCAGGTCTTGAGCCAATTGAGGCGCTGTTTTCCCCCGCAGCGTCGGGAAGTCCGCCTCCGTCCTCTGAAGATGGAAGTGGAGCGCCAGCTTTGCGGAAGCCTCGAAGGCCTCGCAATACGAGGCGAAGTCGCGATCCAGATAGAGTTGATTTTTCCTTGGGGCGGCGTCGCAACCTAGCGTTAAGAAAAGAAAAAACGCGGAAACGACTTGAATGATGGGAACGTAACCCCTTGAAAATACAGCCTGCATACGTCGGGGAGTCAGACGGCATCTATCAGAATGGGCAGGCCCCCGCAAGAGCCTACGAAAGGCGTGACGCCAACTTGAGAGCTTTTGTCCTCAAAACGGCGCGATCGTTCTTTTTGGGATGGCGCAGGATTTCTTCAAGAAGCGCGCGCAGGATCCACCCGACGTTCGGCCCTGGCGGGATTTTAAGCCATTTCATGACGTCATTGCCGTCGACGGCCAGATTCTTGAGCGTGATGGCCTGTCTCGCCTTCCGGATTTTCGCGATCTTGCGGGCCAGGAGATCCAGCTCCCTTCCGGGTTTCCGGTCGGCGCCGCATCCTTTGACGTCCACCTTCCGCATCAGAATGAGCCTGTCGATCCGTTGATCACCCACGCGGTTCATGAGCCTCCGGACCGCCGCGTCCGAGGGCGCGATCTGATCGGCCTCGAAGAGATGGTGGCGGATGAGTTCGCGGACCTCCTCGATCAAGGCTGCGGGGAACCGTAGCCGGCGGAGGACGCGGGCGGCGATCTCGGCGCCGCGGCGCTCGTGGCCGTAAAAATGATATCCGCGGGCATCCTTCGTCCGGGTGATGGGTTTTGCCACGTCGTGGAGCAGAAGGGCCAGCCTCAGATCCAGTTGAGCCGGACATAGGTCGATGCAGCGGATCTGGTGGCGGAACACGTCGTGGCGGTGCCACCCGCCCTGTTTTACGCCCTTTCCCCGCATGAGTTCCGGCAGGATGAGTTTCAGAATCCCGACACGATCCAGCCAACGAAGGCCGTCACCGGCGTGGGGGCCGAGCAACAATTTCTTAAGCTCATCCTTGATACGTTCCTTGGAAAGGGCTCTCACATGGGGGGATGTTTTCTTTGCGGCCAGACTAAGCCCGGGTGAAGGCGTGAGACCCATTTGGGAGATGAATCTCCCCGCGCGGATGGCACGGAGGGCGTCTTCGGAGAGACGCTCCTGGGCCCGTCCCACGGTTCGAAGACGGCGCTTACTAAGGTCCGCGGCGCCCCCGAACGGGTCCAGAATTCGTTTGGATATGGGATCGAGCGCCATGGCGTTGATCGTGAAATCACGGCGGGAAAGATCCGTGGTCAGGCTCGACACGAACGAAACACGGGCGGGCTTTCTCCTTCCCACGTACTTCCCCTCGGTTCGGTACGTCGTGACCTGCACCGGAAATCCCTTCGAAAGAACGGTGATCGTTCCGTATTTCTTTCCCGTGGGGATCGTCCGGCGGAACGCGTGCTCCACCGCTTCCGGCCGGGCGTTTGTGGCGATATCCCAATCTTTCGGCTCTTGCCCCGACTTGAGGTCCCGCACGGCGCCCCCGACGATATAGGCTTCAAAACCGCGGCGCCGGAGTCCTCGCACGACGTCCACCACCGGCTTTGGTATCTTGAACCCTCGCACGCTCAGAATCGGTCTTCCTTGCTTTCGGTCCCCAAGAGTTCGTGCCGAAGAATCTTGGCGGAATCCCAATACCGGGACTCCGCGCCATTCGCGTCCTTCGGCAGCGGCGAGAAGAGGCCTCGGATGGTGTCCATGGAGACCCGTTCCGACGCGAGGCCTTCGTAAAGGCGATGAGCGAGAATCTGTCCCAGGTGGCAGGCGGCGAGGAAGTACTGCCTCGGAGGCAAGCGGTAGAGCTTCCGCGGAGCCCCGCCTGCCCTCCCGCTCTTGATCCGGCGAAGTTCGTACGCCCTGTGGGCCAGGAGCTGGATCGCCACCTCCCTATGATCTCTCTGGCCCTCCTTGAGGCGCTGCCGGCGTGTTGTCTCGATCAATACTTCGAAATCGCGGTACTGGCTGCACTTTCTCTTGGGGTTGATGACCTTCGAGCCGAAGAACCCGATCGCCTCCCAAAGAGTGAGACGGTAAAAAACCTCCTTGGGGTCCTTCGAATCCCCGTACACCCAGCCGGACGGGTCGGGGTCCATTTTGGCCGCTACGAGCTGCGCGGCTTTTTCGGCGGCTCGGTTCTCCGAAAGATCGCTTAAATACAGCACCGAGCGCTCGGGCAGGAGACAGCTCTGGTTCTCCAGGATTTCAGCCCGGATGAGGGAACGGACCGGGATGTTGGGGCGCTCCAGGGATTTGGTATATTTTTCGAGCACCTCGATCACGTTCAAGTCGGTGGCCGTCAGGACGTTGAACCGGTCGAGTTCCCGGGGTTTGAGGCCCAGGAAGGAGGCGATCCGCTGGGCCAGGTCGAAAACCTGGTGGTAGAAATCGCGGGTTTCCCCGGCACCTTCGTGGTCGCCGGGATCCTCCAGAAGATCCGAGTTGTCTTCGATCCAGGTCTTGTAACTCCGCCATTTGATCCAAGGCGGAGCGCTCAGGATGCAGTACTTGTTACGCGCGATCTCCACGACATCGGCTGTGGTTTCGAGGCCCTGTTCGGCGAGTTTCCAATAGATCTCTTCACTGTTCTGGTAGATCAGGAGGGTCTTGCGCTTGAGGCCGTAGCGCTCCAGGCGCATTTGCACGCGATGCGGGATATGGGGCTCCGCGATGTGGAGGTCTCCGTACAGGCAGAACAGAAGCTTCTGTGGATCGGAAAGCGCCGCTTCCACGATGAAATCGGCGGCCAAGTCGTCCCGCGCCTCCAGCGGAAGCCGATCACTCAGATTCGATCCGAGCCCGACGACGTCCACCCCGGCCTTCCGAGCCAGCTCGAACAACTGCCGGTAGTGCGGCCACGGGAACCCCCAAGTATTCCGATAATCCATCTTCTCAAGGAAGGCCTCCTCCGGAAGTTCTCCGCGCAGAAAATCGTTTGCGATCTTTTCCGCGTTCTTGGGGATCATCTCCAGGGCCAGCGTCACCTTCCGGCCCTGCGCCAGAACGGGGCTTAGGAGGCGCACCGCCGTTCGCTGGGCTTGCATGAGCGTGTGGTAATCCCCGCAATACACGATGTCGGCCGCCGTCACCTGCCCGAGGAGCTGCGCCTTTGTCACGATCCGCCGGTAGGCTCGAACCTGGCGATCGTACCGCCTCCGGTAGGCCCGGAGACTCCGGCTTTCGCGGCGCTGCGCGGAATGAATCTCTTCCTCGAGACGCGCGAAGGTCTCCCGTTGGAGTCTCAGTAGCTGCTCGCGCGCGCTGGGTTCGGGCGGTGTAGGCAAGGTTACCTTACGTTTACGTTGTGGAGATTCCCTTGAAGAGGATCGGAAGTAAAGCGAGTTTCGCTCGAACCTCCCCGCGCACGGCTCCGCCTATTTCTTCTTCTTGAAGAGGCCGCGGAGGAACGGCTCGGACCGGTGGTGAGACTCCAGTCGCTTCATGATCAGACGGAGTTCCGCGTTGCTCTTTTCGTCGCTGGGCTTGAGCTCGAGCACTTTCAGGAACGCGGTCCGGGCCCGGTCCAACTCGTTCTTGAGCTTTAAGTAAACCCCCAATTCGAAATAGGCGCGGGGATCCGACGCATTCAGTTTCAAAGCGATGCGGATCTCGTTTTCGATCACGTCAGGCAGAGGATCCTTGTTCGCGGCGGCTCGCGCCATGAAGAGCTGTGCCAGGTCCACATGGTACGAGCCCTCTTGAGGGTCCATCTCCACGGCTTTTCGGATTTCCAGCTCCGCCTCCTCGAACCGTTTCCGGGCCGAAAAAAGATGGGCCTTCTGCAACGCGGCCTCGGCTTTGACCTTCGGGGACGGATCCCTGGGCGAGTCTTTGCGGCCCAACCCCTGCAGATATTCATTGCGCCGGTTCTCGTCGGAAAGCACCGTCAAAGCGAGAGAGAGCCGGTCCAACGCGGCTTCCGCCAGCCGCTTCTCGTCGCCTTGATAGGTCTCGGAGATGGCGTCCAGGTGATATGCACGGACCAAGTCGTCGAAGGCCTTCTTGACTTGAAAACGATTGGCATGCGCGGGCAGTCGAAGAAGCTTCGGGTACGGCTGGTCCAAGTTCAGAGCCAAGTCGTACAGGGGAGACGCCTTTCTCTGCGGTGCCGGTTCGGTAAGATCCACCAGGCGGGCGCCGGGAGTCGTGCTTTCCTGGATGGGCAGGGCCTTTTCCGCGGTAACTTCGGCTTTGGACCTTTGAAATCGCGCGGGCAAGGGGTCGTCGAAGTCGATGAAGCTCATGGCGTTCAAGGCTTCGATCACCGCAAAGGCCGACACCTCCTCTCCCGAGTGCACTTCCAAAACCTGGGAAATGGTTCTCCGTCCGTCCAGAAGCCGGACGGTCTTGAGCTCCCGGCCCTGGAGAGCCCTGCCGGAGAGGTACTCCCGGCCGCGTTGGGTCAGCCGTAGAGCCTTTTTCTCCGGGTATTTTGCGGGGGCCGCCTCGGTCACCCAATCCTCGAAAAAATTCAAATACGTCCTGAAAAAGTCCACTGGGGTCTCCATGATCCCCGCGAGATGCTGGTCCCCCTTTTCCGCGACCACCTCGGCCCCCTCCAACATGAACGCGTTTTCGAACTTCACATGGGCCTGCGAGCGAAGGGCCTCATAGACTTCGAATGCGGAGAGATACCCCAATTCCACGAGGACCTCCCCTTGCCGCTTTCCCGTCTTTTCCATCTGGTCCAAGACGGCGCGGTATTGGTCTTCCGTGATCTTTGCCTGGCCGAGGAGAAGCTGGCCGAGGGTTTCGCTGCGGACGTTGGAATCCACGAGAACCGGCACGCCTTTGCGAAAGAATATGGTTTTCGTGACCGGGTCTTTCTTCAGAATGACCTTGCCGGTGAATTCTTCCGTGTGAAGGGTCGTGAGGGTTTCTATGATCGAGGCCATGGTGGAAGACGAAGAGCCGGAACCGGGTTCGATTATAGAGAAGATCCCCCGGTGTCTCAAGGCGCGAGTAAAGAATCAGGATGCCGCGGAATCGGGCTTGCGATGCGGTCCCGCCGCGCGAGAAACGCGGCGCTCGGAATGTGTCCGGTGATTTTGCTGTAAATCGGATCGTCGGTTCGATTTCGAAATGAAAGACATGTCCATGATGGAAAAAGAATTTCGGTTTATTTGTTGTAAAGAAAAAAACTTCTATCTATACTTTTTCCTGCGATACCGAGATTTCGGTTTTTGCTAAGGAGAAAAAATGGCGAAGAAAAAGAAAGCTAAGAAAAGAGTTGCAAAGAAAAAGACCGCAAAGAAGAAAAGAAGGAGAAGGTAACTTCTCCGTTTTCTTAGCATAGTTTTGCATGGCGGGCGCCTTCGGGGCGCCCGCGGTGTTTCCGGAGTATTTGGAAGAGATCCCGGCATCAGGTATTCCGGCAGTCCGTCCCAGTCCCCGTGGAACCTGGATCACGGAGAACAATGCGTCAGGCGATAGAGACAGGCTCCCAAATGGTCGATGAGATCCAAAACACGGCCATCCGAAATCCGGAAATCCGTTTTCAGAATTCCGGGACCGTTGCCGGCGACAGAATGCCTGACTGCCTGATTCGGCTTACGGGAGCGAGCCTGTACCGTCTCACTTACAGTTCGGACACCTGATCCGGTACCGGCAACGGGCTCCGGAAACCGGACTCCGGAGTCTCTTTGGGCTCCCTTTTCAAAGGGAACTTGTTCCTCACTTGTGGCCTGGAAAGGATCAAAGTCCCAAGAGCGAGTGCTCGGTCCAGCGCAGCAAGGGCGTCCAGTAGACGCCCAGGAGGAGGGTGGGAGCCGAAAGCAATGTGGTGAACAGGACGGCGCCAGCGGATACGGCCACGTGCGCAGGGTTCAGCGGCGTCTCGAGCCAGATCGCACGGATGATCCGGGCGTAATAAAAGAGGGAAATGACGGTATTGACGGCGGCGAGAGCCGCAAGCCAGTAGTTTCCTTGCTGGATCACCGCCGCGAACAGAAAGTACTTCCCGACGAAGCCGGCGAACGGCGGCAGGCCCGTGAGCGAGAAAAGAAAAACGGTCAACGATGCGGCGAGAAACGGCGTCCGCCACCCGAGACCCCGATAGCCGTCCAGTTCCTCCGTATGGAGGTGATTCCCGACCAGGAGGATGACCAGGAAAACTCCGAAGTTCATGAGCAGGTACGTCACCAGATAGAAGAGCACGGCTTGAACGCCTTGCGCGGTCTGAGCCGACAATCCCATCAAGAGATAGCCCGCGTGCCCGATCGAGGAATACGCCATGAGCCGCTTGAGATTCCTTTGGGGAAGCGCGGCCAGGTTCCCGAACGTCATCGTGACGGCGGCGATGAGGCCCAGCACCAGCTGCCAGTTTATGGCCTCGTAAATATGGACCCCGGACCCGTCGCGAAGCCCGAACGTCGTGAAAAGGAACCGGAGAGTCATGGCGAAGCCGGCGGCCTTTGGGCCGACGGAAAGGAAAGCCGTAATGGGAACGGCGGCGCCCTCGTAAACATCGGGGCACCACATTTGCGTGGGAAACGTCGCGATCTTGTAACCAAATCCCGTCATGATTAAGAGAAGCGCGAAGAACAGAACGGGAGCCTCGGAGACGCCTTTCAGCCCGGCAAAGTGCGAGGCGATCGACGGGAGATCGGTGCTCCCGGTCAGGCCGAAGAGATACGACAGACCGAAAACCATGACGCCCGAGGAAAAAGCCCCGTAAAGGATGTACTTCAAACCGGCTTCGCTGGAGGCACGGTTATGCTTCTTGTACCCCACCATGATGTAGGACAGGACGGAAACCATTTCCAGGGCCAGATACATCATGAGGATGTCGTCGGCGGCCGCCATCATGGAGAGGGAAACCACCAGCGCGAGAATGAAAGCGGTGACCTCCGCGAGGTTGACCTCCTTGAATTCGTCGGCCCGGTACACCATGGCCAGCGTGACGAGGCCCACGATTCCGAAAAAGACTTTGAAGAAAGCGGCGAACGGGTCCAACGCGATGGCGCCGGAGAAAAGGATTTGAACCGGAGCGCCCGCCAGGGCACCCGAAAGCACCGTGAAAACCGTAAGCGCCGCCGCCCCGACCAGAACCGGGCCTTTTCGGGAGAGCGAGGAGAACGGCCCCAGGAGAAGGCAAATCAGTGATGTGCCGAGCAACACGAGTTCGGGAAGATAGGCGGCCAGGCTCTTCCCGTTATGGACGACCCAGCTTAGGTTGATCGGCATCCCGCTCACCTTCCCGCCAGCAAGGTCCTTGTGAGCGTCTCGAGCGACTTGCCCATCATGCCGAGAATGGGAGCCGGGTAGATGCCCAGGAGGATCACGAGAATCGCGAGGGGCGCCAACGTGAACATTTCAAGCCGGCTCATGTCGGGAAGCGATTTCCATTTTTCGCGGAGCGGACCCAGGAAGATCCGCTGGACCGTCCAAAGCAGATAAGCCGCCGTGAGGATCACGCCGAGAGCGGCCAGGACCGTGCAAATCTTGAACAGATTCCGGCCCGAAACGAGAACGCCGGCGGCCCCGGCCTGGTGCACGGCCGTCGCGTCGGCATTGAACGAACCCAGGAGAACGAGGGCCTCGCTGATGAAACCGGAGAGCCCCGGTAGGCCCATCGAGGCGAAGAAAGCGATGGCCGCGACGGCCGCGAACTTGGTCATGTTTTGTGCCAGGCCGCCGAAATCGTCGACGCCGCGGGTGTGTGCGCGGTCGTAGATCACGCCCACCAACAAGAAGAGCATAGCCGTCGACGTGCCGTGGTTGAACATCTGGAACATCGAGCCGTTGAACCCAAGGTACGTGAATGCGGCCAGGCCCAGGAGGCAATAGCCCATATGGCTCACCGAGGAATAGGCGACCAGCTTCTTGATGTCGGTCTGGTGCATCGCGCAGAGCGCTCCGTAGAGAATGTTGATGACGGCGAATACGGCCAACGTGGGGGCGAACCAGATCGCGGCGTCCGGGAAGATCGGGTAACAGATCCGGAATATGCCGTAGATTCCCATTTTGAGGAGCACGCCGGCCAGGATCACGCTGATCGCGGTGGGCGCCTCCACGTGGGCGTCGGGCAACCAGGTGTGGAACGGAAACATCGGGACCTTGATGGCGAAACCGAAGAAAAACGCCAAGAAAACGGCTCTCGCGAACGGCATGCCCAGAATCCGGAGCGTGTCTCCCGTGAACAGCAGATGCCGGCGGGCCAATTCCAGCATGTCGAACGTCCGGGGCTCCCCACCGTAAAAGTAAAGGGCCAGGATGCCCAACAGCATGAAGACCGAACCAATCAACGTGTAGAGGAAGAACTTGATCGCGGCGTACTCCTTCCTCGGCCCTCCCCAAATCCCGATCAGGAAATACATCGGGACAAGCATGATTTCCCAGAACACATAGAACAGGAACAAGTCGAGGGCCGCGAACACGCCCAGCATCCCCGTCTCGAGGAGCAGGAAGAGAAAATAGTAGCCTTTGACGGCTTTCTGGATTTTCCAGGACGCGAACACGCAGAGGAACGAGAGAAGCGCGGTAAGAAGGATCATGGTGACGCTGATTCCGTCGGTTCCCATGTAGTACTGGATATTGAGTTTCCCGATCCACGGGACCTGGGTGACGAACTGCATCTGCGCCGTGGTCCGATCGAAGGCCTGGAAGAGATAGACGGCCAGGAGCAGCGGGATGCCCGTGAAGACGGCGGAGACGTATCTCGCCATCCGTGGGGGCAGAAAAAGAAGGATCACCGCCCCGAGAAGGGGGAGGAACGTCATCCATGTAAGCAGCAAAGAAGTCATCATTCGCATTCTCCTATGACCCGAGCATCCATGACATCCAGACGATTGCGACGGCGGCGAAGACTCCGGCCAACGTGCCGAGATAGAACTGAATCTGGCCCGTTTGCAGCCTTCGCACCTGCTTTCCGATAGCGAACGTGCCGTCTCCGACCCAATTCACCAGTCCATCCACCACGACGTTGTCGACCGTTCCGCCCGCGTGGACGATCACGCGCAACAGCCATCCGGCGCCGTTGACGGCCCCGTCCACGGTTCGGCTGTCGAACCAGAAAATCAGCGAGGCCAGCCTCTTCGTTCCCCGAACGAACACATGTTCGTAGAATTCATCGACCCAGTATTTGTTGAGCAGCGTCCGATGCACGCCGGCCCACTTTTCGGACAAATGGGCGGGGATTTGAGGGCTCACGACGTAGAACTTCCGGGCCAGGTAAAGCGCCAAGAGCGTGAGAACGAAGGGAACCGACGCGACGGCGATTTCCATCCGGTGATTCGCCTCGATGTGGCGCACGACCACGGAGTCGCCGAGCCACTCCAAAAACGGCTCGCCGGCCCCGAGGAATCCGGGCATCCAGAGGTATCCGGCCGTGAGGGATCCGGTGGCGAGAAGCACCAACGGAATCAGCATGCTGGGCGGCGATTCGTGGGTGTGATGCCGGACCTCCTCGCTCGACCGCGACTCCCCGTGGAACGTCAGGAAGAACAGCCGGAACATGTAAAAGGCGGTGAGGCCGGCGGTGATCCAACCGACCGACCAAAGGAGTCGGTGGCCGGTCGCGAACGCTTCCCAAAGAATCTCATCCTTGGAAAAGAAACCCGCCAGGCCGGGAATTCCGACGATGGCCAGCGTCGCGATCAAAAATGTCCAATACGTGACCGGGAGCTTCTTGCGGATCCCTCCCATCTTGCGCATGTCCTGTTCGCCGGAAAGAGCGTGGATCACGCTCCCTGCGCCGAGGAACAGAAGAGCCTTGAAGAACGCGTGCGTCGTGACGTGGAAGATGGCGGCGGAGTACGCCCCCACGCCGCACGCCAGAAACATGTACCCGAGCTGGCTCACCGTTGAGTACGCGAGCACCTTCTTGATGTCGTTCTGGGCCAAGGCGATGGTGGCGGAGAAGAGTGCGGTTAAGGCTCCCACGACGGCGATCACCGCAAGCGTGATCGGAGCCAGATCGAAAAGAAAACTCAGCCGGGCCACCATATAAACACCCGCCGTGACCATCGTCGCGGCATGGATCAGGGCGGATACCGGCGTGGGACCCGCCATGGCGTCGGGCAACCAGACGTACAGGGGGATCTGTGCGGACTTGCCCGCCGCGCCCACAAAGAGCCCGAGGGTGGCGAACGTAATCAACGAGATCCCGAAAATCGGGCCGGCGGAGGTGAACACGTCCACGTTCGCCTTCAGGACGCTGAAATCCAGGCTCCAGATCCCCTTGCTCATGCCCAGGGTCCAGAAAAGCGCCAGGATCCCGACCATGAAACCGAAATCCCCGATGCGGTTCACGACAAACGCTTTCTTTCCGGCGTCGGCGTTTGCCTTTTCCGTGAACCAGAAGCCGATCAGCAGATACGAGCAGAGACCCACGCCCTCCCATCCCACGAACATGAGAAGGAGGCTTTCACCCAAGACCAGGATCAACATCATCGCGGTGAAGAGGTTCAGGTAGGAGAAGTACCTGGGGTACTCCGGATCGTGTCCCATGTATCCCGTGCTGTAGACGTGGATCAAAAAGCCCACGCCGGTAACAACCAGCGCCATCACCGCACCGAGGGAATCGAACAAAAAGCTCATGTGGACGTTGAAGAGTCCGACTTGGATCCAGGGGAAGAGAGCGTTCCGGAGCGGTTCGTGGGCTTCCCGGAGCTCGAGGAAGGCCCGGACGGCCGTGAGGAAGGAAAGGAATACGCTCGCGCAGGCCAGGATGTGCACGCTGCGCCTGTTGAGGACGCTTCGCCCGAATAAACGGATCAGGGCCGAGCTGACCAGGGGCGCGACGGGGATGATCCAGAGATATGAGACGTTCATCCGGACCCCCTACCCTTTCAAATCCTGGATTTCGGTCATGTCCACGGTGCGGAACAGGCGGAACACGGCGAGAATCAACGCCAAAGCCACGGCGGCTTCCGAAGCCGCCAGAACGATGACGAACACGGCCACGACCTGCCCTTCGATCTTCCCGAGGAAGTGGGCGAAGGCCACGAAATTGAGGGCGGCCCCGTTCAAGAGAAGCTCCACGCCCATCAGAATCTGGATCATGTTGCGCCGCACGAGGATGCAGGCCAGCCCCGAGGCAAAGAGAAACGCGCCGATCAAGAGATAGAACGGAAGGGAGATCACTTGGAACTCTCCAGTTCTTTCCGGACCAGGATCGCGGCCCCCACCAAAGCAAAGAGGAGCAAAACGGAAATCAGCTCGAACGCCAGGAGATAGCGGGTCAAAAACAAGTTTCCGAGTTCCTTGGTCGTGGGGTCGTACGTGGGAGTCCCGACCGCCCAGTGGCTCTTGCGGATCACCAGGGCGATGAGTGCGAACACCGCGGCCCCGATTCCGAGTCCGGCGAGGACGGGCAACCTTCGGCTCGACACCTCCAGCCGAGTTCCCTCGTAGATCCGGGCCGTCAGAAACACGCCGAAGATGATCAGAACGAGAATCCCGCCCGCGTAGATCAGGAGCTGCACGACCCCCAGAAAATCGGCCCCAAGCAGGATGTATAGGCCCGCAACCCCGGAAAGGCAGAAGAAAAGCGCCACGGCGGCATGCAGGAGATTCCGAAGCGCCACGACCAGGACGGCCGAACCCGCCGTCAAAAGTCCGAAGAAACCGAACACCAGATTAGCCAGAAGTTCACTCATCGGTTTTCTTCGGCTCTGCCGCCGCCTCCTGCGCCTTCTTTTCGTTCAGCTTCGTCTCCTGTTCCTTGGCCAAGGTGAGATCCTCCGGCCGGACGTACGAATAGTTCAGATTGGCGACGCTCAAGACGCTCCCCTCGAACCTGCGGGTATGGTGAATCGCGCCCGTCGGGCAATTCTCCGTGCAAAGGCCGCAATACATGCACTTCGCGATGTCGATATCGAAGCGAAGCGGAAACCGGGTCTTGGGCGTGGGTTTTCCTGTGATCTTGGAGTGCACCGAGATCTTCTCCCCCCTCACGTCCTCGATCAGGATGCAATCGATCGGGCAGTCGGCCTCGCAGACATGGCAGCTGATGCAGATGTCCATGTCCACCTGCAGGATCCCGCGATACCGCTCGGGAAGCCGTGCTTCCACGTTCACTTCGGGGTATTCGGTGGTGATCGGCCGGCGGAACAGGTGGACGAACGTCACCGTCATCCCTTTCGCCGTGGTGACCACGGCCGACACGATCTCCCGAAACCATGTTCCCAGCGCGCTCATCCGTTCAGCCAAAGCGTTACGGCCGCCCACAACACGCACGCGAAAGAAAGCGGCACCAGTTTCTTCCAGCAGAGCGACATCATCTGGTCGATCCGGATGCGGGGCAGCGTCCAGCGAATCCAGATGATCACGAAAACGAAAAAATACACTTTGGCGACGAAGAACAGGAGCGCCACCGGCCAGAAGGCCGCGAAGAATTGAAGCCCGGACGCAAGGACCAGGCTGATCAAGCCCAGCGCTACAAACATAAATCTGTTCATGCGGGCGGGCCGGACGATGGAGATCAGGTCCAGGATCTTCTCACCGCGGACCCAACGTGGAAGCAGCCGAAGCAGGAACGTCGCGGTTTTGAGGGCGAACAGCAGCGTGAAGAAAAGAGCCCCCGCACCGAAGATCACGTTGGCCTTTGAAGGCTCCCACCCTCCCAGAAACGCCGTCACGGCGATGGCGCAGATCAGGAACATGTTGGCGTATTCGGCCACGAAAAAGAGGCCCCATCGGATTCCGCTGTATTCCGTGCTGTACCCCGCTACGAGCTCGGATTCGGCTTCCGGCAGGTCGAACGGCGTCCGGTTCACTTCCGCAAGCGCCGCGATGAAGTACACGAAGAATGCGATCAAGGGCGCCGGGAAGAAACGCCAGTCGAACGCCAACCAACGGCCGAACCCGGCGGCCTGAGCCTCGTTCAGATCCTGGAGAGACAGCGACCCGGCCAGGAGGACCGGGACCATCAGGGCCAGGGCCATCGGAATCTCATAGCTCACGATCTGAGCCGCGGAGCGCATGGCTCCCAGGAGCGACCACTTGTTGTTGGAGGACCATCCCGCCAGGAGAATGCCCACGACGACGAGAGAGGAAACCGCCAGAAGATACAAGATCGCCACGTTCAAATCGGCCACAACGAGGGACGGTCCGAACGGGATGCACACGAAGCTCAAGAACGCGCCGCAGATCACAAGATAAGGCGCGAGGCGGAAGAGGAACCGGTCGGCCCCGGTGGGGATCGTGTCCTCCTTCAGGACCAGCTTGAGGCCGTCCGCCACGAATTGGAGAAGCCCTTCCGGCCCGACGCGGTTGCAGCCGATACGGGACTGCATCCGGGCGGCCACCCGGCGCTCCACGTACGTCGAGAATCCGGCCAACGGCGCGAGGAAAAAGAGGATCAGAACCGTGGCGGCGAGCAGCGTGAGAAGTACATAGAGAACCTCCACGGGGACCGAGGTGAGCGCCTGATAGGCGATCTTCGCGCCATGGGCCAGCCTCGGGTCCGAAGCCTCGTGAGCGGCGATCCACGCCTGCAGATGTTCCAGGAGGAAATTTACCGCGAGGGGGATTCCGCTCATCGGTCGATCTCCGGCGCCACAACGTCCAGGCTGGCGATCAACGCGACGAGATCGGCGATCATGATTCCCCTGGAGATTTTCTCGATCGCCGACATGGCCGCGAAACTCCCGGTGCGGATCTTGATCCGGTACGCGTTCTTCGTCCCGTCCGAGACGATGTAGTACCCCAATTCACCGCGGGCGGCCTCGACCGGCGCGTACGCCTCCCCTTTGGGCGGCTTGATGATGCGCGAGACCTTTCCCATGATGGGGCCTTCCGGAATCTTCTTGAAGCATTGGCGCACGATCTTGGAGGACTCCCTCATTTCCCTCACCCGCACGACGAACCGGTCCCAGCAATCCCCCACCGTTCCGTACTCCCCCTTCCCCACCTGCACTTGGAACGTGACTTCCGGGTACGCCGCGTATGGAAGATCCCGGCGGAGATCGAAGTCCACGCCCGAGGCGCGCAGATTGGGCCCCACGATGCCGTAGGCGATCGCGTCCTGCGCGGTGATGATGCAGACGTTCTTGAGCCGGTCGATGAATATCTTGTTGAACGTGATGAGGTTGTCGAATTCGTCCAACATCTTCTCGAAGTGGTCCAGAAATCGGGTCGTTCGTTCGGCGAAACCGGGGGGCAGATCGAACGAGACTCCGCCGATCCGGACGTAGTTGTACGTGAGCCTGGCGCCGCACAAGCTCTCCAGAAGATCGTTGATCGCTTCGCGCTCCCGGAGGGCATGAACGAACGGCGTGATGGCTCCGACGTCCATCGGATACGACCCCAGGCAGATCAGGTGGCTCGCGATCCGACACAGTTCATCCGCGATCATCCGGAGAAAATGAGCGCGTGCCGGAACCTCCGTCCCCAAAAGCCCCTCCACGGAGCGGGCGTAGGCGTGATTCGCCGTCATCGCCGCGACATAATCGACCCGGTCCGTGTACGGCATGAAGCCGTTGTAATCGACCATCTCGCCGATCTTTTCGATCGATCGGTGCAGGTACCCCACTTCGGGGATCGCCTTGCGGATCACCTCTCCGTCCGTGAACGTGCGAAGCCGGAGCACGCCGTGGGTCGACGGATGCTGCGGCCCCATGTTGAGTTCCATTTCCTCTTCGCGAAGCGTTTCTTTCGTCGGAGGGACCATGGATGAACTCATTTCCGCACCGGAGCGGGATTCGGAGGCAACGTGGGGAGTTCCGGCATCCCCGTCGGGTACGGCCGGGTCGTGGAAACGCCGTGGTATTCCGCCTGTTCCTTATAATCTTTGCGGAGAGGGTAGCCGACCCAATCGTCCGGCAGCAGGATCCTTCGCATGTCCGAATGTCCCTCGAATTCGATTCCGAGGAGATCGAAAATCTCACGCTCGTGCCAGTTGGCGGCGGGCCACACGCCCTCGGCCGTCGCGATCCGCGCGACCTCACGCGATATCCGCACTTTCACTTTGAGGTCGTGCCGGTGGGGGTATGAGAAAAGGAAGTAGACGAGTTCGAATTCGTTTTCCTGGATGTAATCCACGCCGGCTATGGCCCTCAAATAGTCGAACTTCGTTTCCGGCCGGTCTCTGAGGAATGCCAGGATCTCCACTAAATGTCCGGGCGCCACGTTCACCCAGGGTTGAGGCGCGTCCAGCCTGGCTTCCAGAATCGCGGCCCCGAAACGGTCCGCAATGAGTTTTCCGATCTGTTCGGGTTGCATCTTCTTTATCCGATCACGCCGAAGACGTTCGTGAATCCGCCTCGGGGGAGACGTCCTGCCTTTCGACGACTTTGACCCACTCCAGGTATCCCCTCTTCCAGGCATAGGCCAGGCCCACCAGGAGGACCGCTACGAACGCACCGATTTCCAACAGAGCCGGCACACCTAAACCGTTCTCCACCCAGTCCTTGAACGTGACCGCGCACGGATACATGAACGCGAGTTCGACATCGAAGATGAGGAACACCAGCGCGATGACGTAGTACCTGGGGTTAAACCGGATCCAAGGGGTTCCCACGGCGGGTTCACCGCATTCGTAGGGAGTCCCCTTCTCTATGGACGGGGCTCGGGGCGCCAACAGGCGCTGGACGCCCAGCATCGCCATCACGAAAATGATGGAAAATGCGAGAAACACCAACACGGTCGAAAACGCGAAAAGCATCGTTTTTGGCTCTGAAAAAGGCGAGCGTTTATATACCAAAACACCTGAAATTCCATAACTATCTGGCCGCGGATGCGGGCCTCCGCTACAATGTTTTCCGTGACCGAGGAAGGAACCCCGCCGACGCTTGAAGAACCGGCCGAGGAGAAGCGAAAGAGCCTGCGCGTTCCCCTCCGGGTCGTGCGCATCGGGGCGGCGGCCGCCAAAGGGGCCGAGGTTTTCTTCGGTTACGCGAACAACATCTCAACGTCGGGATTGTTCATTCTGACACCCAATCCGCGCGAGCGTGGGTCGAAATTCCGTCTCAGCTTTGTCTTGCCGAACGCGACCCGGGACCGGATCACTTGCGAAGCCGAGGTCGTTTGGGTCCAAAACTATTCCGGCAAGGGGTCCACGCCCGGAATGGGGCTGCGCTTTACGGACCTATCCCCCGCGGGCCTTCAGACGATCGATCGCTTTGTCTCGGAAATGGGCTGAACGCCCCGGGGCTTCAATCCGTGTTCAGTGCGTCGCGGAGCACCTGGCTCGGCTTGAACGTTACAACGCGGCGAGCGGTGATCTCCATCGCCTCCCCCGTTTGGGGATTTCTTCCCAGCCTCGACTTCTTGTTACGGACCGTGAACGAGCCGAAACCGGAGATCTTCAGGTTTTCCCCTCGCTCCAGCGTATTCTTCATCGTCTCGAAAAGGAGTTCTACGACGTCCGTGGCGTCCTTTTTGGGCAGGCCGATCTTCTCGCAAACCGCATCAATTATACTTGCCTTCGTGTATGACATTCTGAACGTCTCCCCTGTGAAAACGACAATAAATACGGAGGCTTGAAAAGACAACTCTTTTCGTGAGGCTCTGTTAGGATTCCTTTTTTCATGTCGGGGTTGGTTCTTAGCGCGTCCCAGATCCAACAGGGCTCGATCGCCGTAGTAGCTTTAGTGGCCTATGCGGGCGGGTTGGTCACCGCCTTCACTCCGTGCGTGTATCCCTTGATCCCGGTCACGCTCGGGATCATGGGTGCGCAGAACGCGCGGTCCGTCGGGAGGGCGTTTTCACTTTCGCTCGCCTTCGTGATGGGACTTGCCGTGGTGTACTCGATCCTGGGCCTGGCCGCGGCGTCGACCGGAAAGCTGCTCGGAGCGGCGGCACAGAACGCTTGGTTCACGTGGGGGGTGGCTCTCCTCTTCCTTGCGATGGGTTTGAGCTTGCTTGGGGCTTTCGAATTCCGTCTTCCGCATCCCTTGATGCACGCTTTGGCACGGCATGGACACGCGGGCTTCGTGGGAGCGTTCGTTCTGGGCTCCGTGTCCGGAGGATTGGCGGCTCCCTGTTCGGGCCCCGTCGTCGTCGGAATTCTGGGATATGTGGCGCAGAAATCGAACCCCTGGTTCGGGTTTTTCCTCCTCTGTGTTTTCAGTTTGGGCTTGGGGACGCCGTTCCTTCTCCTGGGAACGTTTTCGTCGTTGAGGGGAAAGCTCCCCTCCACGGGAGTCTGGACGGAGTGGGTCAAGCACGCGGCAGGCCTGGCCATGGTCCTGGCCTTTTTCCTGTACGTCCGGAAGGAGCTTCCGGCTTCGGTGTGGTTCACTCTCTTAGGAATAAGCGTTCTTCTCCTGGCCCTCTTTGTACGGTCCGTGTTCCCTCCTCCGGCGGTTCAAAAGACGCGTGTCTACGGTCTATTGCGGGCGGGAGGGATTATTGCGGCAGGTCTTCTTTTTTGGTCGGCGTGGAGCCCA
>JAZDIZ010000151.1:0-5979 GCA_043804515.1 Pseudomonadota bacterium | reverse complement strand
CCCCACCACGTCGCTATCCTGGGGATTCGTGAGCATGCTCATTTTCCAGCCCCGAGTTCCTGTGAGATGGTTTCGGTGACGCGTTCCCTGGGGGGCGATGCGTCGATTTTCCGGAGCCGGCCGGTTTTCCCGTAATAGTCGACGACAGGTTCGGTTTCCCGGTGATACACCACAAGCCGCTCGCGGATCGTCTCGGGTCGATCATCGGCGCGGTGCCTTCCCATCAGCCTCTGGCCGGCAATTTCGTCGCTTACATCGAGGTAAATCGCCAAATCCAGCTTGCGCCGCTCCGTGGAAAGCATCTCGTCCAAGGCTTCCGCCTGGTTCAACGTCCGGGGAAACCCGTCCAGGAGGAAATCCCCGGTGGAGGGAAGCACCTTACGGATCAGATCGATCATCGTGTCGTCCGGAACGAGATGCCCTCCGTCGATGTGGTTCCTGGCTTTCTGCCCCAATTCATTCCCCTTCTCGATCGCCTCGCGCAGCAGTTCCCCCGTGGATATGTGCCTCATCCGGAAGCGTTTGGAGATCAGCAGCGCTTGCGTGCCCTTTCCCGCCCCAGGGGGACCCAGAAAAACGGTGTTCATCCCCGTCACCCGGCCCTTCCCTTCAGCCGGCTGGCCCGCGGTCCCAAAAACCCCTCATAGTGGTGCGTGAGAAGATGGGCCTCGATCTGGGCGATCGTATCCAGAGCCACCCCGACCACGATCAAGAGGCTCGTGCCTCCGAAGTAAAAGGAAATGCCGGCTTTCTGCTGCAGGAAGAGCGGAATGACGCAGATCACGCAGAGATATGTAGCGCCCACAAGCGTGATCCGTTCCACCACGTGCTCGATGTACTCCGATGTGTTCTTGCCCGGCCGGATTCCCGGTACGTAGCCGCCGAACTTCTTCATGTTTTCGGCGACGTCTTCCGGGTTGAACTGCACGGCCGTGTAGAAGTAAGCGAAGAACACGATCAGAACCACCTGCATCGTGTTGTAGATCCAACCGCCGTAGTCAAGCTGGTCCGTGACGTATTTCATCCACGGGGCTTTCGAGAACGTAGCCACCGTGGCGGGGAACATGAGGAGGGAGCTCGCGAAAATCGGCGGGATGACGCCGGACATGTTCAACTTAAGCGGAAGATACGTGCTTTGCCCTTGGTACATCCGGCGGCCCACGATCTTCTTGGCGTACTGCACCGGGATTCTGCGCTGGGCCTGTTCGAAGAATATGATGGCGCCCACGACCACCACCATGAGCACGATGAGAAGCACGATCCCGAGAGGCCCCAACTGCCCGGCCTTGATGATCTCGTAGGTGTTTCCGACGGCCGGGAAGAAACCGGCCACGATACCGGCGAAGATGATCAGCGACATGCCGTTCCCGATGCCTCGTTCGGTCATCTGCTCGCCCAACCACATGATGAACCCCGTGCCGCAGGCCAGCGTGAGGACGGTCTGAAACTTGAACCAAATACCGGGGTGAAGCACGAGCGGTGCGCCTCCGGCGCCTGACTGGTTCTCCAGGAACGTGGCGATGCCGAGACCCTGGACCACGCTCAGGACCACCGTCAAATACCGGGTGTATTGGGTGATCTTCCGCCGCCCCAATTCCCCTTCCTTCTGAAGTTTATCGAGATACGGGAACACGACGGTGAGGAGTTGGAGGATGATCGAAGAACTGATGTACGGCATGATCCCGAGGGCAAAAACCGAGAACCGCCTCAGCGCGCCTCCGGAGAATAGGTTGAACACATCCAGGAGCGTGCCCTTGCGTTCGGCGAAGAACTGAGCCAAGGCCGCCGCGTCGATCCCGGGCGTCGGTACGTGACAACCCAGGCGATAGACCGCGACCAGTGCCAGCGTGAACAGGATCCGGTTTCGAAGCTCCGGAATCCTCGCCATGTTTGCAATGGTTGCCATTGCCTACTTCACCACCTCGGCGATTCCTCCAGCTTTTTGAATCGCATCGAGGGCCTTCTTGGAAAACGCATTGGCTTTCACGGTCAGGGCTTTTTTCAGTTCTCCCTGGCCCAGAATCTTCAGAAGGCCTTTTGAGCCCTTGGCCATGCCGCGTGCCTTGAGCGAAGCCAGGTCCACAACGGTGCCGGCGTCAAACCCGTCCAGATCTTTTAAGTTCACAATCGTGGGCTCCACCCTGAAAATGTTCGTAAACCCGAACTTGGGGATCCGGCGAATGAGGGGGATCTGACCCCCTTGGAAATAGGCCTTGATTTTGCCCCTTCCGGTTCTGGACTTTTGGCCCTTGTTCCCTCTCCCGGCCGTTTTTCCGCGGCCGGAGGATTCCCCGCGCCCAAGACGTTTTCGGCCCGAGCGGGCTCCGCGGGGGGACGAAAGATTCGAGAGGTTCATGCCTTCTTCTCCTTTTTCTTGGGAGCCGCTTTCGCCGCGTTCGTTGTCCCCTTGGTTGTCGGGGCCGGTTTTGGCTCCGATGAGCCGCTTACTTCGGCCTTGGCTTTGGGAGCCTCGGCTTTCCGCTTGGCCGGGGTCTTGGGCGTCTTTACAGCAGCCTCGGGGGCGGGTTCTCCCGCAGGGGGAGTGATCTCGACCCAGGGGCCGGCGAATTTCTTGGAGGGCTCCGTCGGGGCCCGTCTCACGTCGACGAGATGAAGTACTTTCTGGATCATCCCGCGGATTGAGGGCGTGTCGGCCCGGAGGATCTTCACCTCGCGTCGGAAAAGGCCCAAACCTCGCAGGTTTTCCCTCTGCCTTGGCGTGGCCGCAATCCAGCTTCTCTTCAGTGTGATTTCGATCTGGCCCGTCATACCGTTGTGCCTTCCAAGCCGTGTAGAACCGCTGCGTAAGCCTCGGGGTCGCGGAGCCTTCCGAGAGCGTCCATCGTGGCTCGTACGACATTGTGGGGGTTCGAGGTTCCGATCGACTTCGTCAGGATATTCTGCACGCCGGCCGCTTCGACGACCGAACGTACGGGCCCGCCCGCGATAACTCCCGTGCCTTCGGCCGCAGGTTTCAACAGGACGCGCCCTGCTCCGTATGTGCCGATCACCTCGTGGGGGATAGTCCCGTTCCTCAACGGAATCCGGATCATGGCCTTGCGTGCTTGCTCGCCGGCCTTCCGAATCGCCTCGGGAACTTCCTTCGCCTTTCCGAGGCCAACGCCGACGGACCCCTGCCCGTCGCCGACGACCACCAGCGCCGAGAAGCTGAACCTTTTGCCGCCTTTGACGACCTTGGCCACGCGATTCACCTTGATCACGCGCGGCTCTCTCAGCAGGTCCTCGGTCATGAATTCCGGATTCGCCACATCAACCTCCCAGTCCTAAAAATTAAGCCCCGCTTTGCGCGCGGCCTCGGCCAGCGCTTTTACCCTGCCGTGGTACAAGAACCCGTTGCGGTCGAACGCGACGTCCTTGATCTTTTTTTCGATGGCCTTCTTCGCGAGCGCCTCTCCCACTTTCTTGGCCGCATCAACAGTCGTCGTCTTAGTGAACGACCCCTTCAGATCCTTCGAAATCGTGCTACACGCCACGAGCGTCTTGTGCTCATGGTCGTCGATGATCTGGGCGTAAATGTGGCGCCCGCTTCGGAAGACCGAGAGACGGGGCCGATCCGCGCCGGTGCGCAGGATCCGCTTTCGGATTCTCTGCTTTCGGTAAAGCCTGGATTCATTTTTCGTCAATGCCATACAAAACCCTTTCCTTACTGAGACGTCGTCGTAGCGGCGGCTTTTCCGACCTTCCTACGAACCACCTCGCCGGCGTACCTGATTCCCTTGCCCTTGTAGGGTTCGGGCTTTCGGAGCCCTCGAAGCTCGGCCGCGGTCTGGCCAACCTGGCGAATGTCCGCGCCCGTGATCGTGAGCCTCGTTTGCTTTTCGACGGAGATCTGGATCCCCTCCGGAATCGTGTAGACCACCGGATGCGAGAATCCGAGCAGGAGTTCCAGATCCTTTCCTTTGATGTTGGCCCGGTAGCCCACGCCGTTGATCTCGAGTTCCCGCTTGTATCCCTCGTGCACGCCTTTCACCATATTGGCCACAAGGCTCCGGGTCAGGCCGTGAAGCGCCCCCCCATTCGGCGGCGTTCCGTTGAGAACACACTCGATCTTCCCGTCCGTGATCTTGGTTTCGACCGCCTCCTCGAGATGGATCGTAAGCTTCCCTTTGGGCCCTTCGACGGTAAGATCCCTCCCGCTCAAAGTGGCTTTGACCCCCTTGGGAAGGACGATGGGCATTTTTCCTACGCGCGACACGGCTCTTACTCCACCCTCAGGATCACTTCGCCGCCCACTTTGGCCTCCCGTGCTTCACGGTCGGTCATCACTCCCTTGGACGTGGAAAGAATCGTGGTGGCGATGGCGTTCTTCCAGGTGTCCAGATCCTCCAGCGAAGCGTAGATCCGGCACCCCGGCTTACTCACTCTGCGGATTTCGCTGATGATCGGCTCCTTTTTGCCCAGATACCTAAGGCGGATCCGGAGCTTTTTCTGGGGCTTTTCGTTCAGCAGCTGAACGTCGCCGAGAAAACCTTCTCGTTTTAAAATCTCCGCGATCTGGAACTTCATTCGGCTCGAAGGCAACTCGACCATCTGGTGACGGGCCTTCGATCCGTTCCTAAGACGCGTGATCAGATCGGAAATCGGATCGGTCAGTACCATAATACCTCCTACCAGCTCGCTTTCATGACGCCGGGCAATTCCGCCCGGTGAGCCAACTTGCGAAAACAGAGACGACACATGGAGAATTTGCGCATAAAGGCCCGCGGCCTTCCGCAGAGCGGGCAGCGGTTGTAATTCCGGGCCGAGAACTTGTTCTTTCGTTTCCCCTTGGCGCGCAGACTCGTTTTTGCCATCCGGACCTCCCTAACTCTTTCGGAACGGCATTCCCATGAGGCCCAGAAGGCTTTGTGCCTCCTCGGGCGTTCGTGCCGTCGTTACAAATGTGATGTTCATCCCGAGAATCTTCTCCACCTTATCGAAGTCGATCTCCGGGAAGATGATGTGTTCCTTCACTCCCATCGTGTAGTTCCCCTTCTGATCGAAGCCTTTAGGCGAGACTCCCTTGAAGTCCCGCACGCGGGGCAGTGCGATGTTGAACAAGCGATCCATGAACTCGAACATCTGATTCGAGCGAAGAGTCACCATGCACCCGATCTGAAGCCCTTTTCGAAGCTTGAAGTTCGCGATCGCCTTTTTGGCGCGCGTCACGACCGGCTTCTGTCCCACGATCGTGGCCATGTCCGCCACGGCGGTTTCGATGACCTTGGGATCCGCCAGGGACTTCCCCAGGCCCATATTGAGGACCACCTTCTCGGGGCGCGGCACCTCGAGCCTGTTTTTGTACCCGAACTGCTTCATCAGCGACGGGACAACTTCCTTTTGGTAACGTTCTTTGAGTCGCGGCGTCATATTCGTCACCGGTTACACTTTCTTCTTGGCGATCGTTTCGCCACACTTCGCGCACAGACGTTGGGATTCGCCCTCCGCGTCGGCTTTGAATCGCACGCGTACGGGCCGGTTGCACTTTTCGCAGATCAGCATGACGTTCGAGAGATGGAGGGAGGCCTCCTTCTCCACGATTCCGCCCTGTTTGTTCTTCTGCGTCGGCTTCTGGTGGCGTTTCACCATGTTGACCTTCTCGACGAGGACGCGGTCCTTGTCCGTCAGGATGGAGAGAACCTTGCCCCTCTTGCCGGCCTCGCGGCCCATGGTGACCTGAACGACGTCGTTCTTCCGGATGGCCTGGTTGGCCCTGGTCTCCAACAAGGTCGTCATCACAACACCTCCGGGGCGAGGGAAATGATCTTCATGAAGTTCTTGGCGCGCAATTCTCTCGCCACGGGCCCGAAGATGCGCGTCCCGATGGGTTCCAGGTCGGGAGAAATCAGCACGGCGGAATTGTCATCGAAGCGGATGTACGAACCGTCCTTCCGGGCGATCTCGCTCTTGGTCCGCACGATCACGGCGCGTTTCACTTCCCCCTTTTTCACTTTCGCGTTGGGAATGGCTTCCTTCACC
>JAZDIZ010000150.1:0-13161 GCA_043804515.1 Pseudomonadota bacterium | reverse complement strand
TCGATATCAACTTCGATCTTTCCGACCGCTTTTCTGGCGATCGCTTCCGTTCTCGCGCAGACCAGGGCGATCGGCATGCCGACGAAATGGACCTCTTTATCGGCGAATAGTTCTTCGTCCTGAATGATGCTGCCGATTTGGTTTTCGCCGGTGATATCCTTTGCCGAAATCACGGCCTCGACGCCTTCCATTCCCAGCGCCGCCGAGAAATCAATTTTCTTCAATTTTCCGTGAGCGACCGGCGAACCCAAGACAACTCCGAAAAGGGTATCTTCTCTGACCGGAATATCGTTCACGTAGATTGATTCCCCCCTGACGTGGGAACGCGAGTCGATGTTTTTCATCGCAATGCCTCCAGAGAGATCGTTCCCGGTGAAAAACTCATCAGGTGTATGAAAAGTTCCTGCCTCACGAGAGCCCGCTTGTATTCGGGCCGACTGCGCGGGGTGATTTCGCCCTGGGCGATGCCGTTGGCTTCTTTGAATGTCTGATTGTTTATCTTCTTGCCGATCAAATATTCGGCCGTTTTCGCCAGATATCTAATGGTAGACCCAAGGCCGCCGACGGTGAACGAAGCCTTTTTGATAACGCCGCCATCAAGGACGACGCGCATTGCCGAATTGACGGTAGCCATATCCAGATGGTCCCGTTTGCTTATCTTTTCAAAACTGAAGTGCGTTTTTTCGTCCGGAAGATCGAAATAGATCCACTGAATGAATTCCTCGGGATCTTTATTCACTGTCTTGTACCCTGTGAAGAAATCCTTCAGTTTCAATTTCCTGGTTTTGCCTTTGTGCCCGAGGATGAGGGTGGCATCAAGGGCCATCATCATGACACTGAGATCTCCGATCGGTGAACCGTTGGCGATGTTTCCACCGACGGTGGCCATGTTTCTTATGGCAGTCGCGCCGGTCAACTTGAGATAGTCATTCAGTTTCGGAAAATATTTGTTGAGTTCTTTGGATTCTTTCAGATCTTCGAACGAGACGGTCGATCCGATATGGCATTCACCGCCTGAAAACTTGATCCGATCGTATTCCCTCGCTCCAAGAACGAGGTTCACGTTGTCGGATGCAACGGCGCTTTCCGGATCTTGCAGCAATATGTCGGTTCCTCCGGCGATAATAAGCCCGGATTCTTTTACCGCAGGTGTTTCGGTCGGAGTGATCGTTCTTAATCTTCCCGGGATATTCAAAAAATAATCCGGCAGAAATTTATTGCTCACCAGCCACTCCACGGCGTTGGCCTTGCCCATGGGCTGCAATTTCTTGACGACGGCCAAGGCGGTTTTTTCGATGGATTTGTATCCCGTGCAACGGCAGATATTGCCGGCGATGGTTTCTATGGCGTTCTCAATGGTTTTTTCCTTGTCGACGCTCAAGCAAAAACCGTAAAGAGACAAAACCAAACCGGGAGTGCAAAAGCCGCACTGCGTTCCGTTGTTGTCGACAAGAGCGGCCTGGATTGGGGTGAGTTCGGGGCCGTTGATGCCTTCAATGGTGACAATGTGTTTGTGGTTGGCATTTCCCAGGGGCATGAGGCAGGAGTTCATCGTCCGATATTTCAATCCGCCGTCCCTGATTTCTCCGACCAGGATCATGCACGCTCCGCAATCCCCTTCGCGACAACCTATTTTTGTGCCGTATAGATGCAATTCGCCGCGGATGTAATCCACCAGCGAACTACCGTAGGGCGCCTCGGTTTCCACTTCTCTGTTGTTGATGATGAAATTAAGCATGGGTGGACCTCGCAAACGGGCTCATTGTCGGGAGGACAATTTTCATCAATCACCCAATATCGCGCGGACCTATCGAAAGCAACCCCTCCGCCGCGCCTTCCAAGGAGACCGTAAATTCGGCGCTCACCGGTCGCGCTATAAGATGCATCGATGCGACCGGTTCCGATTTCCGCTTCCTATCACCCCTGAAGGCTGACACGGGCGAGCGGCCTGTTTCGTCCACGTTGTATCTGGACGAAGGTCGAACGCACATTGCGCGACGTGTTTGAAATCGCTCTGGGAACAGCCAATGGCGCGTAAAGGCGCTAATTACCAGGGTTCAACGGTCGGCGGGTTGGGGGTCCCCGTCGCGAAAACTTGCAGCGATGGGGGTGCACAACCCGTCGGCCTGCACACATGCGAGGTTTAGGATTTTATTTCTTCTTACCTGCACTGAAGAGCGACTCGTCCACGGTGTAGCCTTGGGCCTTCGCCTCGGCCAGGAACGTCGGCACGGCGCCCGTCGCGACGTGTTTGCCGCGGATCATCCCCTAGTCATCAATCGACTCGATTTGGTGGAGGAACAGGTCGTGAACTTGGTACTCCCCCGCATCGGTCAACCCGATCACCTCGGAAATGTACGTGATCTTTCTGGAACCGTCCCTTAAACGGGACGTTTGCACGACGATGTCGATCGCCGACGCCACCTGGCTCCTCATGGCACGCCAGGGCAGCTCCACGTCCGCCATCAGGCCCAGGGTTTCAAGGCGCATCAGCGCGTCCCCCGGCGTGTTGGCGTGCACGGTGGACATACAACCCGAATGCCCCGTGTTCATGGCCTGCAAAAGATCGAAGGCCTCCCCCCCTCGCACCTCGCCGATCACGATCCGGTCGGGCCTCATCCGGAGGGACGATTTGAGGAGGTCCCGCATGGTGAGCTTCCCCTTGCCGTCCACGTCGCCGGGGCGCGTTTCCATCGGCAGGATGTGCTCCTGCTGAAGCTGAAGCTCTCCCGCGTCCTCGATCACGATGATCCTCTGATCCGGCGGGATCAGCGTCGAGATCACGTTGAGGAGCGTGGTTTTCCCCGAAGACGTTCCACCCGAGACTATGATGTTTTTCGCCAGCGCCACGCTCAGATTGAGGAACTTGGCCATAGGCACTGAGAGCACGTGGGCGTCCACCAGCTGCTTTAGGTTCAGCATGGTCTTGGCGAACTTCCGGATGCTCAGGTAGATCCCCCGCCGGGCGGCGGGAGGAAGCACGACGTGCACGCGAGAGCCGTCCGGCAAACGGGCGTCCAGCGTCGGGTTCTGCTCGTCCACGACCCGGCCAACGGCCTGAGCCACGCGGCGGACCGCCGCCATCAGCTGCTCCTCATCGTCGAATCGGGCGTCGGTTTTGAGGATTTTCCCCTTCTGTTCGACGTACACCTCCGAAGGCCCGTTCACCATCACTTCGGTGATCTCGGGGTTCGAGAGAAACGATTCGATCGGGCGGAAGAAACCGGCGGTGGCTTCGGAAAAGAAGTCGGGCATGGCCATATTGTATCAGGACGTCGTTGCTTTCACGATCTTGCTGCGGCAAATTGGTGGGGATGACCAGATTTCTTGCCCTACTTGCCGCCGCTACTTTGGGGCTTTCGGGATGCGTCCTGAAAACCCAGTACGATCAAACCGTTACGGATCAGCTCAAGTGCTCCGAGGCCCTCAAGAGCGCCGCGGCGGAACGGGACCAGCTTCGCTTGAAATACGAGGACGCCAAGAAGCAAAATTCCGATCTGGACGTCCGAAACACGGAGCTCTCGACGACCAACCAGATGTTGGCCGGGAAGAACTCGGAGTTCGCCAACAAGTGCATCGAATCCCAGAAAGAAATGGTCCGGACGAAGGAGGAGCGGGACGCACGGGAGAAAGAGAAGGCCCGGCAAAAACAACTTGCCGATGACCTAGCCACGGCGTTGAAGGAGGAAATCGACACGGGCGAGGTGACGCTCATCTCCAGGCCGGAAGGCCCGGCCGCCGTGGCGGAGGATCCGGTTCTGTTCGTACCCGGGAGAGACCAGCTTCAGCCTGCGGGTAAAAAATTACTCGAAAAACTGGCCTCCCTCCTTCGAAAAGCCCCGGAATGGAAAGTCTCCGTGGAGGGGCACACCGATTCCGCCGGTTTGAGCGGCGTTCTGAAAAAGAAGTATTTGGCCGAGTGGGATTGGTCGACGGCTAAGGCCCTGAAGGCGCTCCGCCAACTGGAACTGGCCGGTGTGGAAGGGCGGCGCCTTTCGGCGGCTGGATTCGGGGAATTCCACCCGCTGGCCACCAACGCCAACGAGGCCGGCCGAAAGAAAAACCGGCGGGTCGAGTTCGTCTTTTCCTCTTACGCGCCCCCTCCCCCCTAACGCAGAAGACATACCCTACGATCGAAAGAGAAGCGCTCGACCTGGGGCGCCGGGAATCTCCGGCAGCGTAGCCTAAGATTGCCGGCGACCTTCCGTTGCCTCTGGGCAACTACAATGACGGCGACGAGCCGGCACCCTTGGGGTGGCGAGTCGCCCTCTCTAGAAGGTGGAGAGCGCAGCTTTCCACAGCGGCCGGAGCTACCGGCCCCACCGCGGCCTGATTTGACTTTCGAGACGTAAGTTATGTAGATTGCGCCGCTTTTTAACTACGCATGCTTTCGCTGTGGCCTCCGGGCCACGGTCGGGCTTGTAGCCCGCCCCCTGGTGTCCTCGAAAGAGGATGTGGGGACTCCGCCAAAAGGGAGCCGGAAAGCAGAGGCTTAACCAAAAACAAAGGAATTACGAGGACTTATGGCAATCAGCGTTCGAGACCTATTAGAGGCGGGAGCCCACTTCGGGCACCAGACCCACCGGTGGAACCCCAAAATGCGTCCCTACATCTACGGGGCGCGCAACGGCATTTACATCATCGATCTCCAGCAGACGGCGAAATATTGGCGGCAAGCGTACGACTCCATGATCGAGACCGTTCGGAGGGGGAACGCGGTCCTTTTCGTCGGAACCAAGCCCCAGGCACAGGAGGTTATCGCTGAAGAGGCCACGCGGGCCGGCCAACCTTTCGTGAACAGGCGGTGGTTGGGAGGGATGCTCACGAACTTCAAGACGATCAAGAACCGGATCGAGCGGTACCGCGAGCTTAAGGAAATCTCAGCCGCGGAACGCTCGGACAAATATTCCAAAAAGGATTTCTTGGGTCTCAAGAAGGAATTCCAGAAGCTCGAGAAGAGCATGGCCGGGATCAGCACGATGAACCGGCTGCCCGGCTTGGTTGTGGTGGTCGATCCGAACCGCGAGCATTTGGCCGTGGAAGAAGCGAAGAAGCTCGGCCTTCCCATTGTTTCGATTACCGACACGAACTGCGACCCGGACGGCATCGAATATGTGGTCCCGGCCAACGACGACGCCCTCAAGTCGATTCGGCTGTTCATCCACGAGGCCGCCGAGGCGTGCATCGAGGGACAGAAAGCATTCGAGCTGAAGATCCAAGAGGACACCCGCAGACGGATGGAATCGAAGGCGGACAGTCCCGCCAAAAAAGCGGAGCCCGAAGATCAAGCGGCCCAAACCACTCCCGCGGCCACGGTAACGCCGGACGGGCAGGTGCTGGCGGCGGTCGAAACCAAGTGACGGGGAACCCAATGATGAACATCACGACGGACATGGTCAGAACGCTCCGCGAGAAAACCGGCGCGGGCATTTTGGATTGCAAGAACGCCCTTACGGAAACGGCGGGCGACATCGAAAAAGCGGTGGACCACCTTCGCAAGAAGGGGCTCGCTTTGGCGGCCAAGAAGGCCACCCGCACGGCAGCGGACGGCTTGGTGGGTTCCTACATCCATGCGGGCGGCAAGATCGGAGTTTTGATCGAAATCAACTGCGAAACCGACTTCGTGGCCAGGACCCCCGACTTCCAGGCCCTCGTGAAGGACCTCTCCATGCATGTGGCCGCATCCTCGCCCCAGTACGTGGAGCGTAAAGAGGTTCCGCAGGCCGTCCTCGAGAAAGAGCGGGAGATTTACAAGGCCCAGGCGAAGGAGCTCAAAAAGCCCGAAAACGTCGTGGAAAAAATCGTAGACGGTAAGATGGAGAAGTTTTATTCCGATGTCTGTCTTCTGGAGCAACCGTTCGTGAAGGATCCCGACAAGACGGTTCAGCAGGTGGTGGCGGAACTGACCGCAAAGATCGGCGAAAAGCTGGCGGTCCGCAGATTCGTGCGTTTCCAGCTCGGGGAGGGGATCGAAAAGAAAACGGAAAGCCTTCAGGAGGCGATCGCAAAAACCTTAAACTCTTGAGGGACCCTCATGGCCAAACCCAAGTACAAGCGCGTGCTTCTCAAAATCAGCGGGGAGGCACTTTGCGGCGAGGGAGGGTTCGGCATCGACACGCGGATCCTCAAAAACATCGCCGAGGAAATCAAGGAAGTCATGAGCCTCGGCGTGGAGCTCGCCGTCGTGATCGGCGGCGGGAACATCTTCCGCGGTTTGGCGGCTTCCGCGGAGGGGATGGACCGGGCTTCGGCCGATTATATGGGGATGCTGGCCACGGCGTTGAACGCCCTGGCCCTGCAGGACGCGCTCGAGCGCATCGGCGTCTTCACGCGGGTCATGTCGGCGATCGAAATGCAGGAGCTGGCCGAGCCGTACATCCGCCGCCGCGCCACGCGGCACCTCGAGAAGGGCCGGGTCGTGATCTTCGCGGGCGGCACCGGGAATCCTTATTTTACGACCGATACGGCAGCGGCACTGCGGGCCATGGAAATCAACGCGGACGTGATTTTAAAAGCCACCCGCGTCGACGGCGTCTACGACCGGGATCCGCTTAAATACACGGACGCCAAGATGTTCGACAGCCTCACGTACATCGATGTCCTCAAGAGGGGCCTCAAGATCATGGATTCCACGGCCACCTCTTTGTGCATGGACAATCGGAAACCGATCATCGTCTTCAACATGACGAAGAAGGGGAACGTCGTAAGAGTAGTGAAAGGGGAAACCATCGGCACGATCGTCAAGGGAGAGGATTGACATGCTTGAAAACATTTACAAAGACGTAACCGAAAAAATGGAGAAGGCCTTGTCAGGCCTGAAGGGCGAATATAGCAAGATCCGGACGGGACGCGCCAGCCCCGCCTTACTGGACACGATCCGGGTGGACTATTACGGGAACCCGACGCCGCTCACGAAGATGGCGACGGTGTCAGCGCCGGAAGCGAGGCTTCTGGTGATTCAGCCGTGGGACCAATCTTCGCTGCAGGCCATCGAGAAGGCGATCCAGAAGTCGGAGCTGGGGCTCACCCCCATGAGCGACGGGAAAATCATCCGGCTCCCGATCCCCCCCCTTACGGAGGACCGCCGCAAGGATCTGGTGAAGCTGGTCCACAAGTTCGCCGAGGAAGGCCGCGTCGGCGTCCGGAACATCCGCAGGCACGCCATGGAAGACTTGAAAAAAGAGGGAAAGATCAGCGAAGACGACCAGAAGAGAGCGCACACCAAGATCCAGACGATCACGGACGACTACGTCAAGAAGGTCGACGCTCTCACGCAGGCCAAGTCGAAAGAAGTCCTTGAAGTCTGACGTCGCCCAGGCTCCGCCGGGGGCCATCCCGCGGCACATCGCCATCATCATGGATGGAAACGGCCGCTGGGCACGAACGCACAGGTTTACCCGCATCATGGGGCACCGGCGCGGAGCGGAGAACGTCCGGGCCGTCGTGACCGCCTGCTGCAACCTCGGCGTGGAGGTCCTGACCCTGTACGCGTTTTCGGAGGAGAACTGGGGCCGGCCCCGCACCGAGACCGCGGCGTTGATGAAGATCCTTACCCGGTTTCTCGTCTCCGAGCGGAAACTCCTGGAAGAAAAACGCGTTCGCCTGGCCACGATCGGGGACGTTTCGAAACTTCCCCCGGCCGTGTATCACACGCTCCGAGAAACGATGCTCCTCACCCAAGCGAATCGGAGGATGACCTTGGTTCTGGCTCTGAGCTACGGAGGCCGCGACGAGATCACACGGGCGGTGCAAGCCATCTCGAGAAGAGTTCGCGACCACAAGCTGGACCCGCAGGACATTGACGAGGATCTCGTGGCGTCCCACCTCGACACCGCGGGCTTGCCGGATCCCGATCTACTCATCCGCACGAGCGGCGAAATGCGGATCTCCAATTTCCTCCCCTGGCAAATCGCGTATACGGAAATCTACGTGACGCCGGTTTTTTGGCCTGAATTCACGCGGGAGGAACTTCTCAAGGCCATCCGCGAGTTCGGCCACCGGGAGCGCCGTTTCGGCCTCACCGCCGAGCAAGTCGCGAAGTCGAAGGCCCCATCCAGATGGAAAAGCGCAATTTAGCGATCCTCGGATCGACCGGGTCGATCGGAACGAGCACTCTCGAGCTGGTTTCGAGACATCCGGACCGCTTCCACGTGGTTGGCCTCGCGGGAGGAGACAAGATCGATGTCTTAGCGGAGCAAGTACGTAAGTTTCGGCCTCTCCGCGTTGCCACGCGAACGGAAAAAGGACTCGGGGAACTCCGGTCCGGATTGAATGACCTTACGGGGATCGAATTCCTACACGGCACGCCGGGCGCGGAGGCCGTGGCCTCCATGCCGGAAGCCCGGATCGTCGTATCGGCGATCGTGGGCGCGGCGGGGCTCAAGCCCACACTGGCTGCCGCCCGTGCGGGAAAGACGATCGCCCTGGCGAACAAGGAGACGATGGTCGTAGCCGGCGCGCTCGTGAGCCAGATCGTCCGGGAACACAAGGCGGCCCTCCTGCCCGTCGACAGCGAGCACAGCGCCATTTTTCAATCGTTGGCCGGTTCGCCTTCGGGGCATGTCCGGCGCATCCTCCTCACCGCGTCCGGAGGCCCCTTCTTCAAGAAGCCCGAAACGGACCTTTCCAAGGTCACGCCGGAGGAGGCGCTCAAACATCCCAACTGGAAAATGGGCCCCAAGGTCACGATCGATTCGGCCACCATGATGAACAAGGGACTGGAGATCATCGAAGCCCGCTGGCTCTTCGATCTGCCGGCGGAGAAGATCGACGTTCTGATCCATCCCCAGTCGGTGGTTCACTCGATGGTGGAATACATCGACGGTTCCGTTCTGGCTCAGCTGGGGGTTCCCGATATGAAGGGACCCATCGCATACGCCTTGGCCTATCCCGACCGGCTTGCCGACGTCATGACCTTCCTGAACTTCTCTTCGCTCCGGGAGCTCCAGTTTTTCGATCCGGATCACGAGCGCTTTCCCTCCATCCGAACCGCCAGGGAAGCCTTGGAACGCGGCGAAACGTACCCCGCCGTTTTGAACGGAGCCAACGAGGTCACGGTGGCGGCATTTTTGGACCGAAAGATCGGATTCCTGGATATCTCTAGGATCAACCGTCGCGTTCTCAGTTCGTACCGCCAGCGCGCCTGTGGCGCACTCGAGGATTTTCTCGAAGCGGACGGCTGGGGGAGAACCGAGGCCAACAAACTCTTATGATCACGTATTGGGTTCTATTCATCATTCTCTTCGGCGTCGTGGTCTTCATCCACGAACTGGGCCACTTCACCTTGGCGAAGCTTGCGGGAGTTTGTGTCGAACGCTTCGCCCTCGGGTTCGGCCCGGCCATTCTCAAAAAGACCTGGCGCGGGACGGAGTATGCGATCTGCCTTTTCCCTCTGGGCGGCTACGTGAAAATGAGGGGGGAGGACCCGGAGGAGGCGCGGAACGCTCCGCCCGATCCCCACTCGTTCTCTCAGATCCGGCCTCTCGCCCGGATCGGCATCGTCACGATGGGCCCGGTCTCCAATTTGATCCTTCCTGTTTTCCTGTTTTCGCTCCTCTTCCTGGTCGGCGTCCCCACATTGGTCTCCCAAGTGGGATGGGTGGCCCCCGGTTCCCCGGCGGAAAAGTCGGGCCTGAAGCCCGGGGACCGGATTCTGGCCTTGGAAGGCCGTCCGCTTTGGAAATGGACCGACATGGAAGAGATCGTCCGGAAGAGTCCGGAGAAACCCGTTCTGTTCATGGTGGATCGCGAGGGGAAGAGGTTCGAGGTGTCCGTGACGCCGAAACAGGAACGGGACACCAACGCATTCGGAGAGGAGGTTCCGGTTGGGAGGATCGGCGTCAGCCCCAATTCGTTCCGCGCCGTCCTCGGCATTTCAGATTTGAAGAGCCCGGCGGCCAACTTGGGTCTGAAGACAGGCGACGTCGTGACGGCGGTGGACGGCCAAGCGGTGACCTACTGGTGGCAACTCCAGGAGGCTTTCGCATCCGGGATGGCGGGAAAAAGGCTTTCCATCGAACGGCGCACCGGGCCCATCGAGGAGCCCAAGATCGAGCGGATGGAGTTCCTGCTGCTCGCCACGTTCACCGGACTTCACCAGGCGGGAATCGAGAACGGTGAGCTCTACGTGCGCGACGTTCGGCCCGACAGCGTGGCCTTTAAGAAAGGGATCGAACCGGGCGACCGCCTTTTAGCCGTCAACCACACTCCTCTGGAAAGCTGGGCGCAGTTTCAGCTTTTGGTGCGGCAGAATGCGGGCGAGAAAATCATCCTCACGATCCTACGCGGGCGCACGAAAAGGAATGTGGAATTCATCCCTCAAGAGGTGCAAGAACGCAACGTCATTACTCAGGAGCGCGAGCGAAGGCGGCAATTCGGCGTGATTTCAGCGAGCGTTCCGGGGGAGCTCGCGCAGCGCGACGAACGGTATCTCAACCCCTTCAAGGCGCTTTATCACGGGATCGCCACCACGGCCGAGATGACCGCTCTCACCGTGGGGGGCTTGGCGCGCCTCTTCACGGGCCAGCTCTCGGTGCGCAAGTCGCTCGGCGGCCCGATTTCGATCTTTTATCTGGCGGGCGGCTCGTACGAAGCGGGGGGCTGGACCTCCTTCATCCGGATGATGGCTCTCTTGAGCATCACGTTGGGTATCATCAATTTCCTCCCGATCCCGATCCTGGACGGTGGCCACCTTCTCTTTTGCATCATTGAGGCCGTCCGCGGAACGCCGGTGAATCTCAAGATCCGCGAGGCCGCGCAACAGGTGGGGCTGGTCCTGATCATCGGCCTTATGATTCTGACGTTCTATGTGGATATAGAGCGGTACTTCCTGGAACGGATCAAGGCGCTCTTCTAACCTGCATTATTTATGAGACGCTTGGAGTCACTACGAAACGTTCAGATTTGGCGCAGATCAAGGCGGGCGCCGAGTACAGACCGGAGTTGGCTTGAAAGGCCAATGAGGACTGCGCGCAGGCGCCCAACGCAGAGATGCGGTAAATATGACGTTTCCCTCGTGAATCATTCGGACAAAACCGAGCCATGCACGTTCTAGCCGTGGACACCTCCACCCGGTGCGGCGCCGTCGGAATCGCAAAGGACGGAATCCCCATCGCCGAGATCTCGCTCCTCTCCCAGGAAAACCATTCGGCTCGTTTGCTTCCCGCCATCGACTGGGTGCTGGAGGCCGCCCGCCTCACACTCGCGGAGATCGACGGATTCGGAGTGGTGACCGGCCCCGGATCGTTCACAGGCCTGCGCGTGGGGCTCGCGACGATCAAAGGTCTGGCGTGGGCGGAGCGCAAACCCGTGGCGGCTTTGGAATCGCTTCGAGTCTTGGCGCAGGCATTCGTGTCGACGGATCGCTCGGTAGTTCCAATGTTGGATGCGCGAAAAGGGCGCGTCTGGGCGGCGGTGTATCGATGGAGCGGGGGACAACTGATCACCTCCGTGCCTCCCGCGGATGTTTCCGTGACCGACCTGATGGCGCGGCTCCCGGAAGGCGCGGTCTTCCTGGGGGACGGCGCGCGCCGGTACGGCGAGGAGATTCGCAGCGCCTTGGGCGAGACGGCATTGTTCGCTCCGGCCTGGTTCGACGTTCCGCGCGGGGGCATCGCGGCGGCCATGGCCTGGGAATCCATTCGAAACGGCGAGACGAGTGATATAGTATCTTTGGAACCTAACTATTTGAGGTTGAGTGAAGCTGAACTCCATGACCAAAAACTCGGAAAATAATCCAAGAAAAGACAAAACCAAGGGATTCTGGGACACGGTGAAGGCCATCCTGATTGCGGTGGTGATCGCCTTCGCTTTCCGCTACTCCGTGGCACAGCCGTACAAGATCCCGACGGGGTCGATGATCCCCACGCTCAAGATCGGGGATTTCATCTTCGTGAGCAAGCTGGCTTACGGTCTCAAACTCCCCCTCCCATTCACGAACTACAATCTGATAACGTGGGGCCAGCCGAAACGCGGGGACGTCGTGGTTTTCGTCTATCCCCCCGACCCGAGCCTGGACTTCATCAAACGCGTCGTGGGAACGCCCGGCGACACCGTGGAGGTCAAGGACGACATTTTGTTCATCAACGGCCAGGAGATGCCGCGCAAGCCCGTGAGCGACCGGTCGATCATCGAGGATCTCACGCCCGCCACGCTCAGTCAGGCGGCCCGTCTTTACAAAGAAACCCTCTCAACCAAAGAGCATTGGGTCATGGAGCTTTTCCCCTTCCCGGAAAATTTCGGGCCGGTGACGGTCCCCAAGGGCCAGGTCTTCGTCATGGGCGACAACCGGGACAATTCCAAAGACAGCCGGGTCTGGGGTTTCCTTCCGATCGAGAACCTTCGGGGGCGGGCGCTTTTCACCTGGTTGTCGATCGACTCGGAGCGTTGGCGGATCCGCTGGAAGCGCTTCGGCACGAAGATCATCTGACGCCGGGCAAAACAGGGTCACTCATGTGTGCAGGCCGACAGGTTGTGCACCCCCCATGGCTGCGGCCCGTTAGTCCTCGCCACGGGGGCCCCCCAACCCGTCGGCCGGGAACTCTTGGTATGAGCGCCTTTATGTCCTATCAAGCTTCCGGTTGCTGACCCGCTCCAGCCGATAAAGGCTATGCGATGCGTCTGGAGCACAGGGCAGGTGTTCATCCCCCTGCCGAAGTTGTCGCTACTTACGTTTGCGGGAAGAAGTGGGATCAGGACCGGTTTCTTGCAGAACGTCTCCCTGGTCGGTGTGCGGGTCGTCCTGATTCAAGATGCTTGAGTTTCTCAGCTGAATTTCAAAAACCGGCGAGGGATCGAACGGATTCCGGCCCTCCGTGCGCATACGCGGAGATCGAACCTGACCTGAATTACGTACGTGTCCCCAATTTTCTCGGCCCTCATTTACACGCCGGGGAACCGGGGCCCCATAAACGCCATCGGAAAACTGTCCCGACTCCCAAGCACTACACCCTTGGCGCAAAAAGGCGCTCACACCAAGATCTTTCAGCCGGCGGCTTGGGGGGTCCCCCGCGGCGAAAACCTGCAGCCGTGGGGGGTGCACAAACCGCCGGCCTTAAAAATTGTGATCTGTCTCTTTCCCAAGTGATCCGGTTGCAGGAAGGGGCGCGGACGGGCAGAATGAAGGTGTGGGGAAAGTGGACAAATTCCTGAGTCGCCCGGAAG
>JAZDIZ010000149.1:0-14531 GCA_043804515.1 Pseudomonadota bacterium | reverse complement strand
AACCGGGCCCTGCCAGGGAGGAGGATATTCCATCGGACATTCTGTCGGTCGAGAGGGATCAGATCGTCCCGGCGCTCTTGGCCAGGCGCGGCGTGGCCGAGGCACGCGTTCTGGGAGACGACTTGAACAAGATGGAGTTCGTCCCGAGTCTCACGCGTGTGACGGGAAGCCAAGATGGCGGAATTCTCCATTAAGGGTCCCCAAACGGGTTCGGTCGAGCTCCTGTTGGCGCTCCCCATCCTCTTTCTTCTGGCTCTGGGGATCGGTTATTTGGGTGAGGCGCTGATCGAGAAGAGCCGGGTGGAGCGCGCCGCGTGGACATACGCCGTCTCGCGCGCCCATGGAGCCGATTCGCAGAAGGCAAGAGCGGTGATCGAGTCGTGGGGAGCGGGGAAAGGAGGCGGCACATTCACGGAGCGCGAAACAAGCGCCTGCAACCCCCTTTGGATCGGATGGGTTGCGTTGCTTTCATCGCTGCCGACGTCGTTCCGCGCTGTTGTGGGTTTCGACTGCGGGCATGACATCGAAGTAACCGCCGGGCGGCACGTTCCGGAGGTGATCCGAGGATGGATTCAATCCACGGATTCAGGCGCTGAATTCTCCCCCGAACTCACGCTGAAAAGCCGAGACAAAATTCCGGGCTCCAGTTTCGAGAAAAGCGAGACGTTGCGTCAGGCCCTGTGGCTCGAAGCCATGATCAAGGCCGGCTTCGGGCCCCTCCCCCTCCCGCTTCTGGGGATCTCCGATCTGGCGCAAGCCGTGGCGGACGTGGGGCTGGGAATTCTCGGAACTCCCGTCGCCGAGGCTCTGAGCTCTGCGCAGGAAGGATCCGCAGCGGGCGATCTCGCGAGCGAACTGAGCCGAGGCACTTGGAACTGAATCAGCGAGGCGGGCGAACATGGATTGGATCAAGCTCTCAAAAAAATGGTTCGAGGCCGTCCGGACCCGATGGACGGATTCGGCGCACCTTAAGAGAGCCTACCCGTGGCTCCTCCCTGCAGGATTGGCACTCCTGGGGACGCTTCTTCTTTGGGACGGAATACAAAGATACAAAAGAAATCTCGGCTTCGGGTTGGAACCCGCCGAGGTCCTGACATCCAGCCGGGACCTTCGGGAAGGAAAAGTTCTGGAACTTCGTGATTTTGAAACGAGAAGGGTCCCCAAGGATCTCCTGCCGATGGGCGTTTTGTTGCGCGGCGACCTTCAACGGATTCCGGGGCTCACGGTGCTGCGTTCCGTGGCGCGGGGATCGATGGTGCTCTGGTCCGATCTGGACGTGAACTATATGCCTCCTACCCCGGCGCGGAGGGTCGTAAAAGGTTACCGAGCATTAGCCATCGGCGTCACGGACACCAGCTCGGTGGCTCAGGCGATCCGGCCCGCGGACCATGTCGATCTGCTTCTTACGCTCACGCCTCCAGGGGAAAGTCATCCGAGCACTGTAACGCTTCTCCAAAACGTGGCGGTCTTGAGTGTGGGGAAGGAATTGAACGACGACTCCCAAACCGCGTACTCGAGCCTCACGCTGATGGTGCTGCCCGGGGAAGCCGGAATTATCACGCACGCGTCCCAGGTGGGTAGACTTACGCTGTCGCTCCGGCATCCGGATGATGCCGCAACGGAGAACTCCGTGCCGGCGATCGGCATGGAAGAACTCGTTGAAACCGCCCTGAGAGGCACACTTCAGGAGGAACGCAACCGGACGGTGGAAGTAATCCGGGGTGGGAGCACGAGCCTGGAAGGGCCACTCCCTTGACCAAAGAAAAGACAAGTCTTATCATATACTTATGCTGTTCACATTCGAGTGCGGTGTGTGCCACTCCGTTTACCGCCTCGATGACAAACAAATCACGCCCTCCGGCGTAAAAATCACATGCCCCAAGTGCCTGAACTACTTCTTCCTGAAACAAGGAGAGACGGACGGAACTGAAGAGGCGGTGGTCGAGTACATCGTTCCGGATGGGGCCTACGACGTCTCCCCTGAGCCTGCGGAAGCGCCGAAGGAACCCGAAACGGCGGATTCACCTTTGTTCCCGGTGGACGTCGAAGCCGACACTTTAGCCGAACCCACATCGGGAAAGAAACGATGGGATTCGGTGTCCGGTGAATATCTGAACCCGTTTTATCCGCCGGTCCTGAAGGCGAGACTCACGGAAGCTGATCTTTCGGATTACCCCCCGGATGCGCCGCCGAAGAGCTTCGTGGACCATTATTTCTGGTACCTGACATCTATTTTTTTTGCGGCCATGCTTCTCCTGCTTCTGAACTTCGCAGGCGTCGTGCCCATTCCGGGGCTGGAGAGCCTTCGTCACCAGGCACAAGTGGCTCAAGAGCCTGCTGTGGCCCCCTTGTCCCCCGGCCAGCGGTCGGGGAAACACGGGTTCCCGAAAGTCGATGCCGGTTACGACCCGTGGGCCGGGGCCACGTCGCTTCCGACGCCGGCGCCGGAACCCACGACACAGCCGTAAGCGCAGCGCGTTTTTAGTCGATTCCTTTGGCCGTCTTGATGTCCTTCAGGATCTTCATGATCACGCCTGTGATCACCATCTCGAAGCCGACGATGATGAACCCGGCGGCCAGGAGCAGCCAGGCCCAATGGAGTGAAAGACCGCCTCCGAAGACATATTTCCAGAAATAAAGCGCATTGATCACGACGCCGACGCCGACGACGCCGAAACCGTAAAAGCTCATCCAATCGTAGACCCGCAGAATTCGGTTCAACTTGTGGATCAGCTTCCCGGATTCGTGGCTCTTGAAGAACGTGGAGACCATGAAGCGGGCAAGGATCCCGAAGAGCGTGAACTGCACGCCGACGGTGAAAAAGTATAGGCCTCCGATGGATCGATAGATGTAATCCAGAAAGCGGACGTTCTCGTCCGTCAGCAGGGCAAAGATCGGTATGGAAAACAGGGATACGGCCACCAGCTCGCACAACAATCCGAGGAAAAAGAACACCTTGAAAGGGTTGTACATGAGCACGATGCTCATCATGATGTTCAGGAAACGGAACCCGTCCCGGAAGATCTTCAGCTTCGAATCGCCGCTTCGTTCCGCGTAGGGAACGGGCACTTCGATCACCTTGAGGTGCTCGTGGACCGCCTTTGTGCTCATGGCGGGAGTGAAATGAAGCCCGTCCGGAAGCGGAAGCAACAAGGGCACGATCTCGCGGCGGAAGAGGCGCACGCCGCTGGCCGTGTCGCGGACGGGTTGACCCGAGAGGAATCGAAGCAGCAGGGCAAAGAATCGGTTACCGAGCCTTCGGAGGAACGGCATTTCGGACGTCCGTCCGAAACGGGTTCCCACGACCATGTCCGCGTTCTGGATCTTGAGCGCGTCGTACATCGAGATGAAGGACTCCGGCGAAATCGTGCCGTCCGCGTCCATGAACGAGAGGTACTCCCCGCTCGAGGCTCGGAAGCCCGATTTGAGGGCGGCGCCGTAGCCGCTGTTTTCCTCGTGCGTGACGACGCGGAACGTACCGTCCTGCTCGCGCGAGATCCTATCCAGGATCGCGCCCGTACCGTCGGTCGAGCCGTCATTCACCACGATGATCTCAACGCTGTCCAAGCGGGAGGCCCGGGCGATCTTGTCCCTCGCCGCCAGGAGTGAATGCACGACCACATCGATGTGGCTCGCTTCATTGTATGCGGGAACGACGATGGACAGCTTAGGCATGGCGTGCGATTCGGCGACTTCCTATTAAGCCACAGTAAAAGCCGAAAACCCAGGCCGGGATGCTTGCGATCGCGAACAGCGCGCTGAGCGGCGCCCTGAAGGGAGAGCGATGCCGGAGGAGGAAAAAAAGGAGGAGGAGCGCCGTCGTGGCGATGAAACCGCGCGCGTAAAACCGTCCGTCCAATTTCTGGAAGAAAAGCAAAGCGGCGGCGGCGAGCGGGAGGAACGCGAGAAATTGAATCGGCTGGCACAGGCCATGCTTCTTGGCCAGTTGGGCGTGGGCGAAACCGTACCGAGCCATCATTCGGACGAATCCGGAGCACGTTGCCGGGCGGCGGTGTTCCACCGCCGCGGCCGGGTGAAATAGCGCCCTAAAGCCCATCTTCTTGAGCCTAAGGTCCAGATCCAGGTCCTCGCAAGGCCAGATCGATTCGTCAAAGCCGCCGGCAGTTTCAAGAACCGAGCGCCGATACAGAACATTGCAGGTGGGGTTGTGATCTACCTGACTGAGAGAATTCCCCGTGTGGAGATAATCCGATACGAATCCGGCGGCCGCCAGGAATTCTCCCACGGCCCGCTCGGTCGGGCCCGCCCGGCGATCGATTTCCTGTCCGCCCCCGATCGAGGACATCTGCGGGGCAGCATTGGCGATCTCGCCGAGCAATGACGACAGCCAATCCGGGGGAACAACGCAGTCGGCATCCGTAAACGCAATCCAAGGCCTCGGGGCAGCCCGCAGGCCCAGATTCCGGGCCCTGCCCGGCCCCTTCCCTTCCGAACGAACTACGTGGATACGGGGGCCGTAGCTTTCCAGGATCTCGAGACTCCGGTCGGTGGAGGCGTCATCCACAACGATGATCTGCGCCTCTCCGCGCGCGGCGATGAGCAGCGAATCGAGGCAGGGCTTCAAATGCTCCGCCTCGTTGCGAGCGGCCACAATAACGGCTACTTCCGACAACGGGGGGCGGGCGCGATGCTGATCAAGCGACATGACGGAGGGGACTCTAACACCCGGATCTCTCGCGATGCCAAGCCAATCGCCGCGATCGTGATCTCGTTCCCGGAACCCAAGCACCCGGCTCCGCTGGTGACGAGAATCCGCTTCTTGGACCAATCGAACGGCATCAGCGGGGAAGAATCGCGCCTTCCAGTTTGCAATCGGCCTCGAGCATGATCCGAACCAGCTCCTTGAAGCCGGTCCGCGCCTCCCATCCGAGAAGGTTTTTCGCCTTCGCCGGGCTTCCGACCAGGCAAGCGACCTCCGTCGGCCGGAAATACGAGGGATCGATCTCCACGTGATCCTGCCATTTGATCCGGGCCAAGCCGAAGGCCTCGTCCAGGAAATCCCGCACGGAATGCGCCTTCCCTGTGGCGACGACGAAGTCGTCCGGTTTCGGGTGCGTGACAATCCGGTGCACCGCCTCCATGAATTCCGGAGCGTAGCCCCAATCGCGCAGGGCATCGATGTTGCCGAGGAATATCTTTTTCTGCCTGCCGGCCAGAATGCGGGCCAGTCCCATGGTGATCTTTCGCGTCACGAACGTGGGCCCCCGCCGCGGGGATTCGTGGTTGAACAGGATTCCGTTGCTCGCGTGAATCCCATAAGCCTCGCGGTAGTTGCGTGTGATCCAGAACGCGAAGCACTTCGAGGCGGCGTACGGGCTTCTCGGCTCGAGCAGAGACTCCTCGGTCAGCGCCGCGGCGCCGTGCATGCCGCCGAACATCTCCGAACTGGAGGCCTGATAGAGCTTTGGCTTGATCCCGGCGTCCCGAATGGCGTCCAGCAGGCGCAGCGGCCCTAGAGCATCGATGTCCGCGGTGTACTCCGGAATGTCGAAGCTCACGCGAACATGGCTCTGGGCCCCCATGTTGTAAATTTCGTCCGGCCCGGTTTTTGAAAGGAGCCGAGCCAACATGGATCCGTCGGAGAGATCCCCGTAATGCAAAAACAGCCGCCGGGCCGAGTCGTGGGGATCCTGGTAGATCTCCCTCAGGCGCTCGGTGTTGAACGTGCTGGCCTTCCGGATGATTCCGTGGACTTCGTATCCCTTCGACAAGAGCAGTTCGGCCAGATACGAGCCATCCTGCCCCGAGATTCCCGTGATGAGAGCTTTCCTGGCCGTCATGGTCTTGGTCGAGGTTCAGAGCCTACGGCTTTTCCGGTGCCAGGCAAGTGCCGTGGCGACGATTTCCGGCAGATCCGAAAGGGTACGCTTCCAGCCCAAATCTTTGAGCGCCCTGGCAGCATCGGCGATCAATACCACGGGATCCCCCGGCCTTCTGGGTTTCTCGGCCGTCGAAACCTCGCGTCCGAGCTGGCGGCCCACCTCGCTCAAAACTTCGCGGACGGTGTATCCGTCGGAACTCCCCAGATTGTAGACCTCCCCGCCCTTTCCGCTCTCGAGGCGTCTCAACAAAATCCGATGGGCCTCGGCGAGATCCCAGACGTGGATGAAATCCCGGACACACGTTCCGTCCCGCGTCGGATAGTCCGTGCCGAACAGTTCGAATTCCTTGCGAACGCCCAGGCCCGCCAAAACAGCGTTCGGAATCAGATGAGTCTCCGGGTCGTGTACCTCCCCGATCTCCCCTTCGGGATCGGCGCCTGCGGCGTTGAAATACCGAACGATGCCCACACGAAGCCTCGTACGGACGTCGTCCGAAAGAAGGAACGTTTCGAAGTCCGCCTTTGAGCGGCCGTACGGATTGATGGGATTTTTGGGATGCTCCTCCGGTATAGGTGTCTTGACGGGCTCCCCGTACACCGCTGCGCTGGAGGAGAAAACAAGGCTCCGGACTCGCGCCTTCAGGGCCATTTCGACGAATACCCTGGACCTTCGGACGTTGTGATCGAAGTAAAGCTCGGGGTTTTGGACCGACTCCCCCACCAGGCATTTCGCCGCGCAATGAATCACTCCCGCCGGAGAAGTCCTCCTCAAAAAATCGGCTACGGATGGATCGGCCATATCCGATACGAGATGGTCGGCCAGGTATCGCCGAATCTGTGGGGAAGGAGGCCGAGCGTCGAGACCCACCACCGCCTCTCCTTGTTTCACCAAGAACTTGACGGTATGGGATCCGACGTACCCGGAAGAGCCTGTCACGAGAATTGGCGCGTTCATCCCGTTTTCCTTGGCCCGAGATCTTACATTAAGGGGCGCGTGCTATAATCAAAAACTTCTAAAAGAAAATGGCGCTTTCGTTGTCGAAGTGTGAATACCACCGGGGGTCGGAGAATCGACGCGTCCTGTTTGTCAACTCGTTGGATGAACGGTACGGCTCCACGTACCGTCTCCGGGCCCTTCGAAAGAGTCTTGCGAACCTTCCTGGCGTCACGACCGTGATCAGCGAGGCCAACGCCTCGGCTGTCCGCAAGCTGTTCGTGGCGCTTCGTGCGGCTTTCGGCCGCTACGACATCCTGGTCACGCAGAAATTCAATCCGATCACGGTCGCCGCGCTCATCGTGGCCGGTCTTCGCCGAAGGGCGCGTATCGTGGATTGGGACGACCTGGAAGAAGGATGGCAGCGGGGCCGGTTCAGGAGATGCGCAGCTCGGGCGTGTGAACGCCTCGGTCCGCGTTTGGCGGATCTCGTGACGACGCACAGTCCGGCCATCGGCGAGCGACTGAAGCGCCGGGGGGCTCACTATCTCCATGTTCCGCAGGGGTTTGATGCGGATCTTTTCCGGCCTGATGCGGCCGTGCGCGCGGCGACGCGACGAGACCTCGGTTTTTCGGACGAGGATCGGATTGTGGGGCACCTGTGCACGCTCACACGGGGTGGAGCTGCTCATTTGGAAACGATTGTCAGGACTTGGGCAAAACTTGAGGAACCATCGATTCGGTTTCTGCTTGTGGGGGGCGGGCCGCTCGATGGATGGGCGGATCGCCTCCTTGCGGCGTACGGGATTTCAAAACGTGTCGTGCGGACGGGTTTGGTGCCTCATGAGAAGATCCCCGGCTTGCTTCAAAGCATGGATGTCGGCGTCATCTATATGAGCGATTCGGAGGCCGATCAAGCGCGGGTGTCTTTCAAGGTCCTCGAATATCTAGCGCTGAATATTCCGGTTGTGGGCCGGGTGTCCGGTGAAACGCGGCGCCTCTTCGGGACCTGGATCGACCATTGCGAGCGGGAGAATTTTGCTGATACGATCCGTGCCGTCTTGGAACGCAAATCAAATCGAAGCGGCTCGGCCGATCTGGCGCAGTATGCGTGGGACCGGGCAACCGCGCCGTTTCGTGACGCCGTAGCCCAACTTTGTAAGGAACGATGATCCCATGCCGCTGACGTCTCGCGTGGACATCCATGTGGGGTATTCCTGCAACGAGCGCTGCAAGTTCTGTTACTACATCCAGACCGTAAACGACCGTACGAAGAAGAAGGACCTGAGTACGGAAGAAGTGAAGCGCCGAATCCGGTACATCCGCAGCCGGGGAATCCGAACCCTCGATTTCACGGGCGGGGAGCCCACGATTCGGACCGACCTGGCCGAGCTGGCTCGATACTCGAAGTCCTTGGGGTTCGAGAGCGTCAGCTTGATTACGAATGGAATTCGCCTGGCGCAACCGGCATATGCAGCATCTTGCGTGGAAGCGGGGATCGACGACTTCCTCATCTCCATTCACGGCTACGAGCCGGCGGTCCATGACCGAGTTACGGGAGTCCACGGCAGCTTCGCCAAAGCTTTGGAAGCGGTCACCCAGCTTCGCCGATACCCCGTAAAGATCCGGGCCAATTGCGTGATCTCCGGCGTCAATTACACCGGGGCCACGGAGATCCTGGCCCTTTTCCATTCCTTGGGAATCCAAACCGCCAACTTCATCTTCTTCAACCCGATCGTGGAGGCCGACTGGCGCTCGGCCCCGGAGTTGAACGTGAAGTATATCGTCGCGGCGCCGTATCTTAAGCGGGCGATCGACGCATATAGGGACAAGATCCAAAAGATCACCGTCCGGTACATCCCCTTCTGCCTCATGACCGGGTACGAGTCGTATGTCACGAATATGCCCCAGATCCAATACGACCCGGACGAATGGGACTATCTCGTTCGGACGACGATCCGCGAGGGGAGACTCGTGAGCACGGCGGCACTCTTGGCGGGCATGCTGCTCTACCCTTCCAAGAAACGTTCGCTCAAAAAGGGGTGGAATACGTTCAAGCACGAGGCGATCAAATATTTTCTCCAGATCAAGAACCGGGTGAAGGGAGAGGCATGCGGTAGGTGCTCCCTGAACTTGATTTGCGACGGACTCTGGCGGAAATACGCCGCACTGAACGGGTTCGGCGAGTTGAAAGCCGTGACGGGGCCGAAGATCGAAGATCCCGTTTACTTCCTGGAGACAAATCGAAACTACTTCCCGGGGTCTGAACGGGACCGGAGCGTCTCCGCTTGAAGTTCCCCAATCAGCTCAACGTCTCCCCGCTCAAGGAGGGATTCAACCTCCTCAAAGCGTATCCAAGTTACCTCGCCCGCAAGACCTGGACCCGGCCGATATCCGTCAATCTTTTGATCACGAGCCGCTGCAATTCGAAGTGTGAAACGTGCGACTCGTGGAAGCTGGCCGATCACGAGGGCGAACTGACGACCGACGACTATCGCCGCCTGGCGGGCGAAATCGCCGAACTGGGTGCTCCCATCGTCACGATCGGCGGGGGCGAGCCGGTTTTGCGCCCCGATCTATGGGAGATCATCCGGGCGTTCAAAGAGGCGGGGCGTGTTGTCCAACTCACGACGAACGCTCTCACCATGCGGGCCGACCAGCGGAAGAAGATGTACGAGAGCGGCCTGAACCGCGTAACGGTTTCCCTCGACAGTCATATTCCCGAGATCTATTCGAAGATCCGCGGCGTCGATACGGCCGGAAACGTGATCTCGAACCTCACGTCCCTCCTTTCGGAACGCCCTTCAACATTCGAAGTGGACACCAACACGGTTCTCTGCCGGGACAACGCGGAAACGTTTTTGGAGACGATTGATTTTTTGATCGGTCTCGGCGTCCCGAAAGTGAATTTCTCGGCCGTCACGACGGCGGTGGAGAACAAACTGCTCCTGGAGGCAAAGGATCCACTGGCCGATATCCCGCCGGCTCTTGTCAACGCGATTGTCGAGGGTCTCTTGCAAAGGAAACGGAGGACTTCGGCAATCTCGGCCAGCAGCGTCTTCATCCGCGGATTGGCCGATTACTTCTATGACCCCAAGAAACTCGTCTTTCCTTGCTACGCCGGCCACCTCACGTTGGATGTCTTACAGGATGGGTCCGTCCACGGTTGCGGGAACCTCCCGCCCTACGGGAACGTCCGGGACGCGTCGCTCCGGAAAAGCTGGTATTCCAAGGCCGCTCAACAGAACCGTATCGAGATGGTGGAGGGGAGATGCCCCAATTGCTACCTCTCCTGCAAGGCGGAACCCTCCATTGCGGCGGACCCGAAACGCCTGCCCGGCTTTTCCCTCGAGAAACTCTTCTCGACCTAGACCATTCCCGGGATCGTGAGTGCGGAATCCGAATCCCGTCGCTCATTACCGCTTCGAATAGTGCCAGATTCGTTTGAGTCCATCGAAATACCCGGGAAGGCGCCTGAAAAAGCGTGCGGTGAGAATCTGACGGGCCAGATACCGGGGGCGAAGGTAGAAACGGAGATAGGCACGTCGCCGCATCTTCAGGAGCAGTTCAGGAGTGATCTCGCCCAGCGTGAAGTTGGGGGAGGAGTCGTAGTGACCCGAGAACTCGTCCTCCTTGTGGAGGAAGGTCCCTTCCCGCTCGACAATTTCCCGGAATTTCGTTCCGGGGAGGGGATTGGCGATGTACACGGCAATGGCATCCGGATCGAGCTTGCGGGCGAACCGGATGGTGTCCTGCATCGTGGTTTCATTCTCCCCCGGAAGGCCCATGATGAAGAAAGCGCACGTCTCAATCCCCACCTTCCGGCAGAGCTGGAACGCACGGGAGATACCCTCCAACGTGACCTGCTTTCCGATCGTGCTCAGGATGTGCGGATTGCCAGATTCCACGCCGAACGACACCCGAACGCATCCGGCTTCTTTCATTCGCGTCAACATCTCTTCCGTGACGTGGGCGGCGTGGATACCGTTGGGCGTCTGCCACGGCACGACCAATCCACGCTCGATGATCAAATCGCAGATCCTGATGACCCGTTTCGGATCGGTATTGAAACTGTCGTCGAGAATGCTGATCTGCTCCGCCTTGTGAACGCGGATGAGCCTCTCCCACTCGTCCACGATGTTCTCGGGCGACCGCGTCCTCCATATCCGGCCGAACGTGGCTTTGTAACAAAACACGCAGTGATAGGGACAACCGCGGGAGGTCATGATGACCCCCGTCGGAGTGTTCACGTTGTGGGGAAGATTGTAAGTGGAATAGCTCGCCAAAGGAGGGAACAGATCCAAGGCCGGAAACGGAATGCCGTCCAAGTTCTTGATGAGGGGGCGCTCTTCAGTCTTGCCGACGGCGCCCGACACCCGATCCCGCCATACGATTCCCCGCACCCCCGAGATCTCGCCGCCGTTCTCCAAAACACGGCAGAGATCCCTTACGGTCTCCTCCCCTTCCCCGAGAACACCGTAATCGCATGCTATGTGCCGGAGGGTCTGCTCCGGCATGCAGGTCACGTGGGGTCCTCCGATGACCGTCACGACATCCGGCTTGATCCGTTTCGCCAAACGCAAGACCTCCGCAGCTCCCCTGTAGGTCAGCGTGTTCGCCGTCACGCCGATCAGGTCCGCCCTTTCGAGGCTGGCCTCCCATTTGCTGTTTGGGTGGAGCGAGAGGTCCACGACCTCCACGGCGTGACCGTCGTTCTTCAGCACGGCGCCGATGTAGGCGAGCCCCAGAGGAACAACGGGCGGGCTGTTGTACACACTAGCCGGCGGGTTGATGAGGAGGATCCTCACAGCTCAATCCCTAATGGAAAAGACCTCCAAACTCAAGCGGCCGGCGCGCATCAGTCCGGCGCAACGAGTGGACGCCCGTAGCGATCGGTAGCCGGGGACTCGGTGTCCGCGGGACTCTTTCCTTCGATCAAACGAAGGACGGTCTCGGCGCAGGAGATCCCGCTGTCATAACTCCCCTCCATCATCCGGTACTGAAACATCCCGGTACGCCCCGCGATCAGGAGATTCTGGAACTGCGTCTGGTGTGTCAGGCCGCGTTGCAGCCGCTCCGTGTTCTTTCTGAGGACGGGATAGGCATGTGCGCTCCTTTTCAGGTCAAACCCGACGATCTCTTCCCGCCCGACGCCATAGATCGTCTCTAGATCGTGCCTCACCGTTGCGTAGACCTCTTCTTCCGATGACGTCCAGACCGCGTCGTCTCTTTCGCAGGCGAACTCGACGGCGATCATCGTTTTGTCGGGAGGCGCCAGATACGGGACGGCGTTCTTCACTTCGGAGATCCGGTAAAATCGATAGTGCCGCTCCGGGAACCAGGTCCAGATATGATCCAGAATCCTCGGCCGGTTGATCTTGATAAAAAGGATGACGATGCCCCGATACCGGAGCCTCTCCCACGCGGCCATCTCTCCCGGCTCGTCGATAGCCCCGACAAGAGCGGAAAGCGGGATCGTGCTCACATAGTAATCCGCGGACACGTCCGCGTTCGCAAGGGCCGCGGCCGTGATCCGGCGTCCGTCGCTCGTGAGTTTCGTCAGGCCGCTTCGCAGATGCATCCTGAGACCGGGGGTTTCGGCGAGCCTGTCAAGGAGCACGGACATACTTCCTCTCGGATAGACGAAGTACCTCCCCTTTTCGTAGTAATCCTCGGCAATCCCACCGCGGAACTTTTTGATCAGGGAGTGCACGACATACGACACGTTCGTCGGGAGGAGACGGTGGGCGAAATCGATCGACATCTCTTCCGCGGGAACGCCCGACCACTTCTCAAGCAGCGGGATCAGGACGTCGCGGGAGAAGATTCTCCCATAGTATGTACGGAGGAACTCGCCGAGATTCTCGGGTGCACGGTGAAAGAACCTGGTGAGCATGGCGGCGACGACCGAAGCCGCATAACGCGGGTCCCGGATGAAACCGAAGGGGAAGCGATAGTGCCGTCCGCCGACGTAGAGATCCTCCAGATATTTCACCCTTTCGCACCGATCGGCGATGCCGACTTTCTCCGCGAGGGTGGACAGGATGAAGCGAGGGCCGTTGTCGTAGATGAACCCGTCGTCGCTCCGAAACGTGGAAGCCAGCCCGCCGATGTGGTCGTCCGCCTCGTAGACGTCGACCTCATGCCCAGCGCGCGCCAGTTCCCTCGCGGCTGCCAAGCCGGCGATCCCTGCGCCGAAGATCGCGATCTTCTTCTTCACGGCGTCTTGACGGTTTTAATCACGAATTGGACGGGGATGTCGGTCATCCGGTAGCTGACATCCAAAAGCACGATCAACATGCGGGCTCAGCCTAGCACGGTTTTTGGCTTCGACCTATGTGCCGCCGGCGAGGACTTTGATACACTTCCTTACGAGAAGACCGTTATTGTAATCCATGTGAGTTTTAACACTCGAGTCGATACCAACGAGGGTTACACGATTTTCGGCGCAAATGGTCAACCACCCGTCCGACACGTATAGAGGAACGAGATGACCCCCACCACGGTCATGTTCGACTATCAGATCTTCGCCAGTCACGAGCGCTATGGTGGGATCTCACGGTATTTTTTCGAACTCATCCAAGGACTGCGCAGAAGGCAGGACTTCAAGGTGCGTCTGGCGATGAGTTGCAGTATGAATGACTGCCTACGAAATCGGGATTTCTCGTTCCTTATCTCCCATCGGAACCGCATGAAATTGTGGCTGGTGCAGCTTGAGGAGGAGATAACCCGGCGAATCCTCGAATATCACAATCGCTCGATCGCGCTTAAGACCCTCAAGCATCAGGACTTCGACGTCTTTCACCCCACCTATTACGACCCCTATTTTCTTCCGCATCTCGGAGGGAAACCTTTCGTTATTACGATTCATGACATGATCCATGAACGGTTTCCCGACTACTTTCCGCGCGGTGACCCTACGAGGTCGCGAAAACGTGAACTGGCTGAAAAAGCGAGACATGTCATTGCCGTCTCCGAATCGACCAAGCGCGATATCGTCAAATTCTACGGGACGCCCGCGCAGAAGATCAGTGTGATCTATCACGCCAGCTCATTGCGATTGTCGGGCGCTTCGAAATCCGTCGCGCGGCTTCCCACGCGATATGTTCTGTTCGTGGGAAACAGAGCTCTCTATAAGGGGTTCCAGTTCATGATCCGCGGCCTCGGGCCGACGTTCAAGCTGCAAAGCGACCTTTACCTGCTCTGCGTGGGAGGCGGATACCCTCGCAGGGCTGAACGCGATCTAATCAAACGTTTGGGCTTGCAGCGGAGGGTGCTGTTCATGAGGTTTGTGTCGGATGATGTACTCGCGCAAATTTATTCCAGAGCGCTCGCATACATTTGCCCGTCCGAGTACGAAGGATTTGGCATTCCCGTTGTGGAGGCCATGTCGTGCGGATGTCCCGCCGTCCTCAACCGAGTAAGCTCATTACCGGAAGCGGGAGGCGAGGCAGCGCGATATTTCGATGGGGGCGACGAAGGATCCCTGCGCAAAGCCCTGGACCCGATCTTGGAAGACGCTGCGTTGCGGGAAAAGATGCGAGGGGAAGGATTCGCGCACGCTTCCCGGTTCTCCTGGGACCGGATGACCACGGAGACCCGGAAAGTCTATCTGTCGCTTCGGCCCTGACCACCCCGCGGAAGAATTCCGAACGGTCGCTCTTCCGAAAGAGACGAGGAAATCTTCCGCCCCTTTATTTCACGGTGAGAAAGCCCACATTTGATCCCCCGAAATACTGTGATACACGGAGACGG
>JAZDIZ010000148.1:0-27661 GCA_043804515.1 Pseudomonadota bacterium | reverse complement strand
TCAGGAGAAATACAGCGTCCAGGCGGACCTGACATGTCTGGGAAAAATCATCGGCGGAGGCCTTCCGGTCGGGGCGTACGGAGGCAGGCGGGACATCATGGAAATGCTGGCCCCGACGGGGCCGGTCTACCAGGCGGGGACGCTCTCCGGAAATCCCGTAGCCATGGCGGCGGGCATCAAGACGCTCAAGCTGCTTAGGGAGGCGGAAACGTACGAAACGCTGGATTATCGCGCCAAGTACCTGGCGGAGGAACTCAAGAGGAAAGCCGACAAGGCGGACGTCCGCGTGACCGTGAATCGTTCGGGGTCCATGTTCTCTCTCTTTTTCACGCCGGGGCCCGTTCGGAATTACGCCGAAGCCCAAACGTCCAACCTCCACCTCTTTGCCAAGTATTTCCACGGCATGCTGGACGCGGGCATTTACATCCCGTGCTCCCAGTTCGAATCGTGGTTCCTCTCGATGGCGCACGACGACCGCGATCTCGAAAAGACAATCCAGGCGCACGAAGCGGCGCTGAAGAAGCTCTAGAGAATCGGAACTCTCAGGAGGGCCGCGATTTCCATAGCGCCAAGAGAGCGGAGGCCGCGGCCGCCAATCCGGCGCCCGTCAGAAGAGCGGCGGCGGGGCTGAACGTCTGCCACAGCCAGCCGGTCAGGAGGCTGGCGGGGACCGTGCTGATACCCAGGACGAAGTTATACGAACCATAGGCGCGGCCGCGGGCTTCCTTCGGGGCCAGATCGGACACCATTGCTTTCTCGGCGGGCTCGGTGAGGCCGTAATACGTTCCGTAGATTAGAAACAGGACCCAAATTTCCGCGGCATGCCGGGCCAGGCCGAAGCCCAGATAGACCGCGGCGTAGACGGCCCAGCCGACGATGATGACGGCGCGCCGGGGGAACCGGTCGGCGGCCCTTCCCGCCCAGTAGGCGCTGGCCGATTTCGTGACGTGAAACGCCGCCCAAAGGAGCGGGATCGCGGCGGTGGAGATTCCAAGGTCCCTGGCGCGCAGGAGAAGAAACAGGTCCGACGAGTTTCCCAGCGAAAAGAGAAGAAGAATCGCAAGATAGGTCTTGAGCGGCGAAGGAAGCTTTGCCGCCGCCGAATCCGGGAGGATCGCACGCGCGTCGGAAGCCTTCCGGGTGTCGCGGATGGAGAGGAGGACGAAGAACGCCACAACGGCCGGGATCGCGGCGAGAGCGAAGACGGGACGCAGTCCGATACCGACACCCAACAGCGCCGTCGCGGCCAGGGGCCCGAGAACGGCGCCGAGGTGATCCAAGGAACGCTGGAACCCGAAGGCGCGACCCGCATGATCGGCGGCGACGCTCTCGGCGATCAGGGCGTCACGGGGCGACGTGCGTACGCCCTTACCGATCCGGTCAGTGACGCGGATAGCGAGGACGTGCCAGGGAGCCGATACGACGGCCATGAACGGCCGGACAAAACCGGCCAGGCCGTATCCGAAGAGAACCAGGGGTTTGCGCCGCCCCCAACGGTCCGCGAGCGTTCCGGACCAGAGCTTGAGGAAGCTCGCCATGGCCTCGGCCACGCCGTCCACGAGGCCGACGAAGACGGGAGTCGCCCCGAGAGTCTGCGTCAGAAAAACCGGAAGGAGAGGAAAGATCATCTCGGAGCTGAAGTCGGTGAGCAGGCTCACGAGCCCCAGAACGACGACGACCGAAGGAAGCCTCACAACCTTTTCCTACACAGGATTTTCGGCAAAAACCAACTCCGCCGGAAGGTGAACAGGGCGCCAGGCGACCGCCGGGAATCAATTCTTCGCGAAGATTCCGGCCACGAAATCACGGACGTCGGCGCCGCAGAGTTCGCAGGTTGTGATCTTCTTGAATGTCCTCCACCAAACACGATAATCCCGGATCAAGGGTTTGTGGCAGAAGGGGCAGGCGACGAGCTTCTTGAGCGCTATAAAAGTTAGAACAATCAGCATGCTTATGAGAATAGCAACCGAAAGCTCCCGAAACATAGAAGGGACGCCAACCTGCCAAGAAAGCCAGAACGCACAAAAAGGAAAGAGCCCGACCAACGTCCAAAGAAGGCGAAACGCCCGCTTCTTCAAAACCCGCCGGCGGGCGATCTCAGCCCTGAAGAAGTATGGGTCTTCAAGCTTTTTGGCTTCCGGTTCGGGTTCGGACTTGGGGGCCTGATCCGAGAGCCGCGCCCCGCAACGCGGGCAAGCCACCGCGTTCAACTGAAGCGCCCTTTTTTTGCAGCGCGGGCACGCACAAAAAAAGCCCCAGAAGAGGAAAAGCGGGAATACAACAAGAACCACCAAGATCGGGAAATAGTGTTCGTAAGGAAGGCCGACGAGAGGCCAGAGGGGCATGGTTAGCCCGACAGCAAAGAGAATGACCGCGACAACCTCCACACGCTTGAAAAGAAGTTTCCGTTTTTGAAACGCCCGGATCGTATCGGCGGGTTCTGGGGAGGGGAGCATCTAGAAAGTCTACCAGGAAACCACACGAGTCCCGAATCGGCTCAAGTCAGGTTGACTTGGGAGAAAGTTGCTGTAAGAACAACGGGTTCTGACGGTTGCGGAGATCGGAGATCGACATCAAACCCCCGGCTCGGTGGACGGCTTTGGCAACGCTTGCGTTCGAAGCGGCCATGGCGCCGGTTCTGGGGGCCTGGCTGGGTACGTTGGCGGACCGGCGCTGGGGGATTTCCCCGTGGGGCTTGGGGACCGGCGTGGTTTTGGGTCTGGCGGCGTCGATCCGGATCCTTCGTGACCTGATCCGCCGGTCCGGGAAAGAAGATGGAGAAAACACTAAACAGGATCATGAGAAATAACGTGATCGTCTGCGTCGGCGCGGCGGCCACGAGCCTTGCGCTCCGTTCCGTGGATGTCACCGCCGGCGTCGCGGCCGGCGCGGCCCTCATGACGGCGGACTTTTGGGTGATCCGTCTTATCGTACGGCGCCTCTTGGGTCCGAACCCGAGAATCTTGGTCCCCTTATTGGCGGTGTTTGTTTTCAAATTCGGCGCCTTTCTTCTGGCGGCGTGGGCGCTCGTGAGGTTTCTGCCGATGAATCTCTACGCGTTTGGAGCCGGCGTGGCGGCCGTGGTGCTTACGACGGCGCTGACGGCGGCGTTTCACGGCGAAGCCTGGGCCCGGGGTTGATCCGATGGAGAAGGTCCCGTTCACATTCTTCGAGCGCTACGTTCCCGGGGTTACGCACGACAACCTGCACGTGGTCACGGCGGCGTTCGTCGTTTTTCTCCTGGCGGCCGGATCGGTGCTGGTCTATCCCCGCCTGAAAAAGGCGCGCGCATGCGTTGTGCCGGACGGAAGAATCACGCCTCTTTCGTTACTGGAGATTTTTCTCGAGATGCTCGTGGGCCTCTGCGAGGAGATCATCGGCCCGGACGGCCGGAAGTACTTTCCGTTCATCGGATCGATTTTCTTTTTCATCTTCATATCCAACCTGATCGGCCTGGTGCCCGGGTTTCTTTCGGCCACGGGGAACTGGGTCACGGGCGCGGCGGTGGCCACGATCTCGTTCCTGGCGTTCAACTACTTCGGCTTTCGCGAACACGGCGTGAAATACCTGAAACACTTCATGGCGCCGATTTCGCCGGGACCCATGAAAAGCGTGGTGAGCTTCATCCTCCTCCTGCTTCCGATCTGCCTCCTGCAGGCGCTCTTCGGCGTGATCGAAATCATGAGTACCGTGTTTCGGCCCATGACGCTCTCCATTCGTCTTTACGCCAACATGCTGGCCGACCACGAGGTCATCAGCATCTTCTCCCACCTCGTGCCGTGGGTGATTCCGATCCTGTTCATGATTTTGGGAGTTTTCGTGTCGTTCATGCAGGCGTTTATTTTTACGCTGCTTACGACCGTGTATATATCGGGGGCAGTTGCCTCGGAGCATTAAGGAAAAAGGAGCAAGAAACATGAAACGTAAGACCTGGATTCAAATCACGGTGTTCGCGTTCGTGGCGACGGCTGCGACGGTAGCGTTCGCGCAGGAGGGGGCGAAGGCCGTCCTGGGGGACGAAGTGAAAAAGGCCCTGGCGATCGCATCCGGTTTCGGCATCGCGCTAGCGACAATCGGAGGAGCCATCGGACAGGGAATCGCCATTTCGGCGGCCGTGACCGGTATTTCGCGCAACCCCGGCGCCTCCGGGAAGATTTTCGTTCCCATGATCGTGGGCCTGGCGCTGATCGAATCGTTGGTGCTCTACACTTGGATCGTCTCGCTGGCGCTGAACGGCAAAATCTGAGGATTAATGGGGACAAAGGGGACACCCTTTGAGGGTGTCCCCGACGGTTCCCCGCAGCTGTGACAAAGCGCGACTATTACGAAATCTTGTCCATCTTCCGGACGGCGGGGGACGAGGAGATCAAGCGGGCCTACCGCCAGCTCGCGAAAAAATACCATCCGGACCTGAATCCGAACGACAAAGCGGCGGAGGAGAAATTCAAGGAAGCCGCGGAGGCCTACGAGGTCCTCCACGATGCGGACAAACGGCAGATCTACGATCGATACGGGCACGCCGGGCTCGAGGGGCGCGGATTCCACGGTTTTTCGGGCGTGGAGGACATTTTCTCCAGTTTTGGCGATCTTTTCGACACGTTTTTCGGCTTCGGCGGGCGTACCCGCGGACGGCCAGGGGGCCCGAGGCACGGGGACGACCTCATCACGCGCCTTCGGATTTCGTTTCACGACGCCGCGTTCGGATGCTCCCGCCAGATCGACATCGAGCACGAGGTGAACTGCCCGAAATGCGGCGGGGCGGGCGCCGAGCCGGGATCGGAAGTTCGGACATGTCCCACCTGCGGCGGGCGCGGGCAGGTTGAGCACCTCCAGGGGTTCTTCTCCGTGGCCACCACGTGCCCCCGGTGCCAAGGCACGGGGCAGTACTTTGCAAAACCGTGCGCCTCCTGCGAGGGAAGGGGAAGGTTCGCGGAGCGAAAAAAGATTGAAGTCAAAATTCCGGCCGGCGTGGACCAGGGCGTGAGGGTGAGGCTTGCGGGGGAAGGGGACGGAGGCTACCGCGGGGGCTCCGCCGGGGACCTCTACGCGGAGCTTTTGGTGGAGGAGGACCCGCGGTTCCGCCGGGACGGGGAGCACCTGTTCTCCGCGCTATCCGTCGGCATGGTCCAGGCGACTCTGGGGGCGACGACGCAGGTCGAAACGATCGACGGGCCGCAATCGATCGAAATCCCGCGTGCCACGCAGAACGGCGACGTCCTGACGCTCAAGGAGAAAGGGATCCCGCACCTGCGCCGGGGCGGAAGAGGAAATCATTACGTGGAGATCAAGGTGGAAATTCCGAAGCGGCTGACGCACCACCAAGAGGAGCTCCTTCGCGCATTCGCCGCCGAGTCGGGCGAAGGGGTCCACGATCAAAGAAAAGGTCTGTTCGGCCGCGTCAAGAAGAAGAAATAACTTGTGAAAAGGCGGGGTGGTCCGTTGCCTGCGCTCCGGGGCGCGGATCGCATCAAGAGGGACACCCACGGATGGATTGGGGACACCCTTAAGGGTGTCCCCCCATGGCGATCCTGCGCTGAACCTCCGCTCCGGCACCGGCCCACCCCGCCGTCGCGAGGGCAGACTTTTTTCCTCCTTAAACAACAAAAGAAGGGTCACGTTTTGGGCGCAGGAGCTGTCGCCCGACGAGGGGCGAAAGGGCACCTCCGCTTATAGAAAAGAAGACGGAGGGGCGCGACCGAGACTGCGGGCGAGCATGTCTCATGCGCGTTCCCCGACCTCCGCAAAATCGCAGGGCGCCGAAGTCGCAAGGTCTTAATATTATTGCCTTTGTTCTCGGAGGGTCGTGGCATATATGTTGCTGTTCAAACCTCCGTGTATTCGGCAGTACAAAAATGTTTGCTGATGTTTGGGTTCGCGCTTCTCCTGTTTTCTAGTTCATACGCGAAGGACAGGGCTGATTTACGACAGTGTCTGTATGAGGGATCCAGGGCCTTCGTCCTCCAAAATCAACTGGCTCCGCAAGCATCTTCAGAGGAGATCTCCGGGTGGCTTCGGGGAATAGACGACTCACCCAAGAAAACGATCGAGGTGTTGCAGCACCTGAATTTGGATTCGGAAAAGTTCGCGAGATTTGGTTGGTATAGGGACCGCCTCGCACTCGATTGTCAGGCTGCCGCTTCGGGGAGCTACTATTTCACCCAGCCAGGTTCGTTTTCCTTCAACTCAACTCCTTTTTATATCGAATTCCTCCAAAGATGTTCCGCATCCACCGTTCTAAAAAATCACACCAATTGTCTTGCGCTTGCTCGCGACGTCACGTCGATTTCCGATATTCGTCGCATGGGGCCTGCTGATTTTGGGAGTTATACGGGTGGCCAAGGCCATGTTGAAGACTTCCTCCTTCGTCATCCTGAAACCGATCCGATGATTAAACGTTTTCTGTCGTACATCGGGTCCAACGCTCAGGCACTGAATCAAGATCCGTGGACGGCTCTGTTGATGAGCCAAGGACTGCAGCCTCAAGCCCACCTCACTCCGGATCAGTCGGAACTCTACCTGCGGGTCTTAGGCTTGTTTGTCGATGTAAAATACAGCGTCCCAAATTTCGGCGTTCGACTGCTCGCGCAGCGCCAACATGACCGATATGCACAATTGGCGGAAGAGCTTTTCGAGCCCCTGGCGGATGGCGGACCTGGAACATTACTTCCAAGGGAAGCATTCATGTACACGCAGCATCCAACGGTCTTTGGACTTCAATTGCCGGACCCTGAGCGCAGTTACCATGCGGTCTCGGGCGCAAATGCGGGATGCACGTTACGAAAGCTTGGGTATTCGGCCGACGTGATCGCCGACGCCGAACAACTTGTCGGATTGATCTACAAAAATTTTGCTTATCAATTTGTGCCGCGAGCAAGCGGAAGGTCAGATTGGGATCGAGATAAGCACACGCCACCCGGGATTACGATTGAATCCGGGTTCTTTGATTTGCGACGCGCCGATTGGCTGATTAAGCACGCTTCTCCCATGGCCCGGAAGGCGCTTAAGCTAGGGTTAAATGGCGCGCTTAACCATCGCCTAGGCGCGCAATTTGGGGCAGCTTTGTGCGCGCCGGCACAGCCGAGGCGTTAACCAACTTCGAAGAAGATTTAGCCGGCATAGACTAAAACACTCCGTGCTGCCGCGGAGCATCCCGCCGCGCTGGGTATGGAGGCTGTCGCCCGACGAGGGGCGAAAGAGCACCTCCGCTTATAGAAAAGAAGACGGAGGGGCGCGACAGCGTGGTCGCTTGGATCTGGTTTATCGAACAGTTGTTTTGGCAGATTGTTTGGCCTTCAAAAAAACCTGAATCATCTGATGAAGCCAAGCCAGGCGCTCTGCCGGCGAAAGCTCCAATCCCAAGAGAGCTTGCCGTTTCCGCACTCCCTCAAATCCCCTATCCCATGCGGCTTTCTTCATTTTGCTTTCTTTCTCTCGGCCCGAATGGCTTCCAGCACGCTCACGTCCGCCAAATCGACCGGACGCCCCACCTTCTTCTTCATCTCGATCAGATCATCCAAGGAGGCAACCGTGACGACGACCTTCTCAAGCGAGATCCGGGAGGCCCTTGAGTAAACAGCCGCAAAATCAAAAGGTTCTTCAACAAACAAGTCGACTTCAATTCCCGGGTATCGCGGACTGTATGTTGAGAAAACGGTCAACCCTTTCTCTCTGATCCACAAGGACCGTTTTTCGGCATCGGCGAAGTCTTCGAACGGCACAGGGGGGCGGGGTCGGTAGCCCAGGGATTTCAGGGCCGCTACGGCATCCAAAACGTTTTGATGATTCAAAGCGAGGACAAGATCGATGTCGGCCGTTGCGCGAAGATGCCCGTGAAGAACAACCGCCAGCCCACCAACGACAACGTATTTTACGTGCCGATCGTTAAGACTCTGGAAGATTTCCTCGAAGGGAGTGATTGCCATGGGCACCTATTACCTCTATTCGTTCAAAAAGAAGTTCTGCTGGCTCTTTTTCTTCTGGGCTTCGTCGGCGGTCTCTTTCGGCTCCGTGCCCTCGCGGAACGCCTCGAAGATCGGGTTTCTGATTTTGGACGTTGCGAGCTTGCCGGTCTTGGGGTCGATCTGAGCGAACACCACGCCGGCGGGGACGGAAAAGTCCAGAACGGGCTTTCCTTTGAGCGCCTCCAGCATATATGCCAGCCAAATGGGACTTGCCGAAGCTCCGCCCATCTCACGGACGCCCAGCGACGAGGCCTGATCGAATCCCACCCACACGCCGGCCAGCAAATCCGGCGTGAAGCCCAGGAACCAGGCGTCGTAATTCTCGTTCGTCGTGCCCGTCTTTCCGGCGGCCGGCCGGTTGATCGCGGCGGCCCGGGCGCCGGTTCCGACGCGGATCACCTCTTTGAGGAGATGCGTCATCAAAAACGCGGTCTGGGGGCTGAGGACGTAGCCGTCCGGAAGCTGGGCCTTCGGATCCTTTCCCACGGCCACCGCCTCCTGGGCCAGTTTGTTTTCCGCCAATTCGCGAATGCGCGAGGTGACCTGATCGCCGATACCCAGAGCCGGGTCCTCGGGGAGGTTTCTCTCCAGGACGTTCCCCTCCCGATCCACGATCTTCCGTATGGCGACCGGCGTAACGCGCCGTCCGCCCGTTGCGAACACGGCGTATGCCGTCACCAGGTCGAGGGGAACCACGGCGGAAGAACCCAATGCCAGCGAATAATCCTTGGCGAGTTCCGAAGTGATCCCGAACTTGTGGGCGTAATTGATGGCGGCGTCGATCCCGATCTCCTGCAGGATCTTCACGGTCGGCACGTTTCGTGACTTGATCAGGCAATCCCGAAAAATCGTGTCCCCGGCGAAATCCCCTTCGAAATTTTTGGGCTTCCAGCTGGAAGCGCGAGTGGGGTCGTCATATACGATGGGGGAATCCACGATCACGCGCGAGGGCGTGAATCCGTTGTCGAGCGCGGCGGAATAAATGATCGGCTTGAAAGCTGAACCGGGCTGGCGCTTGGCCTGAACGGCGCGGTTGAATTCACTCTTCTGAAAATCATAGCCGCCCACCATGGCGCGGATCGCCCCGTCGGCGGGATCGATGGAAACCAACGCCGCCTGAACCAGGGGCTCCTGGAAGAGAAAGACGATCCGGGTCCCCTTGGGTGGCGATTTTTGCGGCTTCTCGTCCGCCTGCTCCAGTCGCACCGAGACGACGTCGCCGCTCTTGAACGCTTGAGAGGGCCGGGTGATGAGAGCGTTCTCCCAATAACGCTCGAAATCCGGCTTTCGAGCCCAGCGCATGGTCTCGAATGAAATCGCGCCGGAGCCGAATCCCAGATCCACGAACGTCCACCCGTCCTTGTCCCGAACCTCGGTCACCAGGCCTTTCAACACCGCATCGCGTTCCTTGGGAGGCTCCGGTTGGTCCTTACGGAGTTTGGCGAGAAAAGCCGCGCGCTCTTTCTCCCCCACACGCTCCGGCGCGCCCCGGTACCCCTGGTGGCGGTCCAGCTCCTCCAACCCGGCCCGCACGGCGCGGGCGGCGGCCAAGGAGTCCCGCACGCGCGCGGTGGTGTAAATCTGCAAGCCTCCGGCCAGGACCAGGTCCTCGCCGTACTTCTCGGTGACGTGCCGGCGGACGTACTCCACGAGGTACGGCGCGAACTTCAGGTTCATGTCCGCGTCCTTGGCCATGGAGGGCGGTTCCCGCACCGCCTCGTCATGCTGTTGTTGGGTGATGTATCCCTCTTCCAGCATTCGCTTGAGAACGTAGTTGCGCCTTCCTAAGGCCTTCTCGAAGTCGGAGAACGGGCTGTCCCGGCTGGGGGCCTTTGTCAGGCCCGCCAAAAGGGCCATCTCGCTCGGCGTGAGTCCGGCGACGTCCTTGTCGAAGTAGGTCTGCGCGGCCGCCTGGATGCCGTAAGCTCCGGAGCCCAGATAGACCTGGTTCAAATAAATCTCGAGGATCTGCTCCTTCGTGAGAAATTTCTCCATCTTGAGGGCCAGCAAGACTTCGCGGGCTTTGCGGACGAAACTCCTCTCGGGCGTCAACAGCAGCGCCTTGGCTACCTGTTGCGTGATCGTGCTCCCCCCCTGTCTCACCTGGCCGGCCGCCATGTTCTTCACGAAGGCGCGGAAGATGCCCGTGGGCGAAACCCCCTTGTGCTCGAAGAACTCGGCGTCCTCGGCGGCGACGAAGGCCTTCACGAGAAACGGCGCCGCGTCGTGAAGCGGAACATAAATGCGCCGCTCCCGGAAGAACTCGCCGATCTTGACGTATTCGTCACTGAACACCTCGCTGGAAACCGGCGGGCGGAATCGTTGGAGGGACGCGACGGAAGGAAGGTTCCACGAAAGTACGACGAAGCCCACGGCACCGCCGAGAGCGAGTAAAACGAGAAAGGCAAAAAGAAGGGCGATTTTTCTCACGAGAGCGAAATCACTTTACAGGATTCACCTGCATTATTCATGGGAGAGCGCGCCCGAGGGCGGGAACAAAAAATACGAAAATTCCGGATGAGCCCAAAAAAAGGCGCTCTTCGCCGGGCTCGATGCGGGGCCGATTTCCCGGCGAATAGGCGGGGGCCTATTGACAAGTGAAACCCGCTTCCTCTATAGATCCCCCCAGTCGCGCGGGCTGGATCTAAGTAATGGTTATTTAAGGTGAATCCGGAAGACATTTCAACTCCCTTTAAGCGGGCGGTTCTCGGCGGCGGAGAGTTTTTTCGATCCTTGGACTTGTGAGGAGGAATATGTCGGCGACAATTCAAGACACCGATCGGACCAGAGCGCGGACGCTGAGACTCTCCGTGACGGGGGACTGCAACCTCGAATGTTTTTACTGCAAGGCTTTGGGTCATGCTCGGGACTTGGTTCGGACCAAAACTCCGATCCAGGCCTCGGACGTGTCCAAGCTGGTAAAAATCCTGGGCGAGCTGGGCGTCACCCGCGTCATCATTTCGGGCGGGGAGCCGCTTCTTCGGAAGGACATCCCGAATTTCGTCAAATCGGCGTTCGCCCACAAGGCCATCACCGACGTGCGGCTCGCCACGAACGGCACGTACCTGAAGACCTATGCCGACGGGCTCCGAAAGATGGGTCTGAGGAAGGTCGAGATCAATTTCGACAGCCTGAATTACGCCAAGTATCAGGCGCTCACGAAACGGGATGATTTGTTCCGGGTCTTGGACGGGATCGAAAAAGTGGAGAAACTCAATTTTCCCGACATCCGCCTGAACGTCTTCCTTCTGAACGGGATCAACGAGGACGAAGTCGTGGAGTTCGCGAGGATGACGAAAGAACACAAGCTCCTCCTCCGATTCATGGAATACCATCCGATGCACGGGAACGGCGCCGACCTCCATTCCCCCCGGCTGGGGCTGCCGGTGTTGGTGGCGAAGCGCCGGATCGACGACTATCAACGCCTGATCCAGGTTCACGACCTCACGGCGGAGCATCCCGTTCCCACGTTCCGATTTGCGGACGGCGTGGGCCACGTGGCGTTCCTGTCGAAAATGGAGGTGGAGGCGGAGCGCGCCGTACCCAGGGTGGTCTTCACCGCCGATGGTTCGCTGTTCAACGAAGCGGTTCCTCACCGCCCCCAAGCGATTCTGGCGGATCTCCGGCGGGACGCGAAGGAGAGCCGGCTCCATCGGACGATCGAAAAGTTGCTGACCTTGGGCGCCGAAGAAGAGCGCTACAAGATTGTGAAACCCGCACTGCGGGCCCTGTCGCGCAATGGTCGCGCGACACGCTCAGCCGTGGCCCGTCGCTGAAAACGCGACAATACTTCGCCCGCACGCCCTCTGTCGCGCCGCGCCAAAGGCGCTATGGGCGGCACTTGAAAAATCCGTCAAGTTTGACATAGTCGCGTCATAGTCTTCTGAAGGGGGGACCATGCAATATAGGTACGTCTTGGGGTTTGTGGCACTCGTGTGCGGAACGGGGATGTCCGTCTCGGCTTCGGCGGGGGAAACCCGCGAGACCGCGGTGTCGGAAATATGCCCTCCCGACAAAGTGGAGCAAGCGCTACAAAGCAATCCGGTTTATTCCAAGCCTGAATACAAAACATTTCAGGCTAAGGTCACGCCCATGTTCGCCGGGACGCGACTGCCGTCCAAAGTCAGGGCCCGACTCGGAATTCTCGAGCCGCCCGCGCTGCCCAAGGCCGGAGGTCTTCCGGGACTCGGAGGCTCACCCATCGGAATCGGGGACATCGTAAATTTGCTTGCGAAGTTTTGGGACATTCTGATCAATAACCAACCGGTGATTCGGACCGGCCTTCCTCCGCAGGCCGAAGCGATCCCGAGCGGCATAACGGACTGGAGAGACCTGGAATGGCCGAAAAAAGAGCCCAAGGTGTACGGCTTTAAAGTGGAGGCAGTGAACGGCCTACATATGAAGCCCGTGCAGGTGACGTACTTTATTTCGTATACCTGGGGCGGGAAGTACCAAGGCCACGGGCAATATCTCAAAAACGTCCTCGTCGTGCCCGGGGACATCAAAGTCTTGTCGCTCTATCACGTGGATCTTTCGGCCAAGGTTTTGGATCCGACGAACTATGGGACCAAAAAGGATCCGATCGCCGGCCTTCAGATCGTCGTTTCGCACCGGATTTGCACCGTCATCCAGGATGGAAGATGGGCGCAAGTGTATCAGGTACAAGGGGACGGAGGGTTTGCCGCCGTAACGCCTGCGACGTTCTCCGGCCTAGCGGAATAGGGACAGGCGATCATCCAGGCCGGAAATCGACCGATCGGCTTCGCGATAAAAGGCCTTGATCCGTCCCGACGTACTCTGAAACCCTTTCGCTTTGAGAAGAAGCTGCGCCTTCTGGGTTGCGGGACCCAGCGCACGAACGAGGGGCATCGGTCCCTTATAAGCCGCAAAGAACAGAATCAACCCGAAGCCCAGGAGAGCGAACTTCACGTCCGTTCGGGCGCCTTCCCGGCCGGATCGACCGCACCCCAAATCACGGAATGCGCCGAGCCAAGCCCCGAGATAAAGAAGCGCGAAAAGAGAGCCGGCCGCCGACGCCAACACGGCCGACCAAACAAACTCCCGCTCCACGCGAAGCTGCCAGAAGAGGTACGCCAGAAGGGAGCCGATCACGGCCAGGACCGCGGCCAGGGCGGTCAAATGGCCCAGGACAAACCAGCGCCGAACATAAGCTCCCAGGATGGGAATGGGGGCCGACAACAACGAGCCAAATCGGGAGACAGGTTTTCGGAATCGGGCGGTCCGCGCGGCGACCCCGACCGGGATGACAAGGCTCACCCACCACAAGAAGGCCGTGGCGATTCCTGACGCCAGAAGCTGTTCGGAATGGGTCAGGGGGATGCCCCAGTCTCGCAGCAGGACGGGAATCGGAAGAGCGCCGAGGGCGGACAGGGACATCACGAGCGAGGCCGCAAGCGAAGACAGGAAAAGAAACGCCAAGAACCACCGCCGAACAAAGAGCAACCCGCCTCCCGGAAGAACAAGGGCGAAAAAAGCGGCCGCCAACGGGCTTCGACGGTTGGTGACCTGGAGTTGGTTGAATCGATCCGAGGCGGATTCCTCCTTGTTCTGAACAACGGTCGGGTCAAAGCCGCTCCGGGAAGCTTCCCGGGCGCTTCGTGAGAAACGGTTCAGGAAGCGTTTAGCCACATCGGAAACCGTGGCCTCGGCGTCAAACGTGGATTCCTTCGGCATGTCCAGTTCAGATCGCAAGATCCGTGCCCCCGCAACGAAGGAAGTTGTTCCATCATTTCAACAAGTTCGCGCGTGTCGGGGGAGGGAGGACCGCGCAGATTCGTGCGCGCCCCGCAACTTTTTCCGACGGTCCTTTGACCGGAACGACGCATCGTGTTATCTGCGACGATCATGGAAGGTCTTGCGTTCGAGGGTTGTTGTAGGCTCGCCAACCCGCAGGGTTCCAGGCCGACCCGGACCCCTTCCAATTTTGACATGTGTTGCGGTCACCAACGTCTTGGATTTTCGGAACTTCTTGGCTTCGTAGGTGGGTCTGATAAAAAAATCCTAGGCACAAAGGCTCGCGACTAGTGAGGGGTTCTACGCAGTGAAGGGGGGAGCCTTCAGCCGGCTGCGCAGCAGTTGGCGAGGGCTTCCTGTTCTCATTTTTTTCTGTTTTATCCCCAAAGACGGCTATTGCCAGAGTTTCCCCGGAAACATCGGTCGTCGGTTGGTTCCCGCGCCCTACGAAGCCGAGGGCCTTGCGCACCTGCTTTCGACGCGGATCCGCGAGGTAGTGGAAAAAATGTCGAGCGGTCCGCGACCGATGATTCGTCCGGAATGGGCCCAAAGAATCCGGGACGGGCTTCGGGCCGGGATCCTACGGCCGCGCGAGAGCCTGGCGTCGATTGTGATGCTGGAATCCACCAAGCGAGACCGGAACCTTATCGAAATCCGGATCCCCGTGACCTATCTTGGGAATTGGTCTTGCGGTCAGACGGAAACCCCGATCGCTCATGAGATCGAGCACCTGATTCAAGCCAAATTAGGATCCGGCAATCCCCCCACGCGGGTGGAGCAGCTCTCGTATGTGCGGTCCATGGAACGGGACGCCCTGGACACGGAATTTGGTTATTATTTGGAGCATTGCCCGGTCGGAACCGGAAGCCTTGAACTAAGAGACCTGGCCCGTTTTGAATCGGCAGGAAGGGACGCACGGGTCCGCCGCCTGCAAAATGCCAGAATTCTTCGCGCCGACATTCATGCCCGTCTGAGCAATCTTCAATTGGGGGATCCAAGGCGTCTTCGCGACGATTTTAGAAAGCTTGTGCAACTCCTGGACGGGATTCACAAGAACGCCCTTTCGGTCCGGGACGAAGCCGGATTGACGGAGAGTTATTCTACGATCCGGACGGTAAACCGAGTCCTTCCCGATAGCGTGGACCCGGTGCCTGAGACGGTGCGCAAGCTTCAAGATCTCGAATTTAATAGAGATTTAGAGCCTGGCGGGGCGAGGGAAGTTTGGGAACGGCTGGAGCCCAAATATAACCAACTCGTCATGGCCCTGCAGGCAGACCAATCTCGAGTCTGGAGGCAACTTGTCGCCGCCGCCGACGGGGCCTGAGTAACCGCAGGAAGCTCGCAACCCCTTTACAGCCTTTCGATTTTATGCGATGACGCTTCGCAGCAGTACGTCATGAAGTTGGATGGAGGGGTAAGGATTTTCCGCTTGTGCCGGCGAGGTTTTTTGCCCGCCGCCGGCTGGGTCGTTTGGTGTTGGCTTGGGCACCTTTCGCCGGCTTTGGCGTCCCCCCGTTTTCTTCTGAGGGATGGAGGAAGGCTGACGTACGAAACCACGATGGTCGAGCGCGGCGGCCAAGTGGAGTTTCAATTCTCTCCCACCATTGAAAATGCCCTCGGTCGCGATGCCCACGGAAAGGTTTTGGGCGACGCCCTGGGCACGCTTCTGGTCGAGCGAAAATGGCTGATCGAGGAGATGCTCGACGATCGCTACAACAAGGTGCTCTATGCACAACAACGCGGCATCCATCTGGATCCCCAGGAGGTCTTTCCCGACCGGCTTCGGAACGCCCTCTATTCGAGTTTCAACTACACGAACTTTCCCGACCTCCGAAATCGATACATCATTCCCCTGACACAGGACGCGCAAGTCCCGAGAATGACGAAAGAGGCGCAAAGGGAATTTCTCCGGGAACTCCTGTTCGAAGCAACGCTCCTCGTACAGAACGATCTTCTGATCGACCTTCTTGACCAGGATGATGCCCGGGCGTCGAAAAATCCCCAGGCTCCGTTTTTGGAGAACGAACTGGAGAAAGTTTGTAACCGGGGTAAGGCGCTCCCCGCTTCGGTAGGGCCGCCGCCCCAATCCGGCCTCCAATTCACAGCCCACGGATTGGATCAGTTGAACGCCGAACGGAGACTCCGAAACGACACGGCACGCGAAATTCTGGAGCTGGTGAGCGGAGTCATGGCTTCCTCGAACGCCCTCCTCCTGATGCCGATTCATAACACCGTTCCCGTCCTTCAATTCCGGAATCGGGAACTGTTTAAGAGAATCAATCGGCTCAACGAAAAGCGACGGCATGCCGGGCGGGAGACCAATCTCGCGAAAGCTCTGGTGGCGCTGGCGCTGGACGATCTCTGGGCACAAGGGAAGTTCAATTACGCGAGCCTGGTCCGGCTCAATCCGATATCCCCCCTTCTCTGCCAACGGTGGGACCAGATCGCGCTGGAAGATGTGCGCGACGGCGCCCTGGATTCCATGGCGGACGCTCTTCGACTTGCGGTTCGGGAAAACCTCAACCTGAACGCCGAAATGCTCGTGTACTGGAGCCGTCTCTCATCTCAGGGATCGGTCAGGCGCGCGCGGGAGGTGTGGGAGGACCTTTTGAACCACACGCACGAAACGAGCTCAAAAGAAGGGGCCAGGTTGGAAGAAGAGCCGCGGAACCCGGATGTCATGCTTAAGCGGTTCGTGGATCTCGGCCGGTACTTCAACACCCCGGAAATGCAGACCCGGTTAAATGCTGACTACCCGATGGACCCCGTACGGCGTCGGAATATCGCCGAGACGCTCGCGGTCGTCGCGTTTGAAAAGCGCGAACAGGACGAAGCGAAAAAAAAGCGTGTCGATTTTCTAAATTTCGGCGTGGCGCTTGCCGGGGGTGCGGGAATCGCCTTGAAGTCGTGGCCGTTCCTCGTGATGGTGATGTCGGCGGACGCCCTTGTGACGGCGACGGAAGCGCTACCGCTCTATGCGCGAATGGATGCGGCCGCGAAGCTGACCGAGACGCTCTTCTTGCAGCTTTACAAGACGGCGTCTCTCAACGTCAACAGCAAGGAGTACTTCGATCAGATCTTTGTGGAACGGGACATTTTCGTTCAAGCCGCAACATCTCTAGCTCTGGTAGGCCTGAATTTTGCCGGCGCGGCCGTATGGTCTGCGCCGCCCGTTCTCCGCTTTCTCCGGATCGTAAAGCCGGCAGCCGATGCTCGCTACGTAGGGCTGGAAATCAAGAGCATGGAGGACCTCAACCGGGATTTTGGCGCTTGGCTGAGGCTCATGCGCGAGGAATTCCCGGAGGTGGTTGACGATCTTCTGGAGTACGGGAGAACGCAAACGGCATTGGGACATCCTGACCTCAAGGACGTGGTGAGCACAGGGCTGAAAACAAGGATGCCGTCCTCGCGGATCCAGGCGTTGGTCCGAGGAGAGACGCAACTGGAGAAGGCAACCAGCGCCCGAAGCGCCCTGCGCGAATACGAACTCCAGATCATTCTTTACGAAGAGGACCTGAAAAATCAGATCGACGTCGCCGAGAGGGCGCTGAAAAGCCCGATGAACAAGGCCAGACGGCCGGAGATCAATCAGGAAATCGAGAGGCTGGATAAAGACATCAAGCACCTCCGCAACTTGAAGAAAAGCTACGGCGTGGCCGAGTCGTTTCTGCAGCAGCAGTTCAAATTCGACCATCATGCTTTCTGGACTTCAAAGCTGGCCGAAAAGACATTCCGAGGCACAATCGGCCTGGGCGGCCGGATTCCCGGCGCTCCCAGGGCGTATGCCGCGATTCTTCGTTTCTTCCAGAATTTTAAGACGCCCAGGTTCGTGTCGGTTCCCTGGCAGGCGGTGAAGGACACCCCGGCGGGGCAGCGGTTCGCCAATTTTCTCAAGGGGATGGACGCCCCGGTCCGCGGGTATTTCAAAGAAGTGGGCAGCCCGGCCTCGGATCAGGTCTGGCGCTTTGATCCCTACACGCCATTCGACGATTTGCCCGAGGCGATTCGCAAAGAATGGTTGGCCACGTATCCGAAGGAGCTCCCGTTTCGGACCCGATTCGCGCACGCCACGAGGCGCACCCTCCTGGGAAAGACGGTCTGGACGAAGGGGGACGGACGGCTTCTCCCGAATTGGATGTACGAGAAGATCGCGCCCACGCTGGGCCGGCGTCTGGATCGATTCATCCGGCGCAACTGGGACGAGGACTTTTACTCCTGGATGATGAAGCGGAGCAACGGGCGCTTTGACGTGGACCGCGAAACGATCTCGAAATTCGTCAATCAAGGGCTCGTCATAGGGCCCCCCGCCAACCTCATCGGTGACAGGTATTGGCGCGGAAAACTGCAACAAAATGAGGATGGCGATTTCTGGAAAGGGGCGAAGCGTCGGGAGTGGGACGAAACGGCGATCAATATTCTGGGGGGCATCCCGACCGTGGGCTTCCAGACCGCCATCGGTATCGCAAACATGACCTATTTGAGGAAAATGTCGTACACGCTGCCGGCCAGCTTCGTGACCCAAGGCATAGTCTCTTTTGTGGTCCAGGGCATCAAGCTCAGGGAAAAGATTTTCAGCTGGGACTGTCTTCAGGCCATCACGCACCGAATGAACACCAACGCCGTCTACAACGCGTCCGTAAGCCAGATGGCCACCGAGTTCTTCTGGGGTTTCCGCGACGGTCTGGAGAACGTGATTGGCGTTACACCCAAAACCACCTCACTCATCTTTGTGATTTCGGTTCTGGACAAGGGGGGGCGTTCGGCCCTCTTCAACTGGGCGAGCAAGAAACCGTTCGGGTGGAATATCGACGCCCAGGGATCGTGCAAAGAAGAAGCGAAGCTCTTCGGGGATATCATGATCGAGGATCCGAACGATCCGAGGACGCTGGCGCACGCCATGGCGGAAGCCGCCGGCTTTCGATGGCCCGCCAGTGTGGATGAAATCAACCGGTTGGTCCCCCCTGAGCTGAAAAGTCATCTGAGCGCGGGGCCTTCTTCCGACAACCCGCTGGAAGGGATGGGTGGGGACGAGGGGGCGCACGGTCCGGCTTCTTTTCCTGTTGATGGCGATTCCGTTGAGCCTTCACGCTTCGGAGACCGCGCAGCCGTACGGCAGCTTCCGCCTGGGTCTCTACCCGATGACGCCGAACCAGCAACAGGAGCTTTCCGCGCTGGCTCGCGCCGCCCGCTTCGGATCCGATTACCGGACGATGATATTGAAATCGCCCGCCGATCTCACACGGGAACAGGGGGCCGTCTTTCTCCTCCATACTTCACTGGCTCAGCGCCCCCGTTGGCGCGGTCAGGATTATCAGGGGGGATGGGATCTTATGCCGCGCCTTGAGGATCAGCTCGAGGGTTCGGATTATGCGGCGGTCTACGCGACCTCCGATTTGGCGGCTGAAACACGCGCGTTGGAGAAAATTCCCGCGTTTCGCCGCGCCAGAAGCTTTGAAAAATCGGCCATGCGATCACAACTTCGGATGGATTGGGACTTTGTCCATTTCGTCAAGGACTCCGCGCTGTTAAAGGAAGTCGGAAACCCCGAGCCCTGCAAAGGGGACTGTCAAATCGCGATCGGCAAAATCCGCAAACATCTGCATCCGGATAATCCGTACGAGATTTGGGCTGACAACGGCTTCATCCATGTGGCCGACAAATACGTTCTGACCGATCTTAGGCCGGAGGACTTCGAGACGGAGCCGGATGCGGCGCGGCCCGAGCTCCCCCGGTTAGCGCCCGGGGTCTATTCGGCGTTAAGCCGCGGCCTGGATTGGATCCCCTTCGGATTCGGGGAGCAGCTCGCCATGGGAGCAAACGCGGTGGGAGGAGCGGTGGACGCCGAGACCCACAACAGAAGGGTCCGGGAAGTGTCCGCATTTGTTGTGGCGCCGGTGCTTGCAAAACTCCCCGGCTGGTGGGCGGCCGGAAAATTGAGCGGGAATATGGCAAGGCTACGGGGCAATCCAGCCCTCTTGGAACACGCGCAGGCGGTGGACCGGGAACTGCACACCATAGAGGCCGCTCGCGGAAGATTGGAGAGTTTGGCCCGGGCCGTGCCGAAACGGAGGGGCCTAATGGCCCTGTTCGATCGTATGTCCCCGTACAGACAGCCTCCCGCGGTGTTCCAGCGTTCCAAAAGAGTCCTTTCAAGGCTGAAAGGCGAGGAATTGTTCCACGGGATCCCCGGGGGGGTCGCGGGACGTGTCCTTTCTAAGATCGGACTCTACGCCATCGTCTTTGTCGCGGCGGTGGATACGGCGGACACGCTGATCTCGTTGGGGCAGCCTCGGGACGTGGTTATTCAGAAGACGGCGAAGCTGGCCGCCGACGTTCTCGTGGGGGGCGCGTTGGTGGGGAGCGGTATCGCTTTTCCCCCATTGGGCGTGGCCCTGACGGCCGTAATGATCGTCTCGGAAATCGGTCACGCCTGTAACTCCGATGTTCCGACAATTTCGGATGCGACCGATTACGTGAGGCGGTTGGTCGGGGATGGCCTGAGGACCGAGCTTTCCGTCTGCCGCTACGTGCTGCGACAGCCGAGCCTTTTTGCCGAAGATTGGATGAAGTTCAGGAACGGCGAACGATTCGACTACGTATTGATCCCTCAGGCCTTGGGCAGAGCCTCGCCTGCGGACCAGGCGAACGGCGCACAACCCCGGACGTGGGAAGATTTCAAAAAATTCCCGTTTACTTCGAAGGGATTCAGCAAGGCGCTGGCCTCCTATCCCGGCCCCTCGATGGCGGGGGCTCGCGACGCCATCGCGCGGGCCTATGCGGCCCGCTATCTCGTCCTGGCTTTCGAAGGACTCCGGATGATCGGAGGAGTGGAACCCAATCGAGCGCTGGAACTGGCGGATCGGGAGCTCCATCTTGATTTTTCCGAAATATTGCGGACGGTTTTGAAGATCCGTTGGCTGCCGGGATCTCTGGCGGTATTCGCCGATCGAAACGGGCGGGCCGAGCGTGACAGGATCCGGGATCGTCTCTTCGAGGAAATCGGGGGCTTTCTGGCCCTGATACCGTCCCCCGCGTCCTAAGCCTTCCGTAAACCCCGGTTTCCCTTGGAGGGGCTCAGATTCCACATCACAAGGCCCAGCGCGGCCCCAGCGAAGGCCATGAGGGTCCAAAGCAGAAACGCCGACTTCCAGCCGAAGAGGTCGATGACTCTTCCGCTGAACACACCCGCGATCAGCGACGATCCGATATATCCGAACATTCCGACGAAACCGGTGGCGGTGGCCGCCGCTTTCCGCGGGACGAGATCTGCGGTGCACGGTCCGGCTACAAGAAGCTGGGGTCCGTAGACGAGGAAGCCGATGGCCCCCAGCGCCGCAACCTGGAGTGCAACGGCATCACCGGGGATAAACCAAAAGACATGGATCGACAGGCCCAAGAGCACCAAAAAGAAAACGTTGAGGCGGGATCGGTGCCCCTTCAGCTTGTCGGAAAGCCAGCCCGCGGCGATGCCGCCGAAGATCCCGGCCAGTTCTATAACGGCCGTTTTGGCGCCGGCGCTCGCGAGGCCGCTCTGTTTCTTCTCCACGAGGAACTTCACCATCCAAACGAGTGTCCCGTAACGCGCGACATACACGCAGAAGTTCTGAAATCCGAGAAGCCAGATCCAGGGATTCCCGAGCACGTGGGCACGAAGTGTCGCCCACACCGGTTCGCGGGATTCCTCTGCGAGGTCGCCGTCGGCCGTGCCTCGGCGTTCGATCGGGGGGAGCCCCAGTTCCACCGGGCGATCGCGAAGGGTCAGCAGCATGCCCAAACCGACCAGAATGGCGATCCAAGCCGGCACCGTAAACGCCGCGCGCCATCCGTACGTCTGGGCCAGATACGCCGACAGAGAAACGATAATGGCGCCCCCCACCTGATGCGAGGAACTCCAGAGAGACCAGATCAGACCCCGCGATTCCATGCCGTACCAGTGCGTGAGCATCTTGGCGCACGGAGGCCAGCCGGTCGATTGGAACCATCCGTTGAGGCCCCAGATAAGCACCATAATCCAGAGGGTTGAGAAATGCGGGAAAAGAAGATTCATCACGGCCGAGAGAATGAGCCCCGTAGCCATGAAGGTCCGGATGTTTGCTCGGTCCGCAATGACGCCATGGCCAAACTTGCCGATGGCGTACGTCCAGTAAATGACGCTAGCTAACAATCCCAACTGCGTGTTCGTGTAACCGAATTCGGCTCCCATCCCCGGAAGAGCGGAGCCCAAATTATTGCGGCAGAAATAGAAGACCGCATATCCGACGAACGTTCCCCAAAACATCCGGTTCTGCCAATGGCGGTAAAGGGATCTGATCTTGACGGGGTCCGTGATGGGAGAGCTGCTTGCGGGGGGCTCTTTAAAACAATTTACCAAGGAGGGCATGAAGCGGGCAGTTAAGGCAGATCGAGAACTAAGATTCAAGAAAAGCAAGAACGGGCCCGGGAGAACCCGGACCCGTTCCAGTAAAAAGGCACCCGAAAAAACCAAAGGAATCGCTTCCTTCAGCCCCGCCTCCTTCGGGCGCCCCCTTGGGGTTGCAGAACCAATGTAACAAAACTTTCGGTCGGTAGTCAACAACAAAAAACACATTGAAATTTAAGACAATATTGAGGAACTTAAGTTGTCAGAATTTAACGTGTGTGCCCAGGTAAACGTCGTGCGTGTGCACTTTTTGGCGGGCGTTGATCACGTCCACTTCACGATAAAACGCGTAGTTGAGAACCCAGGTCAGCGTGCGGGAGGGGTTGAAATAGGCGTTCAGGCGAAGCGCATATTCATTGTCGGCCTCCCTGGGCTGGGTTGGGTCGCGTTGGAAGTTCAAGTAGGCGTCCCGCTCGTCGGCGAACATCGAGCCTCCCCCCTCCAGGCGCCAGCGCCCCTCGAGAAAATCCCTGCCGAAGAGCGTGTCGAAGGCCGTGTTGAAGCCCCGGAAATTGTCGATGACGTCCAGCTGAAATCTTGCATCGATGTTCGAGCCGAACAGGTTCGGGTTGCGATACCCCGCCGTGTATTTGAGTTGATTCCGGTCGTCGAACGTCCGCCTCGTGAACGCAAACGCGCCGAAAACATAATTGCGTTGGAACAGGCGCAACATGATGTGGTTGCGCACCACGTTGTAGGAAGACGTATCGACCTCGTTTCCTCCGACGGGGGCGGGATCCACTTCGGCCAGCACGGGGATCGCGGAGGCGTTCGACTCCTTGTAGGCCACGGTCGACCAACGAGCGAGACTGAAGGTGTTCGTAACCGTCGCCGTGGGCCGGGAAGTGAGGAAGACCTCTCCGTTCTTAAGCCCGGGTTTTCCGGCTACGTCATATTCCACAAGGCCCGCAACCGACCACTTCGTGGAAAGGGGATAAAAGCCTTGCGTGAAGAACGTGCCGCGGTCGAGCGAGCCCTTGAAGAGGTCCGTCCGGAAGGCTGCGGTGAGCTTCCACGCCGTCCCGTGGTACGTGGCGTACGCACCGACGGTTTGAAAATCGAGCGTGAACGGGTTCGTCCGGTAAAAGGGGCCGATATACCCCGTGAGGTTGTTCGGGCTCCCGCCCAAGCCTCCGTACAGCGCAAGATCCAGGTCGTCTTCAATCTTGTAGACGGCCCTCACTCCGTCCACGATGGGATTGCCGGCTTCCCAGATCGTCTGTCGGCCCAGCCAAAGATCCGTTTGCTCCGCCAGGTTCTCCAGCTGAATGTTCAAGTCGCTGATCTGATCGCGAACCCGGTCGGCCGGGCCGAGCGTGTAGGCGTGCCGGTCGGGATTCCAAAGGAGCCGCCCGCGGAAATGAGAGTTGAGTTTAAGATCGTCCTCCCGCTGCCAAAGGTCCGTCGCGTCCAGCTTCAAGCCTGTTTGGAACAACGTGTAGCGCGAATGGATGTACGTGTTCCTGGCGACGTCATCGATCTGAATTAGCGGATTGTCTTTAAGATCGTTGTGCAGATACCACACGCCGAAATCCGCCGACCCATCCACCTGGGGTGCGGCAACTGCCCCATTTCCCCCCAAAGCAATAAGGCACGAGAACGCAACGACTGCCGGTAGACACGGCGGCGGTCTCCGGGGACAGAGCCTAAGATTGCCGGCGCAGGCCACGGAGCCGCCGCCGTCGCTTCGCGGGTCGTTGTGCACGGCGTGCCTCATCGCGCCGGCCTCCAGCCGAACGTGAAGTGACACGTCTCACACTGCGGCGCGGCTCCCACGTGTTGCGGAGGAGTCGCCGGATTGAAAACGTTCATGTGGCAAAAACCGCATTCCTGTGGAAGTCCGCCGTAGATGCGGTTCACGTGGCACTGCTCACAGGCCACGAAACGATGTGCGCCGGAAAGCTGGAAGCCGGTCTGGTTGTGGCGGAACGTGGAGGGCAACCACGCAAATTGGTTGTGGCACTCCGCGCAACCGCGTCCGAAGGAGCTCATGTGCGGATCTTTGTGGCAGGAGGCGCAGCCCGCGGGAGAGTTTCGAACCGGCGATTTCGGGCCGTGGCACGTAAGACAGTCGAGCCGGTCGTGAACGCCGCCCAAGGAGAACTCGCCGAAATCATGAAACCCGGTCTTGAGGCCGAAGGCTTGGGTGGTATGGCACCGCTCGCAGGAGGTCCCGAACGCCCCTTTGTGGACGTCGACGTGGCACGAGGAGCAATCCTTCAGGCCGGTTCTGTACTTGTAATCCTTGTGGCACTCCAGGCACGGGACTTTCGTGTGCCCGCCTTCCAGCTTGAATCTGGATTCCCGGCTATGGTCGAACTCGATCAGGTTGTACGCGGCCGGGGAGTGGCACCGGCGGCACTCGTTCCCGATCTCCTTGTTGTGAAAATCGGGATGGCAACCGACGCAGTTCGTGTCGAAATCCCAATACTTTCCCCCTTCGTGGCAGGCCTGGCACTTGACCCCCTGATGTTTCCCGATCAGCGGGAAACGGGCCTTGCTGTGGTCGAAGGAAAGTTCATCGAACCCTTTTTGCGAATGGCATGAAGCGCACGCTTCTTTGAATTTCCCCTTGTGCGGGTCCATGTGGCACGTGTCGCAATCGGGGGAGGACGTGAGCCACCGGTACTTTCGGTCCTCGTGGCACTGCATGCACGGCACGGCCATGTGTTTGTCGGCCAACACGTATCGGGAATCGGCGCTGTGTCGGAACGTGAGGATCCGCCAGTCGTCCTCGATGTGGCAGTCTTTGCAGGCCTTCTTGCGGGTCCAGAGGACCTCGAACTCGTTGCCGTGAGGGTTGTTATGGCAGCCCGAGCACTGCTGGAAGTTCTGCATCTTCCCGAGGACGGGCCCGTGGCAGCGGACGCAGGAAACGTTGAGATGCTGGCCCTTGAGCAGGAACGCGGTTTTGTCGTGGTCGAACTTGATCTGGCCGGTAGGGGAGGCCCCCTTCCACGAGGCTGTGTTATGGCAGCGCGTGCAGTTGGCTCCATACTTTCCGGCGTGCACGTCCTTGTGGCAGGTTTCGCAGCTTTCGAACGGCTGGGGCGCCCAGGTCTTTTCCTTGTGGCACGCGTAGCACTTCACTTTCACGTGGGCGCCGGTCAGCGCATAGCGCGTTTCCCGGTTGTGGCTGAAGCCCATCCGCTCCTTGAGGCTCTTCCAATTCGCCGTGGTGTGGCATTTGTCGCAGTCTCGGAACTCGGCTTTCAGCGACTTGTGAATGTCCGCATGGCAGGCCACGCAATCCGCCGAGGTTCCGAGATACGTCGGCCGCGCCGTGCGCTTCTTGGTCTCCACATTGATGCGGGTGTCCTTGTGGCAGTCGAGGCACTTCACCTTGGCGTGCTTGCCCGTGAGCGGATATCCGGTCTCGTCGTGGTTGAATCGGAGTCGAGTCAGCGGGTTCAGGTCATAGGCGCGCCCTTTGTGATCGCCGTGGCAAGCGACGCAGTCTTTCGTCTGCCGGGCATGGAACCCCTTCTTTTTGGCGAGGAGCTGCGCGATCTCTTGATGGCAGTCGAGGCACTTCGAATCGGGCACGCCTTTGGCGGTGGCATGGCACTTCGTGCAGTTCTTAACGCCCTCGAGAGACTGATGCGGTGCCGCGAGAGGGCCGGGGTTGATCCACTGCGAGAAGTCGAGGAGCTGGGCCCGAATCGGCCCCGATATGAGCGCGAGCAGAAGACCGGACGTGGCCCCTGCCAGAATCTTCCAACGCACGTGCCGCAAGAAAGTAAATAGTAACCCGGCCCGGCACCCCTGCCACGCAAAATCCAATTGTTCCCGCCACTTCCACTACGACGATAGGGGGGTAACGGGACCGAAGCCCATTCGATCGGGCCGAAGACGAGCCGTGAAATATCAAACGTATGTTGATGCTGGGGTTCGACGGACCAGGCGTTCAAGGTCCATTGCTTGGTCATTGTTGACCGAAGACAGGGGTTTGAATTTCGACACCAGTTCCCAGCGGGGTGGGCCGGTGCCGGAGCGAAGGCAACGGGCCAGCCTGGCTAGCGCTTCGATCCTCGTGAATACTCCAAGCCAGCAAGCAGAAAGCGTAGCTATCTACGGCCGACGTGTCGTCGTTTTCAACGCACGCGGGCCATCCTCGCGGCCCGACAAACAAGGGCCCGTGAATGTTATTGACACGCGCGCGTCATGACGATAGGAAGGAGCTGTAGGGGGAGATCTTGGGGGGGAACGCAGGGGCCGTTCGGGCACTCTGTGCGATCCTGGTACTGACAGCGTTAGGGGCCGTGACTGTTGCTAGAGGGGAAGCGCAGGCGCCCGAGATTGAACTTCGCTGGCCCGCCGGAAACGGTGGGGGACATCCGCCCGAGGGGTGGATGAAGACCGTTGCCGACGTCCTGGGCGGGATGTCGGACCTCATTTCCAAACTCACCGAGCGCACGGATGTAAAGCTTCTCATCGTTCGCCCGGCGCAATCGGGCGCGGGCTCGGTCCTTTTCAAGCCGCCCGAACTTTTTTTCTCCCTTCCGTTCGATCGTGTCCGTTCCGCCTGGGCCGTGAACGACGACACGCGCGTCGGTCTTCGCCGGGCCCTCTCGGAACTCTTAGGCAAGGATCTGCCTCCCAAGCTTTCACCGGAGGCCGCGGCGCCGGCCCTTTGGCTTTCGCTGGCCAGCATCTCGATCGGCTTCGTCCCGGTCGTCGGGGAGTGCTACGACCTCGCCTGCGCGGCGGCGCGACGGGACCTCATCACCCAGCAACGGCTCTCGAACCTGGAAGTGGGGATGCTCGTGGCGGGAGTCGCCGTCGGCGCCGGATCGGTCGTGATGGTCCGCAAACTCTACAAATCGCGCGTGATCATCTTTTCCCAACTCAAATTCGATCCGAACGGAGCCAACGCCCTGACGCGGAAGGCCCTCGCATTTCAAGCCCGCGAGTTCCGATTCCGGTTCAAGTTCAAATTCGTGGATCTGCACGAAGTGAACCCCGAAGAAGCGGGGCGGATGATCGGCAAGGAACTTAAACGCGGCCGGACCGTCATCTTGAACGCCCACGGAGATTGGGATCAGGTCTTCTTAGGCGGGCGTGAGGCGGCGGCCCTTAGGAACGACGACCTCGTGCGCCTGATCGGGCGCGACTTGGGAGGGGCGCTCTACGATGGTTCCTGTTTCAGCGCCACCAGGCGAAGCGCCTGGGAACGGATCGTGGGCCTTCGAGGGGACGTCCTCACGCTCAAGAAGCCCGGCGTCGACACGGCGGACGGGATCGCCGAGCTCACGCCGCTCTTCGTGCAACGGAAACTCGGCGCCACGTACACGCAATTCCTGAACGGGTTTCCATTTGCCGAATACGTCCATGGCGCCGGGCGATAGGCCGGCGCGGCTACGCCACGCGAGGATTGAGGATTAAGTGTGAAGAGTCAGGACGTTATTCAGTAAATCAAAAGGTTCACCTGGGGTCCCTGTTAGGGCAATTATCACGTTCGCGAAAACATAAACGCCCAAAAAGGAGACCCAGATGAACCTTCATCGTTCTGCCCGGTTAAGTCCGT
>JAZDIZ010000147.1:0-5377 GCA_043804515.1 Pseudomonadota bacterium | reverse complement strand
AACGGGCGTATAACGAGGCTCGGAGAAGCCCTCGAAGGGCCGCTGAGGATCGGGCCTCATGGAAGTTCACCGATGTTTCGGTTGCATTTCGGTAACCAGCTTTCTTCATTTTTGTCGTAACGCGTGAGTCGAAGTGAAACGCGTTTCCAATCAACCCGCTGAATCGATTGAAAAGTGCTGAGAGAAAAAGGGGTTCGAAAGGGCACCGTTGAATCCCCCCCTCTCCGCCAGCGAAGCTGGCGGTATCCCAATAAATGCGAATGCGAACCGGTGAGCATTCGCCTCCCTAGGGGGGGATTCGACGGTCGGACCCGACCGGGTACCCGCCGACGCAATCGAGATAGGGCGGGTGGTCGGGGAGACCGGGGCTGAGGCGAAATTCACGGCGTGAATTTCGACCGAAGCGAATCCCCCACAAGATCTACCTGCTCCAGGATTTCTGGGGACGCCTCACCCATTAGCATAGACGCATCCATGGCCTGTGTCCGAGCTGACACGAAGGCGAGAACAGGCCCCAAGATAGCTTTCACCCGGCTGTGGGCAGTAAAACAGAAAATTCATTTTTAGCTTGTAATTCGTAAGATAGATCGTCAAATTACTAGGGACATATGTACTATCCTCGGCACATCACTTCCACGTTGGAATTTTATCTTAAAACGTTCGGCGTTGTGGCCCTCACCGGCCCACGCCAGGCCGGTAAGAGCACTCTCCTAAGACATGCACTGCCGAGATACCACTACGAGTCCCTGGACGATCCCAAAACGCTCGAACGATGTGAAGAAGACCCTCTTCTTTTTCTCAAGGATCTTCCGCGACCGGCCATCGTCGACGAAGCCCAGAGGAATCCGAAGATCTTTCCGGCGCTTAAAGCCATCGTGGATCAGGAACCGCGAAAAAAGGGGCAATGGATCCTGTCCGGCTCCGCGTCCTTTGGTCTGATGCAGAAGATCAGCGAAAGCCTTTCCGGTCGCGTCGGAATTCTGGAACTCCTCCCCTTCTCTTGGAGCGAAGCCAGACGAAAGAAGCCCTCCGGGTATCTCGCAGAGTTGTTGCGGAGCGAGAAGATCCGGCCTCCCACTTCGTCGGCCCCGGTAAGAAGCACCGACATCCCTTCTCTCAGCCATGGCTTTCTCCCCGGTGTCACTTTGGCCCGCACGGTCCGGGCTAAGCGAGCCATTCTTGCCTCCTATGTCACGACCTATGTGGAGAAGGATCTCCGCTCCCTGGCAAACGTAACCGACCTAAGCACCTTCAGGCGGCTGATTACCCTCGCGGCTGCGCGGACCGGCGAACCGGTCAACGCCCATAGCCTGGCCTCTGAATTGGGGGTTGCCACCGACACGGTTCGCCGATGGCTCCAGCTCCTCGAAGCGTCCTACCAGGTATTCCTGCTCCCACCTTACTTCGCCAATGTGGGAAAACGGGTCTCCAAGACGCCGAGGATGTATTTCTTCGACACGGGTCTTGTTTCGACCCTCACAGGCCTGGAGGACGAACGGCTGCTGCGCCAATCGACCCTCTGGGGGAAGCTCTTCGAGACCTGGATCATTTCCGAGGTTCAGAAGATCATCTTTAATCAACGTTCGGCCGCCAAGCTCTTCTACTGGCGCACGCTCGCCGGCGCGGAAGTTGACTTGGTGCTGGAAGTCCAAGGGAAGTTGATCCCGATCGAGATCAAGGCAGGCCCCCGCCCCGCTTCCCGGCTTTTGAAGGGGATTCGGCAGTTCATGACGGATTTCGGTGAAAAAGCGCCGTTCGGTCTTGTGATCTGCTCCATCGACAGGCCCACAGAGATTGCTCCTAAGGTTTTTGCCGTCTCGCCTCAGTATGCTTTGTAAGGGAAGGTCGTCGCAGTTCTATAAAGAGCGCCATTAGCGCTGGCCCGCCCGATCAGTCCGCAAGGATCTCGCGAGTGGTTAGCCGACGGGTCTCTGCCGGCGGACAATAAGCCCGATGAGCCATAACCAGGGCATCCAGAGCTTCGGCGAACCCATCCAGCGTCACGACGCGGAAATTCGGAAGGTCGTGCCGAAGGCTGAGTGAAAGACCCGCGAACACGGAACGCAGAACCTCCGCACGTTCGTCCGAAAAGGTCACATACAGGGGCCCCGGCCCGAACTGGTACCCAAAGCTTTGTCGGAAGAAGTGGGCGGACCCCGCGAGATTCTGCGGCCAAGTCCCCGGTAAAACTTGGACGCAAGGTTCAGGGGGGTGGGAGAATCCCATCAAGCGCGGCGCTAGCAACTCTTCAGAATTTCTTTTCATCATTTCGACTCTGAGCCCGCAAAACAACGGACTTGGATCGAAGTGCTTAAGCGCTTGCGCCGCGCGCACACCTTCGACCCCCCCCTCTCCGCCATTTTCAACTCAAAGAGTTTGCACGGCGCCGATATCGGGAGCCGAGCCGTTCCAGTGCACGCAGTACTTCTGGCCCGAATCCTCCGAATCCGGTTTCGCGCAGTGGATGCCGGGGATGAGCCTCCCCTTGTCGATGGCGGGGTTCCCCGCTTTCAGGCTCATGTCCCCGCCCAAGGCGTTCTCAAATGTGGATGTCGGATCGGTCGTCGGTTCCAAGCCGTTCTGTTCCCACGCCGGGATCGCAGCCTGAACCGCGGAAAGGCTCGAGTAGGACGCCGTCGGTAGGTCCCAGAAACCGGAACCCATCGTGTACCAGAGGTTGTAATCGAAGAAATTCCCCGCGGTCGACATGCTGGAATCCGAAAGCGAATAGATCCCGTAATCCTTCGCCCACGCCACGTTGTTCTCGAAATTGTGGTTCCAGACCTCCGCTCCCACTTTGAAGACAAATGTCGAGCCAAGGCTCCCCCGGTCGTAGGGGCTCCAGAACGAGTTGTTCCACATCAGAACCGGGCCGTAGGAGTTCATATTACCGTCGTGCTTGATCGCGTTGACCTTGAAGTTCGTGACCGTGTTCCCGAAGATGTACGTCACGCCGTGGATCGGGGCGAGGGAGATGCCGTCGAAGACCGTGTCGATCCGGTTGTTGTAAAATCGCAGGTTCTCCGTGACGAACAAATTGCCTTGGTCCGCGGCCCAACTGGTCGTGAGGCCATAGGCCGTATCGGGTTCGAATGCGTCGTCGGCGATGTTCGTGATCATGTTGTCGTGGATGTCGGTGTTCTTCGTGTGAGCGCAAATGCCGTTGGCGTGTCCGTCCACCGTGTTGTTCCGTATGACGTTGGCGTGGCTCTCCACCCAGTTCGCATCGGCGCCCACCGCGATCGCGCACGTCTCGTTGGGAGACACCTTGTGGGCGTTCCAAGGCCACTCGGCCACTTTCGTGTCGTAAAACTTGTTGTCCTCGTAGACGTTGAACGCCGTGACATGTGTCGCTTCGATCCCGAGCTTGTTGTTCCAGAAGGTCGAATCGGCCACGCGGATGTACTGGTTGGGCGCGTCGTTGTCGTTGCTTTTGATCTTCACGCCGTAATAGTTGTACTGGAACGTGAGGTTCCGGATCTGGATCCATTTCTGCCCGCCGATCAGAATCCCGTAGCCGCTTCCGTACGAGCTCGAACTCGAGTTCCAGCGGCTGATGTGAACCGTCAGTCCCGTCGGATTCGTGCCTTCGGGCAGCTTCAGGTAGAGCTTTTCCCCTTCATAGGCCCATCCGTCGGTGATCGTGTCCGTATTCCAGTAATCGTCCGGCCAGGAGGTCCCGTTTGTGAGGTCCGACAACGACGCGTGCTTGAACATCCGGACATGGTCGCCCACGAAGAGCATAACCGGGTTGTACGAGGCGAAGGCGCGGCTGTAGACGCCATCCGAAGGCGTCGTCCAGTCGGCCAACGGAGATTCGGTCGACCCGTCGATCACCACACCCGGATCGTCCCCCACGAAGCTGATGGGGGCTCCCTCAGTTCCCGAGCCGGCGACCTGCACCGCCTCGTAATAGATTCCGGTGGCGATGTGGACCGTGTCGCCGGCCGTGGTGGCCACGGACGCGGCCTTGCCGATCGTCTTGAAGGGATGGTCTTGCGAGCCGTCGTTCGTGTCAATGCCGGTCGTCCCGTTCACATAAAATTTCCGCCCCGTGTCCTCGGGCCACGACCAGTTGGCCGTCGTGACGGAGTCCTGCGCCGTTCCGGTGGCGTTTCCGGAGCTGTCCCGCGACGTGACGCGGATGTCGTAGGACGTGTCCGGATTCAGGAAGAAGACGCTTCCGACCCACCGGGTCGCCATCGGCACGCCGGTCGATCCCGACGAACTCTGCGGGTCCGCAATCGGCCCCGCCGGGGGGCGGATCATGTCGACGCCGCGCTGCCAATCGGCCGACGCACTTTCTTTGAACTCCAGGTACGCGCTCGCGTTGTTCGCCTCGTTGTCGAAACCGACGCTGACGGCGATCGACTGGTACGTCGCGTCCATGACAAGCACGCCGATCGGCCCGCTCCCCCCGCCGCCGCTTCCGCTGCAGGCCGCGGCCAACATCGGGACAAGGAGAAGAAGCGGGCGGGCGGAAAATTCTTTTCGCATGAAAACCATTATGGAGATTCCGCCGACCGGCGGCAACTACGCTCGCGTGTCATTGAATTGAAACGCAGCCAAATCGGGGGACGGAGGTCGGACCAGGAGTCTCAGTGATTGAAGAGCCGTGGTCCTAGAAAAGGAAATCAATGATCCCGCTGATCCCGGACAAGGCGACGCGAGGAACTCTCAACCGAAAGTGGGGTGTGATCGTCAATGGTGAAATCCCGACCAGCCTCACCGCCAGCGAAGCCGGCGGTATCCCAACAAATGCGAATGCTCACCGGTTCGCATTCGCCTCCCTAAGGGGGGATGCGGCGACTACGTCGCCAGCGTTGTAGGGAACGTCCCTCGTAAGCGGGCGCCGCGATTTGCCTGAGTGCCCCCTCGCTTACCCGCGCCGGTATCGGTCGAGAAAAAAGGCGTGGTGTCCCCTAGTTCCCATCGAAGGCGACAAGGAATCAGGCGTGCAAGACCCGGGCGAAGGAATCCTTGCTCCTCAAGGGTGGTTTGCACTGTGCAATGCATGAAGTGCGGGGGTATGCAAATTAGTCAGGGCCAAGATCAAGATAACCCATTGAAATCATTGTTAATGATTTTGGAATGCGGATTGCAGGTTCTGACCATGTGTCACCGGGTCTTCAAGCGGTTGTGCGGCTCCTTCTCATCGTGGGATTGATTTCATTCGGATGCAGTCAGAGCTTGAACATTGGAGAAGCCTCATCGGAGCATCATGCGGCCGCATCCGGCATCATGTCGGTGCATCAATCCGCCGGAGATTACGGTTCCAACAATTTGGAATGCAGATTCGGCCCGAGTCAGGATTCTTGCCCCGGATTCATGACATGCGGCGGGGGTGGGACTTCCGGAATCTGTGGTTGTACGCCGC
>JAZDIZ010000146.1:0-8301 GCA_043804515.1 Pseudomonadota bacterium | reverse complement strand
CCTTCCAGGTGCTCCAAACACAATTGTCGGGAATTCGCGTAGAGGCAAAAGGCTACCAAGTCGCACTGCCCGGAGGGCTCTGTTCTGCCGATTTTCGACGAGCCGCCTATTTCTTGCCTCACAGCGCAATTCTCATGCACTGGTTTGCGTATTCTGCCGGAGCGGCCCGCGATCCCAAGCCCCGCAACTGGCGACCCTTCGCCTTCGATATTTTCAGCTTCGGCGGGATCGGGCCCTAGGGCACTGCTTAGCCCCGAGCCGGGTGATCCCGACGAAACGTTTCGATCCTCTGTTGAAAAAGAGGGAAGTCCTTCTCGCCGATCAGGGAAACGCAGGCTCTAACGGCTTCGGAGCGTGAGCTGCGGGCGATCTCCAGCGTCGTCGCCGATATGCCGTAATAGAGAAGTTCCCGGACCAACCGGGCACCGGTCATCCCCGGATACGCGAACGTGAAGAAAAATCCGTCCGCCAAAGGCTCGCCCAGGTCGTGGTCATAGACCAGGTGGAAGCCGTTCTTCATCATTACGTCACGCATGAAGTGCGCCCGCCGGCCGTACTCCCTCGCCGTTTCCAGGAAGCGGAGTTCCCCGCTGGAAGCGGCCTCCAGAAAGGCCGCAAGGCCGATCTGCGGCGTGGACGAAACGCCGGAGGTCACGCAGTAGATCCCGCTCATGACAAAGGCGTCCCAGAACTTCGTGTAGCCGAAGTGCCTCGCCAGCCCCGGAAATTCCTTTTTCGAAAGGGACGGCGACAGAAACGCCATTCCCACGCGCTGACCTGCGAAGCTGAAAATCTTCGAGCCCGAAATCAGGAGGATGTAGTTCCCGGTGTGGTTGGCGATGGTGGGAGGGTACGGTGGTTTTCCGGGGACGGAGTAGTCCTCGCGGAAATCCATCCCCAAGTAAGCGGAGTCCTCGACGGCGATGACGTCGTACTTGTCGCAGATCCGCCCCAACCGCTCGAGCTCCGCGTCTTTGAGAATCACCCAGGTGGGATTATTGGGTGAAGAGTACAGAACGGCGCCGACATCCCCCTTCCGGCAGACATCCTCCACCCGGTCCAGCCAGACGTCCCGATCGTAGAGATCCACCGAGGCCTCTTTGAGGCCCAGAAACCGGCACTGCGTCCGGTGGACCGAAAAACACGGGTCGATGAACAGGATCCGGTCCTTCTTCGGGTCCCTTCTTCCCGCCACGGCCTGGGAGAGAAAACCGCCCTGCATCGATCCCACCGTCGGGATCACGAACTCCGCGGGAATCTCCAGGTTCAGGAACTGTTTGCCGAAGACGGAGGCGGCTTCCTTGAGCCTGGGAAGGCCGGCGATCGGGGGATACGTCGCGATCACGCGCGGGTCTTTATGGGCTTCCGCCTCGGCCCGTCCGGCCAACGGATCGGGGTCCAAGCCGGGGATCCCGAATTCCATCCGGAGGTACCTACAGCCCAACTGCGACTCGATCTCGGCCACGGCCGTCGTCATCTCGCGGATCGTGGCCTTGGCCGGATCCACATTTCGCTTCTCGAGGATGGAATCGATCGCGTTCCGGTCCAGCGGTACCCCCTGCTCAGCTCTCGTTGTCACCCGATCCTCCTTTATATAGTGTTACGCTATGCACCTATCGATCCGGGTGAAAGTCTTTGCGACGTACGCGCTCCTCGCGATCCTGGTCCTGGCCGTGCTCTTTTCGGGACTCACGCGCCTCAAACGGATCGGCACCCGGCTGAACATCATCCAGGGGAGTTATCTCCCAATCGTTAAAACGATCAACTCCTTTTTTAACTTCTACCACCTCAACGAGAGCTTCGACGTCCAGCGGATCATCGCCAACCGGGACAACAGCCTTTTCGTGGAGTCGGTGACTGTCGCTTCCCCCCAGCTGATGGAGCAGAGTCTTAGGCGGGGAATGGAAGAGGCGCACGCGACGCTTCTTAGGAACCCGACACTCAAGGAGGAGAGGCAGCTGGCGCGTCTGGAGGAGCTGGCCGGCGCCGTGATCGAACAGCACATGAAGTACGTGGACCTGATCCGCTCGATCCTGGAGGACATCCGGGCCGGAAAGCTCGAGACGGCGCGGAAGCGCAACGACGAGCTGACGGAGCAGAAACGGACCGTGAGGGCGCGCATCGAATTTCTTTCCCATCAGGCGGACCAGCGCATCCAGAACGCCATTCGCGCCACGGCGGTCGAGGAGAGAAACGCCGTGTTCTGGCAGATCGGCCTCTCCATCGCGACGTTGGTTTTGGCCCTCCTGATCGGCCTGGTGGCTCTTTTCTCGCTGCGTCCTCTCGAGAAGTTGAAGGCGGCCGCGCGGCAGATCGCCGCCGGTGACCTCTCCCGGCGGGCACACGTGGGCTCCAAAGACGAGATCGGCGCGCTGGCCACGGAATTCAACCGGATGGCCGACTCGATCCAGCAGCGGGACAAGGCCCTCCATCGGCAGCAGGAGCAGTTGGTGCAATCGGAGCGGATGGCGGTGGTGGGAAGGATGGCTTCGAAGATCAGCCACGAGGTCCGCAACCCTTTGAACGCCCTGGGCCTCAACTTGGAGCTTCTCAACGACGAGGTGAAGACCGACAGCGCCAGAAAGATTCTAGGGGCGGTTTCCAAAGAAATCGATCGCCTCAACGCCGTGGCGGAGAGCTATCTTTCGATGTCCAGGTCCAAGAAGCGCGCCCCGCAGGAAACGGACGTGGGATCTCTTCTGACGAATCTTGCGGCGTTCATCCGGCCGGAATGCGAGCGGAAGAAGCTCGAGTTGGTGATGAGCGTGGCGCCGGACCTTCCGAAGCTTAGGACCGATCCGTTCCGCCTCGAGCAGGCGGTGCTGAATTTGACCCGGAACGCCATGGAAGCGCTCCAAGAGGGTCAGAAGTTCGGCGTCACGGCGCGCGCGGAAGACGGCCAGATCCTCATGGAGGTCTGGGACGAGGGGCCCGGGATTCCCCAAGAGGTTCTTCCCCATATCTTCGAGCCGTTTTACACCACGAAGGAAAAAGGGACGGGCCTGGGCCTTTCGGTGACGCACGACATCGTCCGCGAACAGGGAGGCTCGATCGAGTGCGAGAGCGGAGCCGCAAGGGGGACGCGTTTTATAATCCATCTTCCCGTCTCGCAGGCGTGAACTTTTCCGAGACACTGGCGTATCTGGACCGCCTCCAGGAGACGCGGATGAGGCTGGACCTCGGCCCGAGCCTTAGGCTTTTAGAACTCCTGGGGCATCCCGACCGGAGGCTCCGCTCCACGATCGTGGCCGGCACGAACGGGAAAGGATCCGTGTGCGCCTGCCTGACAGCGATTGCGAAGAACGCGGGGCTGTGCGTCGGCACGTACACCTCGCCTCACCTTGAATCCGTCGTGGAACGCGTGGCGATCGACGGCGTTCCGTTGGATCCGGAACGGTTCGCCCGGATGGCCACGCACGTACGTAACGTCGTGGAGGCGAATCAATTTCCCAACGTGACGTACTTCGAGTTCGTCACGATGGTGGCCGTTCTCGCGTTCCTCGAATCCCGATGCGACCTTTCGATATTCGAAGTGGGCTTGGGGGGCAGGCTGGACACGACGAATATTCTGGAGAGGATCGGCGTGGCGATCACCCGGATCGATTTCGACCACATGAAGGTGCTGGGAGACACGCTGGAGAAGATCGCCGGGGAGAAAGGGGCCGTGATGCGTCGGGGCTGTTTCGCCGTAATCGCTTCACAGGGGACGGAAGCGCGCGCCCGTCTTCTCGAAATGGCCGAGGAGGCCGGCGTCGAGCCCAGGCTCGGGTCCCGCGACTTCGCCGTGGAGGGAAGCTCTCAAGCCTTCACGTACCGGCAGGGCGGGAATATACGCGGGCCGTACCGGCTGGCCTTAAGGGGGGATCATCAGGTGGAGAACGCCGGCGTGGCGCTTGCCACCGTCGAGGAACTGAATCGGAGCGGTTTTTCTATACCGGAGACGGCGGTTCGGGAGGGGTTCGCCCGGGTGGTTCATCCGGGGCGTTTGGAGCTTTTTCGAGACGACGCGGGGCGTGAGGTGTGGCTGGACGTGGCGCACAATCGAGGGGGCGCGGAAGCCCTTGTGCGGTATGTTTCCAGCAACATTGCGGGTCCTCTCGATCTTCTGGTCGGAATTTTGGCCGATAAGGAGTGGCGGAAAATTCTCGATGGGCTTCTGACGATCGCGGATTCAGTCACGATCTGCCGCCCCAACTCGCCGCGGGCGTGGAAGCCGGATGAAGCGACCAATCACATCGCCGGCCGGGGGGTGGCCGTAACCCGCGCGGACGCGCCGGTCGACGCTTTGGATACGCTGCTCCGCCGAAGTCGGAGGATCTTGTGCACCGGATCGTTTTACGTCGTCGGCGCCGTCAGACGAAAATTGATCGAGATGAAGTTCAAACCGGATTGATCCCGGATCACCGGGACTGAGACTGCTGCCGGCTGCCTGATGCCTGGTTGTTCACTGTGCTGACGTCGGGGGGCGGACGTCGGAAAAGGGGTTGCCACCCGATGACGGCTTGCGCGAGCCACGCTTCGTCCGCGGAACGTCGGCCGTGTCCGCGGCGTCGTCCTGCTGCTCGGCATAGTCGATCTTGGGCTGGTTGCGCCTCGGCATCCTGCGCCGGGCCGCCAAATCCTGTTCGTCCGAATTCTGCTGTTCCTGGTCCACGTTGGGCTTGTCGTAATCGAATCGCTTCTCCGTCTTCACCCCCGGCGACGCCTTCGTCGAGGGAACAGGCGGGGCCATGTTCAGCCCTTTGTCCAAGTCGTAGTCATAAAGAGCTTTATTCTCGCCGATCCCCTGGCTCTTGTTGAACCTTCGCCGTTCGTTGTTCTTCTTCACCGAGATCCTCGTGAGGTCCATCGGGTCCCGGATGATCGTGGGCGTCAGAAAGAGGACCAAGTTGATCTTCTTCTTGACTACGGACGTGTCACGGAAGAGGTAGCCCACCAGCGGGATATCGCCCAAGAGCGGAACCTTGGATACGCCGTTCTCTTCCCGGTCCTGGATCAAGCCGCCGATTACGATCGTCTGGCCGCTCTGGGCCACGACGGTCGTTTTCGCCGAACGTTCCGTGCTTCCGATATCGGCCGCGCCCTTAAAATCCTTCACTTCCTGAATATGCTGCTCGACCTCCAGCGTGACTTCATTGATATCCGCGATCTTGGGCGTCACGAAGAGCTTGATGCCCACGTCTTCACGCGTGATGGACTGCTGTGAAGCGCCCGTGCCCACGAGCGTCGAACTCGAGCGGAAAGGAACCTTGTCGGCTATGACGATCTCGGCCCTCTTGTTGTCCGTTGTCAGAATGTTCGGCGCCGAGAGCACATTGATGATGTTGTTGGTCTGAAGTGCGTGGAACGTCGCGCCGTCCCAAGGCAGCTTGATATTGCCGATCTGAAACGTCTTCGTAGTCTGGCCCCCCAACACGAGACCGACCGGATGCGCCGGATCGGCCAAAGCCGCCGGATTCTGACCGAGAATCGCCGGTGTCAGCGCACCCAGATGCGACATTCCATAGGCCATTCCCGTGCCGTTCGCGGCGCCGCCGTGGCCGCTCAATCCCACGGCCACCGTCTTATCAAGCGTCACTTCCATAATAAGGGCTTCAACAAAGACCTGCGGCCTGCGCTGGTCCAACTGATCGATGATCGGTTCCAGCGTCGTGTAATCCACGGGCGAGGCCGTCACGACCAATGAGTTCGTAGCAGGATCGGCCACGATCCGGACTTCATCCTGGAACATGCCCCCCGCATTCCTCACGATCGCGCCCCCCTCGGAAGCGATCGGCGGCGCGGCCGGCTGCTGCGTCTCCTCCTCCCATGGAAGCGGTTCGGTCCCGTATCCGCCTTGCCCGGGCTGCTGACTCCCCTGCGACGGCTGTTGCGCCTTTTGGGTTTTCTTTTTGGCCGTCGTCGCCCCGGTCAGAAGAGCGTTCATGATGCCCGCAAGCTCCGTGGCATCGGCGTGCGAAAGTTTCTTCACGTGCACGCGGTTTTGCTCCAATTTGAATTCCACCGGCTTGTCCAGCTCCGAAAGAAGGTCGAGCGTGCGTTCCAGGCCTTCACGGGTCGCCACCACGATGAGCGAGTTCGTTCGGACGTCCGGAATGATCTTGGAAACGTTAGCCCCCGCCTCCACGTCGTTCCCTCTCCGTGACCGCCCGGCGCCCGCCTTTTCCTGCGCAAAGATCATGTTCAGTTTGTCGGCGATGTCGGTGGCCGAGGCATGCTTGAGCGGAACGAGCTCGACGGAGGATTGGAAGCTTTGCTTGTCCAACTTATCGATGATCTTCACCAGGCGTTGGATGTTCGACGCCGCATCCGTGATCATCAGCGAGTTGGTGGGACCGTACGCCACGATCGTCCCGTTTTTCGACACCAACGGATTGAGCGCCTGCTTGATCTCGTTCGCATTGATGTACTTGAGGGCGATGATCTTTGTGATCGGTTGGTCACCGGTCAGGACTTCCTTGTCCCCCTCCGTGGTGATCGCGTTTTCCTTGCACTCGCGGGAGGGGAGAATTTGCGTGATGTTCCCCACGTCCACCGCGCAAAGGTTCTTGAGTTTCAGGGCCGACAGAAACGCTTGGTAGGCTTCCTCCACGGTCATGGGGGACGGCGAGATGATCGTGACCTTCCCGCGCACCCGATCGTCCAGGAGAAAATTTTTGCCTGTGATTTCCGAGATCGACTTGGCCACGTCCTGGATGTCCACATCATGGAAGTCGAGGTTCACCAGCCCCGCCGTACGGGGGAGCTTCGGTTGGGCATACGAAAGCGGAATTCCCAGGGAGAGAACCGCGACCGCTATAAAGGCACCAAGACGCATTCAACCTCCATTATAGCAAGGGGGATGCCGAAGAGGCCTCGACATAACCAGCTGAAATGTTTTGGTTTTTCTGGTTGAAGCTAAAAATTCCATGCCTAAATACGGCTCATGGGGGCGTGGGCTTCCCTTCAAGGATGGCGTGGGTCATTCGAAGCGCCCGCACCGTTTCCTGGACGTCATGCACTCTGACGATCGCGGCTCCCTGGGACGCGGCCACCACGGCGCAAGCCACACTCCCCTCCAAGCGCTCATCTAGCTCCGTCCCCAGTATGGACCCGATGAAGGATTTCCGCGAGGCCCCGATCGCAATCGGACGACCCAGAACGTGGAACTCCTCGAGCCTGCGCAGGATCTCCAGATTGTGGTCCACGCTCTTTCCGAACCCGATTCCGGGATCGATCACGACGTTGTCCTCCAAGCCGGTCTCGGCAAGCCGGGCACGGAAGAACGCGGCCAGATCGGCCACCACGTCCCCGTACCGATATTCTTTCTGCATCGTGCGTGGGTCGCCGAACATGTGCATAAGGATCGCGGGAACGCGGAATTTCTTCACAAGGCCCACCATCGCGGGATTCCGAAACCCTTCCACGTCGTTGATGATTTGAACCAGCCGGTTTTCCAGAGTTTCTTTGACGATGGAAGGCTTGCGTGAATCGAGAGAAATCGGAAGCGGATACTTTTTTGAAGCAAGGGCCTCCAAAACCGGCCGGAGCCTGCGGCGTTCCTCGTCCTCGCTTACCGCCTGAGCGCCCGGACGTGTGCTCTCGGCACCGACATCCAGAACGTCCGCCCCTTCCTCCGCAATCCGCCAGGCCCGGGCAACCGCGTCGTCCGCGGCGAAGGATTTGCCGCCGTCCGAGAATGAATCGGGCGTCACGTTCAGAACGCCCATGACTCGGCAACGGTCCAACGCAAGACTTCCCCCCTCCCAGTGAAGAATGTGTGTCACACGGTTCATTTCTTTTCCGTATGCGCTCGGCCCCGCGGTGTCAAACAGAGGAGAAGACCCCGGAAAACCGTTATCAGGAATCAGATGCCAGGAATAAGGATTAACAGGTTCCTGAAAAACCCGATCTTTAGGATCGAACTAGTTTCGACAATGGATCTAGGAGTTTTCGGAAGGAATGTCAGAAGTTGATTAGGGGGAGATGGATTGGGAGCAAGTGATGGTGGACGGAGTCGGCGACCCCTCGTCGGTCGGCCGACGACCCTCAGCTGCCGTTTAAGGGGCGATCTTTCGCAGCACCTTACCGGCAAGGTGAGCGGAAGTCGGCTCGAAAAATTCTGCAAAAAACCGGGAAAACAGTTCTTTTTCTCTTGACGGGTTTGAATCCACATCTTTCCGCGCCAAAACGCTCGTCGCTATACAGCCCTTATGCCGCGCCTATCTGCCGCTGCTGACGTGCAATCGCTTCTTTCGTTTAACCCTCAATTTCGGACCGTAATCGCAGGTCTAAGAGCCAAAGAACGGGTCAGAAAACCGG
>JAZDIZ010000145.1:0-2257 GCA_043804515.1 Pseudomonadota bacterium | reverse complement strand
CTGGATGCGCCACGCCAGCACAACATCAATGGCGATGGCCCGCTTGAGGCGCTCGGCGGTTTGGTGTTGATGCTCCTGCACCTTGCAGCCGCTTTTTAAGACTCGGTGCCATTCCTCGATGCGCCAACGCCGGCAGTACAGGGCCACGATACGGGCGGCATCTTCCGGGGTTCTAACCTCCTCCGTCGTCAAGAGCAGCCATTCAATCGGCTTGGCCCGGAGCGGAGGATTTTCTTCCCGCGCATAGACGCCCCACAGGGTGATGGGAGCCGCCGAGCGCAGATCGCTCCGCGTGGAGGTCAACGTAATTTTCTGAAAGCGGATGCTCAAAACGGCTTGGCGACCCGGCAATCCCTTCTGTTCCGGTTGCGCCCGTTTCGCCTTCTTCCAACGTTGCCGGGGAATGAACAATTCTACGCGCGTCCTGTGCGGGCTGGATTTCAACGTCTCGAACAGCTTCCGTTCCCTCCCCGCTAAACGCCGATCATGCCTGGCCCTCACCAAGATCCCGACGCGTCTGCGTGTCGCTTCGGCGTCCTCAAACAACTCGAAAATATCGCCTTCTCGGTCCATCACCGTGATGATCCGCGTCTTGGGCATCTTCTTGGCCGCTGACACGCAATCCCGGTATCCTTCCAGCCAACGGAACGATTTCTTTTCTTCGATCGGGCGCCCGACGGACTTTTTGCCCGCTTTCCCCTTTCTCTCCGGCGCGTCCATCGCCGCCCGTAAAACCCCCAACGGCAGCCCTTCGGGGGTCAGGACCACCGAGGAATGGAGCTTGAGTCCCAACGACGTAGCCCCCGTCTGGTTGGTTCCTACAAGGCCCAGATCCTTTGTGTGGGGACGTGTCGAAAAATTCAAGTCCGTGGTGTCCTGGACCACCAGCACTATTTTGTGACTCATCATCCGCTCGATCGTTCGCTCCCGATGCGTAGCCAGCATCGTCTCCGCATTGAGCGTCTCTCGCGGGTTGTCGATGAAATAGTAATAGCCCTTCGCCGCATGGCGCTCACCCCTGGCCGCCTCCAGATACGACCCATCCGGGCGAGCCGCACGGTTTTCCGCAATCGTGATCAGGCGATCCCGCAGGCGCTTGTCTCCCAACTCCACCCCGCCAAACTCCTGCTTCGCCCACTCACCCTTGCTCAGCCCGTCCCCCGCGGCCAAGGGTCGAAGATACGAACCGCTCTCCGAACTCACCCCCATTTTCTCGCGGAAGTCCGCCGCCAAGGGATACACGTAAATGTCTTTAACGCTCTCGGGCGAGCGGCAGGCCCGATCGTTTCGCCCGCGCCCCTTCGTCTCTCCTACCCGCTCCCAGTTCGCCGCCTGAAAACAGGTCCCCCGGTGCTTGTCCCGATCCACAAAGCTTTCCAAAAGCCACGGCTCATAGCCGTACTTCGCTTGGAAATCCTTCGTGACCCGGCGTAGGCAGGCCCCCAGCACATAAGAAGCCAGGTTCCGACACCGGACGCTGGGGCGTATCAGCAAACGGCTCAGATTAACGACACGACCCTCATGCACTCGACGTTGCTGCGCATCCCAGCCAATCCACCGGTCACGGGCTTCCAGAAATAATGCGGACGCGCTGAACCCCACGGCCCCCAACCACCCATACGCCGACCCCACCAGATATCTCAGTTGCCGCCCGACCAGCCGCCGCTCCCCTTGAGGATGCTCCCGCGCGATAAGTTCGTTCCACGTCCGCATCGCCTCATCATCCTCTGAACCCACCAACACCAGTCGAAGGTTCTCAACCTTGCCGAGATCTTCGGGAACGTTTTTCGGCTCAGGAACCGGCCCCGAGTGCCGACGCGCCCGCCAGTGTGAAACAACGGAAAGAACCGGCGGAGGAAGCTTCAAATGCCCTTCCCGTTCCAAATCCCTCAGGGCCTTCAGACAGGAAGAAACGCGCAACCTTCCCCGCGCATCACCCAACTTGAATCGACGGCACACCCACGCAGCCAAGTGCGTCCTGGACTTTTCCCCGGAGCGAAGCTGGTGCTTGACCGCCGCCAGACTCGCCGGCTTCAAGAGAATCTCCTTGATAGTCCGCGGCCTGCTTCGCACCCCTACGGTATACGGAATCCGGGGTCAAATGTCCAGTGGTTTTTGTGGGGTATGGGCAGCACTAGCCTCTCGTCCCCCCGCCTGTCAGCATGAATGCTAGAATAGCCCGCAACCATGAAGCTCGTCATCGTCGAGTCGCCGAGCAAGGCCAAGAAGATCCGAGAGATGCTCGGCTCCGCCTACC
>JAZDIZ010000144.1:0-5061 GCA_043804515.1 Pseudomonadota bacterium | reverse complement strand
ACGGTCATCGGTCCTGGTGCCCGTTCCACGTTAGAATGAAAGCAAGGCTCGTCAATATTCAATAATATATTCAAGGACTTGGGTCCGTGGAGTTCGGCTTTGTTTTCGACCTCCGTCCCCATTTTGTTGGAGTCCCTTTAGTTGACGTCGGGGAGAGTGGGAGGTATGACTCTTCGCGTTAGGGGGCTCAACATGAAGATTCGAATTCTTGGTTTGTCACTAATGTCCTTTCTCTTGGTGACCGTTGCCTTTTCCGGGATGCACGTGCTTGCCAAGGGAAAGTCCGCTTCAAAATGGCGCGTCGCTTTCCCATCAAAACTCGTTCTTGCGGAAGAGACGGAAGCGACGGCGTCCGCGCTTATGAAAACATGCGAAAACCGAACGCCTTTGGGCGACAAAGGCTGGTACAAGAGAGCGGAAATTATTCTCGACCTGAAAAGAATCGGAAACGAACTACACGCCACCATCTCGCTGGAATGCACCGCCACGGAAAAATTTCTCATGGCCTTGACGGGCGATATCGATCTCCAGGACGCCGGTTTTCCGTACGTTTTGTTCGAGGGCAGAGCCTTCCTCACCCACGAGAATCGGCTCGTCTTGATGATGCCGAAACTTCGGGAAGACACTCCCTTTTTCGGGAACTACACGGATGCATCGAAGCTTGTTGTTCGAATCCAGTCCCAAGAGCGGGGCTTTATTGGGTACATGAGTGTCGGGATGGATAAGCCGGCTGGGCCACGTTATTTCACTTCGTCGTTTTCGGCCCAGTTGTTCGACAACGGCTCTCGGGAGATCAAATCTTGGAGCCGTGTCGGCGCTCTGAGCCTCTGAGAAAAAGATAAACTTCAGCCTAGTCCCGGTGCCTGACCCGGCTCCCCAAGGAGAGAAGCCGACTGATTTGCTCCCGCTTCTAAAACGACAACCGACGGTAAGCCACCATAAAATTTCCCGCAACACTCCTTACCCCTTCCGCGTGTTGCGCTAAATCTTGGGGGCTACCCAGCTATCTCTCCGGCCAGCCGTCGGAAACGAGCAGGCTCAAAAGAATCGTCAGAATCGCCACGAAAAGCGCCGTCATCTTGAGCGCAAGCGGAGCAACTCCCGTGCCATCGCTTTTTCGCATGAAAACGCGTCAGGACATCGGGATCTGACACACGCACTGTCAGAACCGATGTCAGTTTAATCCGGCGGCGCCTTCAATACCGTGATCGGGTGGGGGGGGGTGGACGCAGTGCGCGCCATGTGCCTCAGGCTAACCCTAATGAGAAACAAAGCGCCGCGTTGATCTCCTTCATTTTCTCCGACGGCAACAAACAAACTCTGGTTGAGAGGAACTTTTTCGGGATCGTGATCACCGTATCCAAGTTCGCAACACACGACCGAGGCAACCCCTCGCCGAGTCCCAAAGGTACTTCGACCGGAAGATTTCTGATGCGCGTCGTGATCGGGGCGACGGTAATGAGTTCTCGGACCTGATAAGCTTCTTCGCCTGACAGAAGAACGACGGGTCTGCGTCCCGCTGGTTTCGAAAACTCAGCCCACCACACCTCTCCCCGTTTCATTCCCAGGGTTCCTCTGCAAGCAAATAGGAGGCAGCCGCTTCCGCTGCTTTGATTTCATCCGCTGTCTCCGGATGCCTTGAATAACCTGTGACATACTGCTCGATCTTGTCTTTTCGGATGTGACTATCCAGAAACAAACGGATGGCTCTTTGAAAAAGGGAGCTGCGAGTCTCTCCCGTTTTCTTTCGAAACTTCTCGACCTGCATCAGCAAAGATCGAGGAAGGCTGATGGCCAGTTTTTCGCTCAGTGGGTATGCCTTTGATGACATACTATAGGAATACCACGGTAATACCTGAAATGGAACGTCTTGATCACCTGAAAAAGGGGACTGAGGTCGGAAAGGGACCTCTCCTTCGGCTCTTTTAGTGACGAAGTCCCGGCTACGGCGGAAAGCCATAGCGCAACCAAGGATGCGCATCTTTAATTTACGTTCTTGAACGTCACCGGATGGAACCACCACAAGTAGCCGAAAGTACTAGCTATTAATTCCGCGGAGCATGGCATGCCCGTTGCTCATTAGAGGGACACCAGGATGGAATCGATGACGAAAGAACTCAAAATAGCGGGACTCGCGGCTCTCGCCCTATTCCTCTTGGCCGGATGCGGTGGTTCACCGGGCACCGATACGGCGAAGCAACCGGCCATCAACCAAAACGTGGATTCCGGAAATCCTCCGGCCACGCCGACCGAAACGCCCACAGCTACACCTACGGAAACTCCAACAGCTACGCCGACGGCAACTCCCACAGGCACGCCGACGGCAACTCCCACAGGCACGCCGACGGAAACGCCTACCGCCACCCCGACCGCAACCCCCACGGCGACGCCGACGGAAACTCCGACGCCTACACCCACACCCACGGCTCCGCCTCCCACGGATGTCACTACTTGCGGTGTCAGCGTGCAAAGGGGCTCGGTCCTGAACTTGGCGAGCGACCTGGATGCCTCGGGCGGCGTTTGCCTCACGATCGACCAGAACGACGTGACGGTCGCAGGACACGGGTTCCTCGTGAACGGGACGATCCTCGTGAACGCCCATTCACCGGACGGGATCACGAACATCCAAATCCACGATCTGGCCGACGGTTTCATCCTGGCCCGCGGGCCGGTTCGGGATCTCGTGGCCGAGAACAACACGCTGAGCGGGATTCAAATCGCCGACGCGGAAGAAGGCGGCGGCCTCTTCGCATCGAACGGCGTATTCCGGGGCAACTTCGTCGTCTCGAACGGGACGGCGTTGGATGCCGGCGGCGGAAGCCGAAACCTATTCACAGCCAACATCTTCGTGACCACCGCAGCCGCGGAAGCTTCCTCTCCCACGGTCCGGTGGGTAAGCCAAGGCGCGTACACGCTGGACCACAACACGATCTATCGCGCAGTCGCGGGATCGCTCATCTCGATCGCGCATCAGATCGACGGCCTCGCGGAGCCCGTGAAGAACAACATCATGGCGTACCAGGGTGACTCGCCGCTGTTCAGCCTGGAGAGCTTCAGCTTCACGGGTTACGACGGCGACTTCAACGCGTTTGCGACCGACTCGTACGCGCTCGCGATGAGTTCCGAATTCTCGTCTCTATCGGATTGGCGGGCGGCCAGCCTGGCAGTTGGGAGCCCGGACGATGTTCACTCGATCCAGTTAGGTCCCGCCGATCGACTCTTTCTGAATTCCAGCCCGACGGCGAAGGAGGATTTCTATCTCTGGCCCACGTCGGCGGCGGTCCAAGGCGACGAAAATGGGGACTACGTCGGAGCCATGCCCGTGGCTCCATGCGAAATGACGTGGGTCTGCGGCGCTTGGTCCCAATGTAAGGCCGGAAGAAAATCGCGCGTTTGCACAAATGCAAACGTGCTCTGCGGAGAAGATAACGTCACGGAGAGGAGAGTCTGCTCGACCCACGAGATATACCCGCCATACCGCCCGCCGAGCGTGCCCCTGGAGTGAAATATTAAGGATTAATTCTTAATAGTTAACACTACTCCGTTAAGTAAAATCAAGACGAATTGAAAAACGACGGAGTTTGAGCCACAGATCTCCGACGGCACCGGGGACAGAGACGGAAGCGGGTCAAATCGTTGAGCCAGCGACGGACGGCTGGGAGTGTCGGGAGGAGCCGTTTTTTTTACCGTGGGGGTGTTGGAGCAGGAGAAGAAACGCGTAGGCCAGGAAGCACAAAGTGACATGGTGGTGGAACCCCAGCCAGCCGCGCCCCTCGAAATGATCCAAGCCGAGTTCCTCCTTGAGTTGTTGATACCCTTGCTCGACCTTCCATCGTTCATGAGCCGTGATCACCAGGTTCGCCACGGGAGTGGTCTCGGGAAGACTGGACAGATAGTACTTGAACTCGGTCCCGCGCTTCTCCACCAGCAGCCATCGTTCCTTTCCCGGTCGGCGCCAATATCCGTTATCCACTTCCCGGACTCGACACGCGGCCACCTCAACGACCGTGCGCCGCTGGTGGGGAAGAGTCACTCGGGTCCACGCGGAAGAATCGCCGGGGATTTGCCGAGCCCACACCTGAGCTTGGAACGGCTTTACGGTGGAGTCCTGGACGATCGCAAAGTGTGCCGGTCGACCGCGTCGGACCGAGGAGACCTGTGTCGGGACCTCCGCCGGCCAGAAACTCATGGATCCCGGAATCTGAGCCATGAAGGGAAGCTTCCGTTCGTCCAACGCGTGCAAAAACGGTTTGATCTGCCCGTACCCCGCATCGCAGAGAACCCCCGATGCGGATGTCGTTTCCCGAAAGGTATCTAGAAGCTGAAGGGCCAGCTTCCACTTCGTTTGAAACCGCCCGCGCCGCAACGGGACCCCGGCGTGCGTCCTTCGCTTTCGATCCCGTGCCCACGATTCCGGCAAGTACAACTCTCCTCGCAGCGGAAAATGGACTTTCCCTGCCCAGTGCCAACTTACCAGAACCTGGCAATTCGCCTGTTTGCCCAGCGCTCCGCAATATTGGTGCGCCACACCCACCGAGTGGTTCCCCTTCTTCGGAAACGCGGTGTCGTCCAGCACCAGCCAGCCAGATTTCCCCCCGCCCAGACGCTCCATCAACCACGGCCCCAGCTTCTCCTGCACCGGCTCAAACGCCCACGGACTTTGATTCACAAATTGCTGAAGGGCTTGTTCATTGCCCCCACGAAGGCGTTCCGCCAACGGCTGAATCGATTTCCTCTCCCCGTCCAGCATCAACCCCGACAGATACATCCCACACCAATGTCGCCGCTCCGAACGCCCCAACTCCGGCCGAAAGTGCTCCACAAACCGAACCAGCTTCTTCTGAACCCGCTGAAGATCGCGCTCTCGCATACCTCCAGTATCGCAGGAAGATCTCCCTTGTCAACTACTTAACGGAGTAGTGTTAAGCCTCAATGATTATTATTCCACGCGGGAGCGAACCCGGTCCCCGATCGTCAGCGAATCCGTCGAATCCGTGACATAGGCCGTGGACACGTTCTCGCCCGCATCCACAATAAGCAAATGCCCGAAGATCACGTCCG
>JAZDIZ010000143.1:0-6829 GCA_043804515.1 Pseudomonadota bacterium | reverse complement strand
CCCGCCGCCTAGCCGTCGGCGGTATGGCGGAGGTATTCAAAGGCAAGCTGATCGGGATCAAGGGTTTCGAGAAGACGCTCGCGGTCAAGCGGATCCTGCCGGAATTCAGCGAAGACGAGGAGTTCGTCCAGATGTTCGTGGACGAGGCGCGGATCTCGTCCAACCTCCATCACGCCAACATCGTTCAGGTCTTCGACTTCGGCAAGTTCGAGAGCGCCTATTACATCGCGATGGAGTTCGTAGACGGGCCGAACCTCAAAAACCTGGTTCAGAGATACCTCAAAGAAAGGGGAATGTTCCCCCGAAACCTGACGCTCTATCTTTTGATTCAGATCGCTCGCGCTTTGGACTACGCCCATGGCGCTCGGATCGACGGCGTGGAGGTTCTGGATCTGGTGCACCGGGACGTGAGCCCGCAGAATGTCCTGGTCAGCCGCTCCGGCGACGTGAAGATCACCGACTTCGGAATCGCCAAGGCCGCCATCAAGCTCTCCAAGACCCAGCCGGGAAAGGTCCAGGGAAAGTTCAGCTACATGTCTCCGGAGCAAGCCCTCGGAAAGCCGCTGGACCGCCGTTCGGACATCTTCTCGCTCGGCATCATCGCGTATGAACTTTTGAGCGGCATTAAAGTGTACGGCGCCGAAGACACGCAGAGGCGCTACAAAGAGGTGCGCGAGGGGCGGATCACGCGCCTGGGCACGATCGTGCGTGATCTCCCGTCGGAGATCGAGTCGCTGGTCATGGACATGCTGTCGAAAGATCCCGCGGACCGGCCGCAAACCTGCGGGGAGATCGCGACCAAACTGAGCGAATTCATGACCGACATCTCCACGACACAGCTCACGGCGCAACTGGGCCAGCTCGTGGAGGAGCTCTTCCCACGCGAGAAGTCGAGTTCCGAAGTGAATCGGCGCATAACCGCTCTGATCGAGGGCGGGAAGGTCGAGGGCGAAGCCGACACCGATGTGAGCGCCCACCGCATGGGCCCGTCGGCGGGAGAGCCCGGAACCAGAGCCCTCGCGTTCGGAGACGAAATCACCCAAGCCGGATGGCCCAAGATTCTTTGGCATTCCCGGCTCGGGAGGGTGGCGCTTCTGATGATCCTTGCGGCCGGCCTTTCCTGGGTTTGGCTTCACACCAGGATACCCAAGCCGCCTCCTGTGGTGCCTCCCTCTGCGGCGCCGGGAGGCGCCGTGCAACCGCGTTCCGGCCCTGTGGACCCGGACCTGCGCGCCGCCGCGGACGCACAGGAGGCGCAGGCCAAAGCGCGCATCTCCGAGATGGAAGAGAAACTCCGGGCCGCGGAAACCCGCGCCAGCGAAAAGGAGCGCGAACTCACCCAGACGGAAAAAAAGCTTAAGGAGGCCCTCAGGGCGGAAGCGCCTCCGCCGCCCAAGGCGTGCCCCTCGGACATGGCGGTCATCCCCGCAGGGGAGTTTCTCTTCGGGTCGGACCGGAACGATCCCGATTGGAACAGTCTTGTGGAACCGCCAGCGGCCCGGATGCCTCTCGGCAAATTCTGCGTCGACCGGTACGAATTTCCCAACCGGAAGGCGGCGGTGCCCAAGACCGCCGTCACGTGGACGGAGGCACAGCTGGCTTGCACTCAGGTCGGCAAGCGTCTCTGCACGCAGGAGGAATGGGAGCGGGCCTGCAAAGGGCCGGGCGCAAGGGTGAGAAACCGGAGATTCCCTTATGGGGATACGTGGGACCCCAGCCGCTGCGATACGGAACGCAAAGAGCCCGGTTCGGGAGAGCTTTCCGATCGAAAACTGGCGGCTGCGGGGACATTCCCCGGCTGCGTGACCCCCGAGGGAGTCTTCGACATGAGCGGGAACGCCGACGAGTGGACGTCCAGCCGCGGACGGTTCACCACCGAGGCCCGCATCACGCACGGCGGCTCGTTCCACCACCCCGGCTGGCGCAGCCGGTGCAGTTCCCTCCGGGAAGTGCTCCAGGGGACCAAAGACGAGGATATCGGCTTCCGCTGCTGCAAAGATGCGCTATGATGCGCGCATGACATCCGCCCGTTTTCTCCTTTCTCTCTCGGCAGGCCTGATTCTGGCCGCCTCGTCCCTCCAAGCCTCAACCATCGTCGTCGTGAAGGCCGGTGACTCGGCATACGGCCGGCGGTATTTCAGCGGCTTCAGCTCCCTCGCCACCGAAAAGATCTCGGCCTTCCGGTACGACTCCGGAAAAGACACGGCGTTGATGGCTCACATCAAAAAGTTGGCCCCCGACCTGATCTTCGCGATCGGGGACGTTCCCTTGAAAAAATTGGCCGACATGCTTCCGGCCACGCCCATCATCGCCAGCAACGCGTACGGCGCCCCGGTTGCGGAGCGGGCCAACGTCGTTTTGATGGAAAGCGACCCGCCGTTCAAGACCGGACTGGCTTTCATTCAATCCCTGTTTCCGGCCCGCAAGACAGTCGGGACGATCTACAACCCGAAGCTTTCCCAGGACCAGTTCAATCTGTTGGTAACCGAGGCCGGCAAACTTGGCTTGCGTGTGGCGTCGCTCAAGATCGATTCCGCCGCCGACGCGAAATCGCTGATCAACGCGTTCGTGGGAAAGATCGACGCTTTTTACCTGATCCGGGACGCTACGACGGCCACCGACACGGCACTGGCGGCGGTTTACGCGTTCGCGGTTCAGAACAATATCCCGGTCATCACACCCGACCCGGACCAACTGCAGCGCGGGGCCCTGATGGCCGTGGCGAGCGATCCTTTTAAGCTGGGGGAGCAGGCCTGGCAGACGGCGAAAGTGATCCTGGCGGAAAAGAAGATCCCGCAGATGCCCGTGGCGTCCGACTCAAGCCAGGAAGTGGTTTCGATTTCGCTTAAAGCCTCGGCCCGCTTCGGGATCGGAGCGGACGCGTTCTACGCGTTTTTAACGCGCGCTCTTAAAGAGAACTATTCGGTTCAGGTAGCGCCTTAGTTCGCCGTTACGGTCAGCTTCGCGATCGGCGTTTGCACGGTGGCTTGGATCTCCACGCCACCACCTTTGTTCGTGATCTTGGTGGCGGGGATATCCGCGAAACACAGCAATACGGCTTTATCCGTGGCCCCGGCTTTGAGCTTGGCCAGCTCCGCATCAGGGACGTCCGATGCGACGGAGATCGTCTTCTTCGCGGGATCGAAAGCGACCACGATGTTGGCAGGCTCCTTATCTGAGACCAGAACGGCTGCGGCCGCAATGGAGATGTAACACTGCTCCCCGTCAGCTGAAATAACCTTCGGGCCCGCGCTCTTAGGGGATTGCCAGGCTGAACCGATCAGGCCTTTGGCCTTCATGTTGATCGTGGCGGCAGCGCCTGAAATGTCCGAAGCTTCCGGCTCAGCGCCTTTCACGTCGCCTGCGACGGCGAAGAGTGCCTGGGGAAGCGCGATCAGTTGGTCGCTGGGAATTTTGAACTCGGCTTTCATCTGGGGGGTTTCCGGGTAGTTCATTTCGATCGTGAACGGATGAAACACATTGGCCTTCGCAGCAGCGGCCAGTTTCTGGACATTTTTGTCGTCTCGTTCAGGTCCGAATACCTGCATGGGTTTTCCGGCATTGTCCTTGTCCTGCTTTAAAATTTGGGAAAGCTCTGTGCCGGCATCCTTCTCATCCTTTATCGTCAGGCCCACTTGGGCCCCTGCGGGGTCTCCGTCCACAACGTCCTTCAGATCCATCGGAGCCTTGTCCGCCGTCTTGTAGGCCAAGAGCTGAGAGGACAATACTTGGATGCCCGTCGCCGGACTTAACGCCACATCAACCAGGATCAGCGTCACCGGCTTCGCCGACGTCACCACCGGCTTCGGCTGTACTACCGGTGCTGGCGGTGGAGTGACGGTGTCCTTTGGTTTGGTCTTGCCGCATGCCACAAGGGCCACGCCCAGAAGAAGGATGATAGCCGCTGTCGAAATCCGTTTCGTCATATAGGTATCCTTTTCTCGCCTCATCCCTATTGAGAGCAAAAGCCGTGCCTCCTTGGCCCTATATTTTTCGCTTTGAAAATCAAATGGTTATCGTTTATACCCGACGGAACAGTGGTATCGCTGCCCCGGCGGGAGGGACATGAACACCCCGGTGGGCGCAATACGGCTGGAGCGGATAAGGGTGCCTAACCCATAGGGAGAATCAGTGGCCAAGCAACCGGACACCATGGACAAACTCGTATCCCTCGCGAAACGGAGGGGGTTCATTTTCCCGTCCAGCGAGATCTACGGCGGGATCAACAGTTGCTACGACTACGGTCCCTTAGGCGTGGAACTCAAGCGCAGCGTGAAGGATTTCTGGTGGCGCGCGATGACGTACCGCCACGACAACATCGAAGGCTTGGACGCCTCGATCCTCATGCACCCCCGCGTCTGGGAGGCCTCCGGCCACGTGGAGGGATTCACGGATCCCCTCGTGGACTGCAAGCAGTGCAAGAACCGGTTCCGCGAGGACCAAGTGGAGGGCAAGAAATGCCCGAACTGCGGCGGGGAGCTGACCGAATCACGCAAGTTCAACCTCATGTTCAAAACGTTCATGGGCCCGGTGGAGTCGGAAGCCAGCATCGTCTATCTCCGGCCCGAAACCGCCCAGGGGAATCTACGTCAACTACCAGAACGTCCTGAACGCCTCGCGCCAGAAGCTCCCGTTCGGGATCGCCCAGATCGGCAAAGCCTTCCGCAACGAGATCACGCCCGGCAATTTCACGTTCCGCACGCGGGAGTTCGAGCAGATGGAGATGCAGTATTTCGTCCGGCCGGGGGAGGACGAGAAGACGCTGGACGTGTGGAAGGCCGACCGGATGGCCTGGTACGAGCAGCTGGGAATTTCGAAAGATCATCTCCGGTTCCATCAGCACGGCCCCGGCGAGCTGGCTCATTACGCCAAGACGGCGTTCGATATCCAATACCTCTTCCCCTTCGGCTGGCAGGAACTGGAGGGGATCCACAACCGGACCGACTTCGATCTCAAGCGCCATCAGGAATATTCGGGGAAAAACCTCCTGTATTTCGACGAGGAGAAGAACGACAGGTACCTTCCATACATCATCGAGACTTCCGCGGGTTGCGACCGGACCGTGCTCTGCGTCCTGTGCGAAGCCTACGCGGAGGAGACGGAGCGCGTCGTGCTCCGCTTCCCTCCGTTCCTCGCCCCGGTACAGGTGGCGGTCTTCCCGCTCGTGAAAAAGGACGGCCTGCCCGAGATCTCGGAGCGGATCGTGGAGAGCTTGCGCCGGGAATTCCGGGTGTTTTACGACGTGAGCGGCTCCATCGGCCGCAGGTACCGCAGGCAAGATGAGATCGGAACGCCGTTCGGGATCACGGTGGACAGCGAGACGAAAGAGAATGAAACGGTGACCGTTCGGGAGCGGGACAGCATGAAGCAGGAGCGCGTGAAGATTTCCGTTCTGAGGGAACACATCGCTCCGCGCCTTACGCCGCCGATCTGATGCAGGCCGGGCCCCCCTACATCCTGGTCTCGAGGCTGGGTGAGGGAGGGATGGCCGAAGTCTACAAGGCCATCAAAGTGGGCCCGGAGGGATGGGAGAAACCCGTCGCCCTCAAGAGGATTCTTCCTCAATACGCCGACCAGCCCGAATTCCTCCGCCTCCTCAAAGACGAAGCCCGTCTTCACGCCCAGCTCAGCCACCCGAACATCGTGCAGATCCTGGATTTTTTCCGGCACGAGCGGTCCTTTCTGATCGCCCTGGAATACGTGCACGGCCGGAACCTCCGCACGGTCCTGGCCGACGCCAAGAAGCGCGAGGTTCCGCTCCCCTGGCAGGCTTGTGTCTTCATCGTGAGCGAAGTGCTCAAAGCCCTCGACTACGCCCACAAATCGGAAGGAAGCTCGGGGCCGCTCCATCTCGTCCACCGCGACGTGAGCCCGCAGAACGTCCTCATCTCCTATGCCGGCATGATCAAGCTCTCCGATTTCGGGATCGCCCGCGCCGACATCGCCCGCGAGGAAACCGGCTCGGGCATTCTCAAGGGGAAGTGCCGGTACCTGGCGCCGGAACAGCTCCAAATGAAGAGGATCGATTTCCGCGTGGATCTCTTCGCAGCCGGCGTCATGCTGTACGAACTGATCACGGGAAAACACCCTTTCGCGGCGGAAACCGAATTCGAGCTCTTAAAAAGGATCGAACGGGCCGATTTCGAGCCTCCCTCCCTTTTGAGTCCCGGCGTGCCCTCCGCCGTCCATGAAGCGATCGTACGGGCGCTTCGGCTGGATCCCGCGGAACGGCACAAGGATGCCGCCCAGTTCCGCCGCGATCTTTCCGCTGCGCTTGATCCGGCGTGGCTTTCCGGGGGCTCCGACCAATTGGCGGCATGGATGGAAACTCTCTACCCGGATCCCGCGGAACGGGAGGAGCCTCCGATCGAGAAGACCCCGCTTCTATCCCGGCACGGAACGCCGCTTCCCGGAGAGCTCGTCCCGACGGAATCCCTCATCCTGGGCGCTTTCTCGCCGGGCCTCCGCGCCCGAGTGCACAAGCGCCCGATGGTACGCCCCGTGTTTTTATGGGCCGCCGGGGCGGCTTGCGCGATCTCCGTTTTCGCCTGGCTCTTGCCCCTTGGAGGACCTTCGCCGTCCGGCGCCGCAGGCCCCCGGCCGGTCCCTTCTGAGGGAAGTGTCGCGGTCCCGGGCATCGCGGCTCCCTACGGCACGCTTCACATCAACGCCCCGAAGAGGAGCCGCGTTTTTGCGAACGGGCGGCGGATCGGAATAGTCCCCCTGACGGGCACGCAGGAACGCATCGCGCCCGGGACGTATCTCATCTCCGTAAAACCGCCGAAGAGGCGTTCCACGCACAAGAGAATCCGGATCGAAGCGGGGCAGA
>JAZDIZ010000142.1:0-2649 GCA_043804515.1 Pseudomonadota bacterium | reverse complement strand
AGAAGCAAAATTTGTCAAAATCGCTGAAGACGTACATTCAAAAGTTCCCTTTGAACGCGATCCACGAATCGGCAAAAGGGTTAAACTGGGATCGATGCACCCGCGCAATAGGCATACCGGCCGCTACGACTTCGAGGCGCTCACGAAGAGCGTCCCGGACCTGGCCGCGTTCGTGACTTTGAACCCGTTAAAGGAGCGGACGATTGACTTCACCGACCCCGCTGCCGTCAAAGCCCTCAACAGGGGGCTCTTGAAGACTTTCTACAGCGTGGACCATTGGGACATTCTGCCCGGCTACCTCTGCCCGCCCGTCCCCAGCCGCGCGGATTACATCCACTACGCCGCGGACCTGCTGGGCTCCCTGAACGAGGGGGCGATTCCGCGCGGGGATTCCGTATGCGTGCTGGACGTGGGCGTGGGCGCCAACTGCATCTACCCCATCATCGGCCACGCCGAATACGGCTGGCGCTTCGTGGGCTCCGACATCGACTCGGTGGCGCTAGCCTGCGCGCGGAAGACGGTGGAGGCGAACGCCTCGCTGTCCCAAGCCGTCAAGCTGCGCCTGCAAACCTCGCCCGCCGTCTTGCAGGGTCTGTTCAAGCCCGATGAGCGCTTCGACCTGACGCTCTGCAATCCGCCTTTCAACGCTTCCCTCGACGAGGCCCAGGCCGGTACCAAGCGCAAGTGGGCGAACCTCAATCGCCCGGAAACCGAGAAGAACTTCGGCGGCCAGGGCGCCGAGCTGTGGACCCCGGGCGGCGAGGCGGCTTTCGCGTGGCGCCTGATTTCGGAGAGCGCGGCGCTCGGCACGCAGGTTTTGTGGTTCTCAACGTTGATCTCGAAGTCGGCCAATCTGCCGAGCGTCTTGAAAGCGCTGGAACGGGTGAAGCCAGCCGATACACGGACGATCGAGATGTCCCAGGGCCAGAAGAAGAGCCGGGTCGTCGCGTGGACGTTCCTCGACAAGAAGCAGGGGGAAGAGTGGCGTCGGCGGCGGTGGGCCAGCTAACTTGAGCCTGTGACGTCTTCCCGGGCCAATATCCGGGCGAGGATATATTGGCTTAGGAAAAAAGACTGTTCGCTCCGTTCGGAACCCCGACGTTACAGTACCGTATGAGTCATCGGGGCAGCCCTTTAAGCCATGGCGGCCATGATGTCATCTATGGGAATGATGGCGAATCCGGTCACGCGATCCGACATGCCGTAGGGCAGGATAAGTTGATCGTCGCGCACAAGCGCCCCGCAGGTATAGAGGACATTGGGAACGTACCCCTCCCGTTCGGTCCCTTCGGGGGACATCAAGGGCTTCTGCAGCCGGCCGATCACCTTGGAAGGATCATCCCGGTCCAGCAAAAAAGCGCCGAGACAGTACTTCCGCATGGGCCCCACCCCGTGGCTCAGCACCAACCAGCCCGCCTCCGTCTCGATGGGAGACCCGCAGTTTCCCATCTTCACGAACTCCCAGGGGTGAGCGGGCGAGAGGATGAGTCGGGACTCGTTCCAAAAATGCACGTTGTCGGAGTACATCAGGAAAATATTCTCGCCGTCCTGGCGGGAGAGCATGGCGAATAGGCCTTTGATCTTGCGCGGGAAGAGGGCCATCCCTTTGTTCTGCACCCCGGGGCCGTTGAGCGTGGCGAACTTGAAGTGCCGGAAATCCTCCGTTTCAAAGAGCTGAGGAAGCACGTTGCGGCCGTCGTAGGCGGTATAGGTGGCGTAATAGACCGTCTTTCCCCCTTCGTCTCGATGCGCCGTCAGACGCACGTCCTCGAGGCCGTTGCTCTGAGTGGAAGTGACGGGAAAAATGATCCTTTCGGAGAGATCCTGGTCCGGCGGAAACCGAATGTCGTAGTTGGACTGCGCCAAAAGCCACAGGCCTTTGGCGGTGTTGTCGTCCCGGATTTGTTGTCCGGGGGCCGTTTCTTGAAGGACCTCCTCGAGGCCGTGCTTGAGTTCTTTGAGGGTGAAAAAGTCTCCCAGGCGGCCCATCACCCGTTCCACCCATTCGCCGGCCAGGCCCATTTCCGCGACTTTCCGCCCGAAGATAGCTTTGTGATAAGTCGAGTTTTCAATGAGCTCGGGCTCGGTCAAGAAACGCGATGCCGGGTCCACGGAAACGCTGTTGTGCGCGTCAACGACGCCGCTACGGAAAGAGATGGAAGATACGTGACCCTCCCCCGTCGACCGAAGGCTTAGAATGAAGCGCAGGCCCCCCTTAGGCAGCCCCGATTGGTCGGGATGGGGAAGGATGGATGGGTTGAAGAGCGCCGCGGACTCGGCCGAATATTCGAACATGAAGTAGGAGCCGATCAGCAGTTTTCGCGCTTCCGAGATGTCGCCGCCCGTGGGCAGGAAATGTTCCAGGTGGTGAAACCTCGCCAAAAGGCGCTTGATCAGCCACCGATGGCGGCAGGAAAACTCCTCCAGGACCTGATCTAAGACGCGTCGGACGTCATTTTCCGCAAGCGCCAGGGCCCGGCGGATGATTTTGACGTATTCCTCATCGCAGGCGAACCCCAGGGGCCGCAGGACCACCCGGCGTTGGTCGGGAGACAAGCGGAGCTCCACCCGGCGGACGTCGATGGACTTTTGTCCGAGAGAGGGGCGCTTCATTCAGGCGGGACGAGGGAGCTTGAAGGCGGCCAGCTC
>JAZDIZ010000141.1:0-8795 GCA_043804515.1 Pseudomonadota bacterium | reverse complement strand
GCGCGGACCAATTCCAAAAACGCGTCCACCTGTTTGGGGTCGTACCCGCGAACGCTCTTTTGAAACCTCTGTTGGTGCAGATCCAGTGGGCTGAGCTTCATGTTGAGGATAATACTCCGAACCCTTCGTTATTTCTATGTTCTTGTCTCCACATCATGATCGTGAACCGAAGAGCGCCGTGCCGATGCGGACGAGCGTGGCTCCTTCCTCGATGGCGACTTCGAAATCACTCGTCACGCCCATCGAGAGCGTCTTGCCGGTCACTCTGGGCAGCCCCCACCTTTCCAGCTCACTGGTGCACTCGCGTGTTTTCCTAAAGTAAGGCCGGGTTAATTCGGGATCTTCAGCCAACGGCGGAAACGACATCACTCCCTCCACGATGAGGCCTGTCTCGCCGGAAATTCTCTCGGCAAACGCGCGAAGCTCGTTTGGAGAAACGCCCGATTTGGTCGCTTCGCCGGCGACATTGATCTCGATCAGGCACCGGACGGTCCGGCTCGCCTTCTTGGCTTCCTTATCCAGCTCCTTCGCGAGGGACCAGCGGTCCAGGGAGTGAATCAGGGCGAACCTGGTCACGGCCTGACGCGCTTTGTTGGACTGAAGCGCGCCTACGAAATGCCACTCGGTCCCGGAGCATTCCCCCTCGGACGCCAGAGCATCGATTTTAGGGAGGGCTTCCTGAACGTAACTTTCGCCGAAGATCCGGACGCCCGCGCGATACGCCTCGGCGATCCCGTCCGCAGGAACGGTTTTACTCACCGCTACAATTTGAACCTCCGCGGGATTTCGCCCCGCTCTCTTGCAAGCTCTGGCGACGCTGCCCTGGACGGTTTGCCATCGGTCGGAAAAGGATACCGTCACCGAACGGCACCCGATCTGCGCAAGGCGCGGACCACTTCGAACAGCGGCAGGCCGATAACGTTCGAATGAGAGCCGGAAATCGACCGGATGAACGCCCCTCCCCGTCCCTGAAGCGCGTAGGCACCGGCCTTATCCATCGGTTCCCCGGTGGAGATGTACGCCTCGATTTCCTCATCTGAAAGCTCGCAGAACGTGACGTCCGTGACGACCGTGCCCTCCTCACCCTTCCCGGCCCAATCCTCGACGCGATATCCCGTGTACACCGTGTGCGTTTGATTCGAGAGCCTTCGAAGCATTTCGTGGGCTTCGCTCTTGTCCCTGGGTTTGCCGAAGACCTCCGTTCCGAGGGCCACGATCGTGTCGGCCCCGATCAGCCAGCCCCTAAACGAGGCGCCCAGGCGCGCCCGAACCGCCTCGATCTTCCGGATCGCCATGCTGAGGGGAAAAGTCCGGGGATCGATGCCCTCCTCGGCTTCTTCCACGTCGCTGGGTACCACCTCGACGGGGATTCCAAGCTGTTTTAGGAGTTCTTTCCGCCGCGGCGACGCGGAGGCCAGAATGATTTTCCCTTGAGCCTTCATGTGCGAGTTACGGTACATTCCTATCTAGCCCAAGGATCATTGCGATGGAAGGCCGAAAACTACTGGACGAACTCAAGAGGGCCGTGAGCGCCCTGCAGATCTTCGGTGAAATCGGAAAGACGCTCACTTCCACTCTGGATATCAAGGAGATCCTGCGGGCCGTCCTCCAGAGGGTGTCCGAACTCCTGCAACCCACGAGCTGGTCGCTCCTGCTTCTTGAAAAGGACGGGATCAACCTCACCTACGAGATTCTCATCAACGAGCCCTCCATCGACCGGAACGACAAGCTCCGCGTCGGGCAAGGGGTGGCCGGATGGGTCATCCAGGCCACAAAGCCGCTGCTTTGGCCCGACCCGACACCGGACAAACGCTACACGCCGCCCCCGGACGTTCGGATTCCGGAGGACACGGCGTCGCTTCTGTGCGTTCCCCTTAGGTGCCGGGGCACGAACCTGGGCGTCATGGACATCCGGCGCAAAGGCCCCGGCGCGCAAGTCTTCGTCGAGGAAGAACTGGCGATGCTTTCCACGATCGCCGACTACGCCGCCATCGCGATCGAAAATGCGCGGAACTTCGCCCGCATCGAGGAACTCACGATCACGGACGACCTGACGACGCTGTTCAACGTTCGTTACCTCCACACGCTTCTGGATTCCGAGGTCCTGCGATCGTCCCGGTACAACCGGAAGTTTGCGATGATTTTCCTGGACCTCGACCATTTCAAACAGGTCAACGACACGCATGGCCATATCCACGGCTCCCAGCTCCTCAAGGAAACGGCGGAGGTTCTCAAGAACAAGATCCGGAAGGTGGATTTCGCCGCCCGCTACGGCGGGGACGAGTTCGTCATCATCCTTCCCGAGGCGGACAAGGAGGCGGCCGTAAAAGCCGCCGAGCGCCTCCGGGACGCGATCGAGCGCAACACGTTCCTCAAGGACATGGGGCTGGCCGTGCATTTCACGGCCAGCTTCGGCGTGGCCGCATTCCCGGAGGACGCCCAAACCAAAGTGGATCTGATCCGGCTGGCCGACGAGCGTATGTACAAGGTGAAGAACTCGACGCGGAACCGCGTCGAGGCCGTGTGAAGGGGCCGAATGAATCCGGGGTTGAACGATCTCGTCCGCGCCAAACTGCTCGACTTTTCGCCGCAACGCCTCGAACCGTTTCTGGCCCGGCTCAAAGAGCTGGTCGGGGACCGATGCTTGGCGCTTCTGGCGTACGGCTCATGTTTGAGCGACGCCACGCGGACTCAAACGTCCACGCCTGATTTCTTCGTCGTCGTGGATTCGTACGGTTCCTTCCATCGCCGACGCCTCCACAGAATCCTGAACCGGGTTCTCCCCCCCAACATCTATCACTTCGCCATCTCGGGCCGGACGGCCAAGTACAACGTCCTGAGCTTGCGCCATCTCATCCGTGAGACGTCCCGCCACGCACGCGACTGCTATATCCTGGGGCGCGCCTCCAAGAGATTGGCCCTTCTCTGGACCCGCGACGAGCGGGTGTCGGATCGGATCGTGGCCGCGCAAGCCTCGGCCTTGCGGACCATCGATTCCAAGGTCGTTCACCTCATGCCCGGGACGTTCGGCCTGGAAGAGTTCACCAAGGAGGCCTTGCGCTTCAGCTACACCGCCGATGTGCGTGTGGAAGCGGAAGACAAGATTCAACGTCTTTTTGAAGCCGAACGGGAATTCTATCTGGCCGTGCACGGTTCGATTCTCGAGGAGATGCAAGGCCCTCCGTTCCTTCTTACGAAAGGCGCGGACGGCCGTTATACGAAACCGCCCCGCGGGCTATGGGACTTTGTAGGCAGGGCCCGGACCCGTTGGTTCCTGGCGGTCAGCCGCATGAAGGCCCAGATTCGATGGCCCAAGGGGATCTTCACGGTGGAAGGATGGGTGGATTACCTCCTCGCCAAGATCGAACGGACTCAAGGGATCAAGATCGAGATGACCGACCGGCAAAAGAAATTTTGGTTCATCTACGGATGGAAATACTTCCTCATGCTGCGCCGGAAGAAACTGATCAAGTAGAAAAACAGACTCGATCGTCAGGCCGCGTTCCGGCATCACACAGGCAATCTGTCCCCGAAAAACCGTCTCCGGTTTCCGGATTCCTGGGCTTTCCGCCCGGGTGCGCAAGCTTTGCGGGGGGGTGTGCACTTTTGTTTGCAATGTTCCACTCTTTCCAGTTTTGGCCGCCGCGGTAAGTACCCGAAAATTCGCGCATCTTCCGGGGAACCCTCCAAGCGGACCTTGGCACGCGTCTTGCAATTTATTCTTTCGGCATTTTCACTGGAGGTCGAAATGAGGATTCCCAGGGCAATCATCTTCATTCTCGCCTGCGCAATGGCCGCATGTGGGGCAGTAACAGACGAGAGCACCAGCACACAACCGGATTCTTCCGCCATCTATTCCTCGTTCAGGGTAGCCGATGACTCTGGAGGCGCTTCCGGAGGCGGGGGTACGTGCCAAAAGCTTTACCTCTCAAACGGATATTTGTGGCATTGCCCCAGCTTCTGCCTGTTATGTTACTACGAAACGGGCAAGTGTGTGGACGTCTCAAACGGCTGCTAAGAGAAGCGTCGGCGTCCCAGGTAGCGTTTAAGGATTAACCACCTTCGCCAAGGCTTCGTCGGGACTGGTAAGCCTTAACCCTTAATCCTTATTTGGTCGGCGGGTGCGCTTCAAGGCACGGCGGGCTAATTTGGCCTTGAGCTTGTTCGTTCGCTTGCGGTTGCGCTTTACTTTGGGTCGTCTCTTAATCGCCATTCGCGCACCTTAGCTCAACCCCCGCTAGAACACCACACTCCACAGGAACAACCCTCGCGGCGGAGCCGTCGGCCCGGCGGCCCTGCGATCCTTCGACTCCAGAATCCGTCTCATCTCCTCCGGAGCGAGTCTGTGCAGGCCCGTCTCCACCAAGGTCCCCACGATCCCTCTCACCATATATTTTAGGAACCCGGTGCCCGAGATCTCGAAGCAGACCAGGCCCAACGGCGTGACCTCCCACTCGGCCTTGAGGATCGTCCGAACCGACGTTTTCGTGTCCGGCCGGCCGGCTCGGAAGGAGGAGAAATCGTGCATCCCGACCAACGCCGCCGCGGCGTCCCGCATGGCGCCGATGTCGATGGGACCGCGTATGTTCCACGAGTACCGCCGATAAAAGACCGGCGGGTCCTCTCCCGGCGAAAGAAAATACCGATACGTCTTTTCCTTCGCGGTGCCGCTGGCCAGGAAGCCGAGGTCCACCTCCGCCGCACGGTGCACACGAATGTCGTCGGGAAGGATGGAGTTGGTTCCCTTCACGAAGGCTTCGATCGGCGTCCGGGATTTTTTCAGGGAGAACGACGCCACTTGCTGCCGGGCATGGACTCCCGCGTCCGTCCGTGACGCTCCGAAAAGTGTGATTTTTTCGGAAGCCACTTTCGAAAGGGCCCGTTCCAGAAGCCCTTGGATGGAAGTTCCGCGCGCCTGGCGTTGCCATCCGACATAGTCCGTCCCGTCGTACTGGACATCGATACGGATCGTACGTGTGGTCCCCGCCGGCGGACCCGGCCTCGCCCGCCTCATCAGAACTCGATTCCAAGGCCGGGGGCGATCATCCAGCCCCCGAAATCGATCCCACGCGTGAATTGGTGGCGGTACGTAACCACGGCTTCGAGGAAGAAATGGTCGATCCCCATGAGATCTTCCAAATCATTGCCGACGACAAAACGCTCCATGTTGAAGCGAAGGCCCCCGGTCAACGCCACGAGTTGTTTGGCGCCGCTTTCCGATTGGTCCGGCTCGCTGATGTCGAAATACATCAGGTCGTACCCAACGCGGGCGAAAGGCACCAGAATGGGCCGCGCTCCGAGACGAAGGGGCAACTGGAGTGAAAATTCGATCGGCACTTGCGTAAGTTTCGTTGAGTCGCCGCTGGTTTTTCCCGATGTAACCCCCAGCATGGCGGCCGATTCATGAAGTAGCCCCGTTTCCAAGCCCACGTCCACAGGGCCTACCAGCACGCCGAATCGGACGAGATAGGTTTCGTTCCCCCCTTTTCCGAGGAAACTTTTCACCCTCGAGTCGGAGGGAATCCACCAGCCCACGCGAAATTCCGTCGAGGTTCTCGGAACAGCGCTGGGTTCCGTCTTGGCCATCGTCGATTCGGCGCGGGCTTGGCCTGCAACGAAAAGGAGGGACAGCAGGAGCAGCTCAACCTGCCGACGGCGCCGAAGGAGAAGAGCGACCAACGCGCAGGCCGCCCAGCCGAATCCGGTGGAGGCGCACCCCCCCCTCTCCCCCGTCACGCCAAGGAGTCCGATCGTCTCCTCCGCCGTTTCCGAAAGCGTTTCGGTCGGGTCGCTCTCCTTTCCCGTCTGGCTCACGGCCGTCACTTGGACAAAGACGGTTGTGCCGTTCGGCACGGGTTGGATCACGTGGTGGGTTCCCGCCGTGGCCTCCACGCGCGCCGGCGACGTGAGCCCCGCCACGCCTTCGAAGGCGTCCGACGTGCCGAAATAGACCAGATAGTGGCTCAGGTTCGCGGCGCTCACGCCGTCCCACGAAGCGATGATCCTCTGATTTCCGAATCGGACGCGGAAATTCCCCGGCGTCGACGGAGCGACGTCTTTCGTGACGCTGATGGCCGCCCTTCCGAGGAGCGTGCCGTTCTGAACGAAGAAAACGATCGTATTGGCGCCCGCGGCCAGGCCGTCCGTTGGAATCGTGAACGTGGTGTCCGTATCGGCTGTAATCGGTCCGGAAGCGAGCGTGGTTCCCGCGGTCGTGGCCACCGCATCCGTCGTTTTTCCGGTGTACTTGGCGACGGTGACCGTGCCGTCCGAACTGGATTTGATCTGCACGTCAAAGGGGTTCTCATCGACCGGTCCGGTCGGCGCGCTCACGATCGTCACCCACGGTTGGTCCGTTATGACGGTCAGCGCGGATCCGGCCTGGTTCGCGGCATAGACATACCCTTCGTCCACCGAGGATGCCGCCATTCCACGCGGCGGAACGTTGGCTACGCCCGCGATCGGCGTCGGAATCGGCGTTACGGCAATGGTAGAACTCCCGATGTTTATCGTGTCCACGACCGATACGGTGGAGTCACCGTTGTTGGCGACGAACAAATACGTTCCCGTGCCTGTGGCGTTGGCGCCCGCTCTATTGACCTGCGTCAACACGGCCGTCGTTGGATTTGTTCCAACGACGATCGGGTCCGTCGCTGTGGTTGTTAGGTCGGCGTCCTGTAGAAACGCCGTTCCCGTAGAGGGTGTGTTGACGATCCAGACCTCGCCATTCGTGACGCTGTTGACAGCAAAGGCGTACTGCGCCCCTGTGGTTCCTGTGACAACATCCACGAAGTCGTGGGTTGTCGCCGACGTAGACGATTCGAGGGACAGAAGCGCGCTCGTCTGTGTCAAACCGAGCGGATCAAAAATCGCGAAGGGGTCCGCATTGTCGAGAATCGCCAAGCGGTTTTGATGGGGCGTCATCCGAATGGACGCCGGCGTCAGCGTAGAGATGGAGAGGTGGTCCAGCGATCCGCTGGTCTCCAGCTTCGCGCTTTCGACGTCATAGGCATAGAGGGAAGTCGAATTGACCAGCGCCAGGATATCCGCACCGGACGCTCCTGCCACAGCCATGCGGCTGAACGTGACGCCCGACGTGCCGATGTCGAGCGTCGTGGGGCCCGCCGGGATCGAGGGGTCCGTGAGATCATATTGAAAGACGACATCGGGCGTGTTCGTCAGAACGTAAAGGCTGGTTCCGTCGTTCGAAAGAGCCAGATCTTCCCCCGTACCTGTGAACGTGACCCGAAGGGTTTCGGAAAAGAGGAGCGTATCCACGACGGAAAACGCGCTCGTGGCGTTGTCCAGAACGTAAATGAAACGCGACGTGGGCCCCACAAGAACGGCCTTGGGTTGGACGGTCAACGCTACGGCTCCGGCCGCACGATCGGGGTATGCCGCAACCGGGGCGGGGAGCATCCAGACGGAAAAAAGCGCGCAAATCAGGGCTGTTCGGAGTCTCATGCCAGTGCCCCGCGATGATAGCACAGGCTTCTGCTATACTGTTATTTGATGCGCCGTACGATGCTTCTCGTTCTGCTTCTCCTGTCCGCGCTCGCCGCCGGTTCGTGCAATCAAATGCCGGCGCTGGCCACACTGAACGCTTCGGTTCAGCCGGCGGGAGACACCACGGGAAATCAATCCGCCGTGGTGAACATCAATTTCACCAATTGGTCGCAGCCGATGGGCCCGGTCGGCAACGACCAGCGCCTTCGCTTCAGCTTCTCGGACGTGGACGGCAACACCATGGACTTCGTTCTGACCCATGCCGACGGCAAGTACCTGAAGGGGACGTATAATCTGGACACCGCCAACAACACGTTCGCGGCCTCGTTCACGGTGACGTACCCGACCGGGGCGCAAACCATCAGCGTTACGAACGGGACGGGAAGTGTGACGCTCCTTTCGGACGCCGAACTAGATGAGTCGGGAGTGCTTCAATCCATCGGCGGCCAATTCTCAACGTACTTCACCATGGACGGAGTCTCCGCCGGGTACGGGTCGGGAACGTTCCAAGCCAGCCGCTCCGGCAGTTAATAGTTTTGTGTTTGCTCGAAGCCGGATCACGGGGACCGATGCCCGACTGCCTGATGCCGGAGTCTTAGATCAGCGCGCGCCCGCGCAGGCTTTCGATGATCTGTAATGCGTTGAGTGCGGCGCCTTTGCGCAGGTTGTCCGCCACCACCCAGAGGTTCAGGCAGTTGGGCCTCGAAGGGTCTTTCCGAATCCGGCCCACGTACACCTCGTCCCTTCCCTCCGCGTCCGTCAGAACTGGATACGGCCGCTTTTCCTCGTCGACTACGATCAGGCCGGGGGCTCTTTTCAGGATCTCTTTCGCTCTTTCGGGGGTCAGATTCTCCTCGGTCTCGACGTTCACCGCCTCGGCATGGCAATGGAACGTGGGAACGCGAACGGCCGTCACGGAAACGCCGATCGACTCGTCCTCCAATATCTTCCGCGTCTCCTGAACGATCTTGGCTTCCTCTCCTGTGGAGCCGTCCTCCAGGAAGCGGTCGATCTGGGGAAGAACGTTGAACGCGATCCGATGCGGGAACACCTCCGCCCTGGGTTCGCGATAACTGAAAAGGTCCGATACCTGCCGGGAGAGCTCTTCCATCGCACGGCGCCCCGCACCGGATGTGGATTGGTACGTGCAAAGCACGATCCTACGGATCCGGGCCGCCCGGTGGATGGGGCCCAACGCCACCATGAGTTGGATGACCGAACAGTTCGCCACCGGAAAGATGCGCCGGGCGGGCATCACCTCCAGGAGGTGAGGGTTCACTTCCGGCACG
>JAZDIZ010000140.1:0-15384 GCA_043804515.1 Pseudomonadota bacterium | reverse complement strand
CAAACGGGAAACCGAAAAGGTCCTTCTGAAAGAAGCTCCCGAAAAACCCCTTACTTCTGAGACGGTCCGGTCCATCACTGCGGAGATGAGCGAAGTGAGGTTTCCGATTTCTAAAGAAACCCGGCAATCCATGGAGCGATTTTGGGATCTCAAGGGCCGCTGCAGTGTTTCCGAGCTTTTTGCCGTCTGTCTGGAGTTCTACTTGAGTCAAAAGGATCCAAGCCGGAAAGACAGGAAAAAGGCCTTAACCTTACCGGTAAGGTTGAAGAACCAAGCTGATTTCCCAACCGAACCCATTCCTCCGCCTCGGTACATTCCGGCCGACGTCAAACAAATCGTCCGGGATCGATCCAAAGGCCGGTGCGAATACGTGGATCCAAAGAGCGGACGGAGATGCGAAAGCCGTTATCTTCTCCAGTTCGACCATATGGATTCCTACTTCTCGGGAGGGTCATCGGACGAGGAGAACATCCGGCATCTCTGCCGGATGCACAATCAGTATCTGGCCATAAAGATGTTTCAGTCCGAATCCGAATTGCTTTCGAGCGGCCTCCAGCGGCCGAATAGACCGCCGCCTCGCTTCCCGCTAAACAACTGCTGAAAATGATCCGCGGACCTTCAAGAAATCTCGGCCCACTTTACCGGCAGCACGCTACGAGCCACCGCCCTTTTAAGTGATTTCTGAAAATTTTCTACAGCCCCCAGCTATGCCACGCCGCACGTTACGGGCGACGGAGCGCCTGCTTCGACCCTCGTGAATAATCCGTCCTAGAACAACACTCGGAGATCGAACGCCGCCATCAGATTAATGCGGTCCCTCTCTTGGGCGGTGAACGGAGCCCATAGATGGCCCCCCACCGAGATCTCGTTGTCCTGGTAACGGACGCCGGCGCCTCCGAAAAACGCCGTGTGGTTCGCCGTGTAGGTCAGGGACGAATGTCCGCCGAACTCCGTCGTGAGCCAGATGTTTTCAAAAAACGTGTACGCCAGAGCGCCGTCGTACGAGAGAACCAGCTCGGTCTTATCGAATCCCGCCGGAACCGTCGTGAACACCTGGATGTCGGGAGAAACGGCCAGCGTGGCCGTAAGGCGCTCCCCTACATGGCTCAACGCAAGATACGGCGAAGCGGCGACCTGATCCTTGACGTATTGGAAATAGCGCGGCGTGAAAAGCCCTACGGCGGATCTGTTCTGGGCCGTCGGAAGCGCCACATCGATCCCCAACGCCAGGCGGAGCCGGTCCAGAGGCACCACGTATTTTCCGCCCACCATGACATTTCCGATTCCGTAATTGTCCGGCCCGGCCGACAACGTTCCGGCCAAAGGCAATCCCACGGAGAGGGAGGCGTCTTTCACCGCCTCGAACTCAGCGCCGAAGAAGTTCGTAATCACCAGGCCCCGGTGCCCGTTGAAGTCCCGTCCCAGAGAGCCCAGGCCCATCTGGATCTTGAACTGCGGAAGAACCGCCGTGTCCCGGACCCAGACGTACTGCGCTTCCTGGCCACCCTCCACGGTCGTAGCCATGGCCTGCGGGGTCGCGATCGAAACCAGCAACAAGGAGAAGAAGATTCGTTTCATCGGGCCACCTCCTGTTCGGAATAAAGATGCATGAGCTCGGTCGTAAGGTACTCGAACGCCTCGTCCACGGTATCGCAAAAATGGAAGAGTTTACTGTCCTCGGCGCTGATCATTCCCCGGCGTACGATTTCGTCGAAGTTCAGAACCTTCTTCCAATACTCCGTTCCATAAACGACGATCGGGATCCGTTTTGTGATCTTTTTCGTCTGAAGCAGCGTCAGGAGTTCGAAAAGCTCATCTAGGGTTCCGAACCCTCCGGGAAAAAGAATCAACGCCTTGGCCATATAGGCGAACCAATACTTGCGGATGAAAAAGTAATGAAACTCGAAAGTCAGGACGGATGTGATGTACGGGTTCGGTTCCTGCTCGAAGGGCAGGGAGATATTGAACCCCACCGTCATCCCTTCCGCGTCGTGGGCCCCACGATTGGCCGCTTCCATGATTCCGGGGCCGCCGCCCGAGCACACGATGAACCTGCGGTTCCCTTTCCCCAAGCTCTTGGACCACGTCGTCAGCCGCTTTGCCAAATCCCTGGCTTCCTCGTAGTAGCGCGACATATCCGCCAGGTTCTCGGCCTCCGCGAGCTGTTCCTGGGCCGCGGCGGTTCCTGATTCCGCATTGGCTTTCGCGATCTCCAAGTCCTTGAGCGCCTCATCTTTCGGCTTCACGCGGGCGGAGCCGAAAAAAACAATCGTGTCGGAGACATGAAATTTCCGGAACCGCACCTGCGGTTCGATGAACTCCGCCAGGATGCGGATGAGTCTGGCGTCCGGACCCTCGATGAACTCCTGGTTTCGGTAGGCCTTAATCGCCCGTTTGTGAGCCGTATCTTGGTTGTGTGGCATCGGAACTCCGCGAAGGCGGGGATTATAGCGGCGCCGCCGGCAAACGCGAATTATAGTCCCGTCCCGCCTCCGCCGTTCCGGCTACGGCGAGGTCTCTCATGTGTATCCAGGGGGTTATCAAAATTCAACTCGTTCCGCCAAAGCTTCGTTTGGGAAGCGACGGCGAATGTCCCGGCTCGCTCCGAGGGTATCACTAGCGCTGGGCGTCAGGCGGAACCGAGGGGTCGCGCAGGCCCTTCGCGGCACCGTGGCGCGCGGCGTAGACCGCCGCCGTAAGGAGACCGCATCCGACGCTAAACGCGGCCATCGCCAGGATCCGGATCCAGGCGGAAAGATCCGCGGGGGAGAAAACCAGAGAAAGGCTCTCGGAAAAAGGCATCGCCGCGCCGGAGCGCCCGTTCCATCCCGCCACAAGGACGCTCACGAGAAGGGCCACGCCGAAACCCGCAGCGCCGCCCAGGAACCCGCGGCCCAAAAGTCCTCCCCACGTGACCGGCGCAGACCTCTTCGTTTCCTCCTCCGCCAGAATCGTCGGCTCCCTTGTGCCGATGGGTGAGAAGCGCGCGAGCAAAAGAAGGCCCGGAATTCCGGCGGGGATCGTGAGCCAGAAGAATTTTTCCCAAGAGGCCGGATAACAACGGGTCGGCTCGCACCCGAAAAGATTGACGACGTAGCCCGTGATCGGGCCCGACAGAATTCTGGGCAGCGCGAACAGAACCGTGAAAAACGCGTACTGCGTGGCCGCATACCTTTTCCGGGCCAACCGGAGCAGAAGAACGCCGAACGCGCCCGTACCCAGTCCGATGGCCAGGTTTTCTAATCCCACCGCGCCGAACATGAGCCAGCGATCGACTTCGGCCGATCTCGCGACGAAGACGTACCCCAGATTCGCGAGCGTCTGGAGAACGCCGAAAATCCAGAGGGCGTGCCCGAGACCGAACTGCACCGATGCCAGCCCGCCCACGAACCCGCCGAAGAGCGTGGCCGAAAGGCCCACGGTCACGAGGCCGATGCCGCGGTCCCAGTTGTTGTATCCCATGTCGATGAGAAACGGGCGGATGAGGGATGTGGCCAGATTGTCCGCCAATTTGTAGAAAACCAGGAAACCCAGAATCGCCAGGGCTCGCCGCCTTGCGCAGAACTCCACAAACGGATGCCAAACGGCCTGGCGAAGCGTCTTGGGAACCAGCGTTTGTTCGTCCGGTTCCGGCGCATGCCAAGTGACGGCGAGCATCGGGAGATAGAGTAGGGCCAGGAAGATATTGACGACCGGCCAGGAAACCATTCCGGCCAGCGTGATGCTGATTCCCCCCGCCACGGACATCGCCGCCCGGTAAATCGCCTGCCTCGCCCCGACGGCTACTCCCTGCTCCTCGGGATGAAGCACTTCGACGGCGTAGGCGTCGTAGGCGATGTCCTGTGTCGCCGATGCGACGGCGATCGCGAGAGCGAGAGCGAGGATCACCCAAGGAGCGTCCGGCCGGCTCCCCACCCCCGCAAGCGCAAGGGTGAGCGCAAAGAGCGCGAGTTGTGCGATTCCGATCCAGCCTCGCCGCCTTCCCCAGAACGGAGGGGAATAGCGGTCCATCAGGGGCGACCAGAAAATCTTGAGCGCCCACGGAATTTGGACCAGCGAAACCAGGCCCACGACGCGGATGTCGGCGCCCGTACTCCGGAGCCAATCGGGGATCGCGATCCAGACCAGGCCGAGCGGAAGGCCGGAAGCGAAGGAGAGCAGCGAGACGGACCCCGTCCGCCACGATTTCAAAGCATCCAAGAGTGTGGGCTTTTTCGCTTCCGCCACAGCCGGATTATTACGATACCGTAAGGAGAGAAGACCACCTACGACGTAATGAGCGAGCAACAACGCATGCGGCTTTTTTTGCGCGACCTGCTAGTTTTTCCCGCGCCTGTCCTTGGCCCCTTCAGCGACTTTCGTCATCGTCCCGCCTGACCCCTGCCGGGCCTGTGCCGGCGTTTTGCCCTCCTGTTTTAGGAACACGAAGGCCGGCTCGTCCTTCTCATCCATCCCGAGAAGAACTCGAACCTTGCGGTCCGCGTCCTGGACAAAGAGCGTTGCTCCTTTCCGGTTTTTTTCCGAGGCGGCGAGGCCTACCGAAGGAGATCCGTCTTTCCCCACCAAGACCACGGGCAGGCCCGTCGATGAGACCATCATCCGGGCCCAGCCTTTTCGGTCCGCATCCGACAATTCCACTTTCGGGGACCCGTCGAGCGCCAACCCGACATATCCGCGCTCCCGATTTTTTTCGTCCAGAAACGCGAGCCCCTGTTTGGCCCCGGCGTTTCCGAGAATGATCCGCGGGTTCCCCCTCGAATCCCGCATGGAGAGCACCGCTCCTCGATCCGCGCCCAGGCCGAACGAGGCCCTCGGGAATTCCTCCCTGGCGTCGAAGAGTTCCAGTACCGGCTGATGCTGGGCATTCAAGGCCAGGCTGGCCCGGACATTTTTCGCCTCATCCACAAGGATCAATCTGTGGGTTTTGATTTCGGACACCGCCGACGCATGGGTTGCCGTCCCCTTCCGTGGGATCGCCGCCAGAAGGGCGCTGCTTAGGACAACGGCGCCCGCCAGACCCAGGCAAGCCCACGTGCAGCGCCGTTTCGCTCTATGCAAATCCATTTCGAGATCGGAGATTCGGTTTTCAAAGGAATCGATCGTTTGGTGCGTAATCGTCCCCAACAGATCGATTTCGTGCTCGGTCTGCGCATTTACCGTGGTTTGTCCGACACGGGGATTCATGTCCGAGGTGCCCCCTTGACCTGCGTGAGAAACGGTTCGGTCGTGTTGCAAGCTTTGCTGTCACCGGGTCGCGCCAGCAGCGCGCGCTTTAACCGCGCACAGGTTTCCCGAATTCCGGGATCCGAGACATGGTCCAGACAATACGTGACCGCCCCTCCCCCGCCATCCTCGCCAAGAAGCCTCTCGGCCGAGGTCAATTTCCAAAAAGCGCACAGGTCGTCGCTTCGAGCGGGAGGGAAAAAACTCTCGAGCGTTCGGAGCAAGGCCGTCTTGAGAGCACGGAGGGCGTCAATCCCCGACCGATCTTCCTGGGGATATGAGCGGTTCCCCTGAAAAACCGGGCCGTCCATCGGATCGCGCCCTCCATTCTTCTCGGCATGCACAAAAAGAGAGAACTCGCTTTCTCCCTTCGGTGCCTGAACCGAAGCCGCGAACGATCCCAGGCCCGCTGCGCCCTCGATCCTAAGAAACGCCCGCCGGCCCGCCTCCGGGCCGAATGACGAGAACGATACGAGGGGCCGTCCGCGCCGAAAGAGCGGAACGAACAGAGGTTTGGCGTCCCGGTCCCGAGTGAACAGGAACAGGCCTCTTTGTTCCCGAAACGTTCCGGGCACTGCCAGGAACGGCGACTCGCTCGCCAGGTCCACCGATCTCTGGAGGACGTAGACACTCCCCATTACCGGAGCCAGCAGGTTCCTCGCCCCGGTGAACTGGAGGTGGACCCACGTGAGCTGTCGAATCTCCTCAAGGACGGATACGCGTCCATCCCCGGCGAGTGGCTGCGACGATACCGCCATGGCCAGGGCCGCAAGCGTCAGGGTTAGCGCCATTCGTCTCATGTCTGGTGCTTCCCTAGGGGTTCAGATGGAACCCGCAGGAGGGGCTAAGCACGACATCATGAACGTTCGCTTCCGCCAGCGACCGAAGCTCCCCTGAATCGGCCACGCCGTTCGAGTCCGCGTCGGTCCACAACCTCACGCTGCCGTACAAAGGGTTGTCGCTGTCGATGACATCCCCGTGGGCCTTGAGCTCATCCAACGAGGCGAAATCATGGAAATCGTCGATCGGCCCATCCGGGAGCATGAGGAACGCGTCGCCCTTATTAAGCCAGTGCGTCCACTCCTTCACGCCGTCTCCGTCGATGTCGAACTGGGTCATCTCGGTCATCGGGTTCTTGCCCAGATCCATGCTGCCGTCCCGATTGATGTCGAGATAGACGACCAGGGGTGAGGTTGCGCTCTCGACCACCTGAATCTGCTTGGATGCGTCCACGATCTTCAACTGCTTATCTTGAACGCGGGCTCGAAAGTCGTAGAAACCGCCGAAGGCCGAGAGCTTAATCGTCTTCGGTGTGTAGGCGCTGAAGAGGCCGTTTTGGGGCACCAAATCCTCCCAACTCGGCATGCCGACCTGTCTCATCTGGAGGTACACGAGTTTCAGCGTGGGCATGTCATCGTCCGTCGCCGTGAGTATGATTGTGACCGAATCCTGCGGCGCGTACGTCGTTCTCGGCGCTGGGGGTGGCGAGACGGAGATCCCAAGCGTCGGCGTCTGACCCGCCGTCACCGTGTAAATCTGCGAGTCGGAAGGGACGGACTTATTCCCCATTGAATCCGTGGCGATCGCCCTGAACTTCACCGTGTCTCCTGCCTTACAGCCCTTTGTGCCTGGCTTGAACGATCCGGAAAAGTTAACAAAGGAGCCATAGTTCAAGGAATAGGAGAGTTGATAAGACACCGGGCAGTCGTCATGGGGGGTCGAAGTGACTGTGTACTCCGTATCCGCCACGAGCTTTCCATCAATCGGCGCCGGGGAGACCCTAGGAACGTCGACGGTTGGGGGGCCGGTGTCCTGTTTGACGATAACCGACGTCTGGGCGCCGGCTCCTTTGGGCTGGTAGTCGTATGCGAACGCGGTATAGCTCACTGACAGCTCAGCCTCCGACGGATTATCGTCATAATGGAGCGAAGCCACACCCGACTTCGCATAGGCGTCGTGGACCGGTTGGGTGACTCCTGCCTGGAATATCTGTACGCGGAGCCATTCGTTCCCAAGAGCGCGTGTGGTCTTGGAAGTGTCCGTCCAGAGCGAATCGTCGTCGAACTCATAGGTTAACGTGAAGTTTTCTTTGGGACAGACTGCGGACTTGCTGAGGGTGAGTGTCTTGTTTGACGGGAGCTCGGAATTCCCCGGCAGTGCTTTGATTTCGAAGTAGTTGGCCTGCCGTGGCGCTGTGAACGCGGGGTGGATGCCATCCGAGACCGTGAGTTCGATGTCGAAGTACCCGAACTGTGTTGGTCCTACGGGCGCTGTAAGAGTGTTGTTATGGTACCCCGAGTAACCTTCGAATTCGGGCGTGCTTTTCTCCCAGCGGGTCGATGAGCCATGAACAAAGACCTTCGTCGTAACATAATTGAGATCCCCGCAGCCATCGACGTCATCGGCGATTCTGAAGTTGAAATCAATCCAGTTGCTCTGATGGAATCCTGCGAGGGCCGCGCCGACAGCCACGGGCCTTAATGCCGTATTGGCGACGCTGGGGTACACCGATTCCGTAATGGTCGGCAGGATTTCAATCGTCGGGCCAGCCGTGTTGGTGCAGGGGAGGATGTCTCCGCACACCGGAGGACTCGAGCGCGGGCTCTCGCCATTGCTGTTGAAGGCACTCAGTTGGTAGCAGTAACGCCCCTGGCTGAGGCCGGGCTCCAAGAACGAAGTTGTGGCCGCGTCGAACGTGCCACGCAAGCTCGAAGCGTAGTAAAGCTTGTATCCGTCGGCGTAATCAACCTTATTCCAACCCAGGCTGATCGTGGTCGCCCCTACGCCGTCGACCCGTAGCACGGGAGCTATGGGTACCTGGCCGGTCAGATTTCCCATGCCGCCTCCGAAAAGAGTGTCGTCGGCGTCCTTTTCGGGTGACTGCCCGCCTTTGGGCGGGGAAGAGTCGGGACTCGCGAGCATGAACACGTCGTTTCCGGCGCATCCGGTGATCGCGAGGCCAAGACAAAAGATAAGAGTGGAAAATTTATAAGCTGTCGACTGTGTCATGACCGATGGTTGTGCACACCACATGCCACGCAGGCGGAGCGGAGGAAAAAGCGTGTCATTTCAATTTGTCACAACAAAAAATCGGACAAACAGAACCGAGGAGATTTTCGTCCCGCATGTGTCGGCTTCCGCCAAGTGCCACGTGATGCTTCCCGACCTTGCGGGGGGGAGCTATTGTTTCCAGCTCTGGATAATTTTTATCCAAAAGCTAATCAAATACAAACAATAACAATTGGTTGTGTTGTCGCCAGTGTAAGATAAAGAACCGGTTCCGGCGATTTCCGGCGCAGCGCGTTGCGTCCGAAGATGAACCTCGCTTTTATCGAATTACGCGTGCCTTACAAGCGTCGCGACAAAAAATCCGTCCGTACCTTCGGCGTCGGGGCGCAATGTTTTGGGGGCGGATGGAGCGGCAAAGCCGGGCTCGTCCTGCAGGAATCTTTCCACGATGGCGGAGTTCTCTTCCTTGTTGATCGTGCACGTAACGTAGACAAGACGGCCGTTCGGTTTAACCAGAGACGCCGAACGTTTGAGGAGCGCGATCTGGCGGGCGGCCAGTTTCGGGATTGAAGCCGGGCCGGTTTCCCATTTGAGCGCCGGCCGGCGGCGGAGCGTGCCCAATGAGGAACAGGGAGCGTCGACCAGCACGACGTCCGCCTGTTCTTTGAGTTCAGCCAGGGGGTTGGGGTCGTCCTGCGCCACCCACCGGAAACGGGCGATCTTCACGCCGTTCCGTTTGCACCGTGCTTTGAATTCCTCTTCTTTGCGCGAGTCCGAGTCGACGGCCACGATTCCCCCTTGGTTCGCCATGAGCGCCGCGAACGCCAATGTCTTTCCGCCGGTCCCCGCTCCCACGTCCACGACCGTGTCCCCCGCCTTCGCTCCCGAACCGATCACGGCAAGCTGGCTCGCCTCGTCCTGCGCCTCGAACCAACCCAGCTTGAAAGCCTTGAGCGACCGGATGTTGACCCGGTCCTTGAGATGCAGGGCCCACGGCGAGTGCTTTCCCTCGGCCGAAGGGACGTCTTCCGCGGCCAGCGCTTTCTTGAGCGTCGCCCGGTCCGTCTTCAGCTCGTTCGCCCGGATCGTGAGCGGGGCCGGCTCGTTGAGAGAAAGAGCCAACGGGACGGCCGACGTGAAGCCGAATTCGGCGACCCAACGCTCGAGAATCCACGTGGGGAAGGAAAGCTCCCGGGCCAAGGCATCGACGGACAACGTGGACCATCGCGCCATCGGCGGGGTCGCCCGAAGAGAGCGCGCGTCCTCCAGCTTTTTGTGAAGGGATTCCGGATCCAGATTCGACGGGAAGATCTCGCCCCAGATCCGGCGGCGCCATCGGACGCAATCGAAGAGGAGGTCGGTCAACTCGCGCCGCTCCTTCGACATGAGGCGCCGGTTGCGAGTGACTTCGTCGTCCACAGCTCTGTCAAAGGCCGCAGGATTGTCAAACGAGATGGAGAGGACTTTCTGAAGCAGATCCGTCTTCACGCTTCACCCGGACGCGGAAGCGGGGGATCCGCCCACTTTCCGTGCTCTTTGATGAGCTGGATCAGCTGCTCCTCCGCTTGCGCCTCGGGGACGTGGCGTTTCACGCATTCCTTTCCCACGAACAGATTGACAAGGCCCGGACCGGATCCCACGTAGCCGAAGTCGGCGTCCGCCATCTCCCCGGGGCCGTTCACGACGCATCCCATGACGGCGATTTTCACACCTTTGAGATGGTTTGTCTTGGATCGAATGCGGGCCGTGGTCACCTGAAGGTCGAAAAGTGTGCGGCCGCAGGACGGGCACGAGATGTATTCCGTTTTCGACATCCGCAAACGGGCTGCTTGGAGGATGCCGAACGCCAGGCGGTGGTTGAACCCCACATCGCCGCTTGAAGAGATTTCCACGCTGTCGCCGATGCCGTCGCACAAAAGTCCGCCCAGTTCGCCGGAAGCCTTGAGGAGGATTGCCTCTTCCGACAGCTCCAAGGGCGCCACAAAATGAAGATGGATCGGGGGATCGAGCCCCTCCCTCTTGAACGCCGAAGCCACCTTTCTCCCCAACGGCAAAAGGCGGGTACCCTCCGCCTCGACTCCGGCCGGGATCTTTTCCGCAAGAGCCTTCAGAACCGGGATTGCCGTGTTGAGCTCGCTCTCCGTGCGGACACGCAACCACAGCGGGCGTTTTCCGAGCCGAGCCGCCAGTTTTTCCGCATACCCCGCATCGGCCCACGCCGTACTGGTGACCAGGGAGAGTTCGTCGAATGGGATCTGCTCCGTCAAATCTCCGGGTGTCTCCGCTCCCAACCGGAGTGAAACCGAGACCCGGTCCTCCACGGGTTTTAAGATGTCGGCCCAGGAAACACGTTTGGAAAACTCTAACGCCAGAGCCTCAAGCGGAGGCTCCAACCGCCCGAGCAATCGCGGAAGGTCCTCCGGGCGATCGGCGATGACGTGCGTGCGGACGCGCACGGGGGCGTTCCCACCGACCGAATGGACCCGGTTGGGCAGCTCCCGGCTGGGCCGGCGGCGGTACGAGCAGGGATCCCATGCCGGGTCGATCTTTTCATTCGAGGCGGAAGGCGGCATCGAGGGCCTCGCAAAGAGTTCGATCAGGCGGCGGGCCACGGGAATCTCGTGGATTGAAACCTCGGTCAAAGACACCCGCACCGTGTCGCCCAAGCCGTCGGCCAGGAGCGATGCGATACCCACCGCCGACTTGATCCGACCGTCTTCTCCCGCGCCGGCTTCAGTGACGCCGAGGTGCAGCGGATAATCCATCCCCAGTTCCTTCATCCGCGAGGCCAGTACCCGATAGGCTTGGATCGTCACATGGCAGCTGGAGGCCTTCATCGAGAAGACGAGGTCCCGGTACTCCGCCTCCTCCGCTATTCTCGCGAACTCCAACGCCGATTCCGCCATTCCGAGCGGCGTATCCCCATAGCGGTTCAGGATCCGGTCGCACAGCGAACCATGGTTCGCGCCGATTCTCATGGCCACGCCGAGCTCTTTAGCCCTGCGCACCAGCGGCAGGAACGCCTCACGGACACGTTCCAGCTCCGCCCGGTATTCCTGATCGGTGTATTCCACGGCCTCAAAGCGCTTGCGATCGGCGAAGTTGCCCGGGTTGATCCGCACCTTTTCAACGTAGTCGCACGCTCTAAGCGCGACCTGGGGCAGAAAGTGCACGTCCGCCACAAGGGGAACGTGGACTTTCCGGCGTTTCATCTCCGCCCGGATGTTCGGGAGATTCTCCACATCGGCCATGGAAGGGATCGTAAGGCGTACGATCTCGCACCCCGCCCCTGCCAGCGCCTCGATCTGGTCAACCGTGGCTTTCGTGTCGGTCGTCGGGCTCGTGACCATCGATTGCACAACGATCGGATTCGGGCCCCCGATCTTGACGTCGCCCACGGAAACGACTCGGGTCCGGCGGCGGGGAGGATCGATGAGGGATTCCGTGTAGAGCGCTTTCACGTCAGTTGCCATAGGCTGTACGCCGAGGGGACCGCGAAATCCTTTCCCACCCAGATGCGCCCGTGGCCGTCTTCAAAGAGGGCATACGCGCCCACGTTCGTGGGGAACCGGGTTGTCGCTTCCCACGAAAGACCCAGGTCGTCCGACCTGAAAATCCTTCCTTTGTCACTTCCCGCATAGAACACGTTCCGCCGCGTTACCAGGAAGGAGTACAGAAAACTGGAATTCCCTATTTCCGGAAGCTGTTCCCAGCCCGAGAAGTCGAGCGTGGAGGCGTACATCCTCACCACGCGTTCCTTCAGGTCGGGCCTATGCCCCGAAACGAGCGCAAAAATCTTGGGCTCGCGGCCCGCTTTCACCAGCTTCAGGCTGATCGTTTTGTACGTCTTGTACGCCGGCAGGTCCGGCAATTTTTCGAGAGTTCGCCCTCCGTCCCTGCTTCGGTACAGGATGGGGGTTCCTTCCCCCGCCGTTCCTAAATAGGTTGTTCCGTCGCGACAGGTCTCCGTGGCCGAGAACCGTGTCGCGGAAGAATCAAATTCTTCCCGCGTCCATGTGATCCCTTGGTCGGCGGACCGGAACAGAACCGGTTTCGCATTCTCTCGTTCCGAAATCTGGCCCGCCGTAACGACCAGAGTGCTGTCAGGGGCCTCGAAAAGTGCCGCGATCCCTCCGTACGAATGAAGATCCAGGTCCACGCTCTTCCAACTCGTCCCCGTGGGATCCCCCATCAGGAGCGCCCCGCGCCCGACGGAGTTCGCGCCGCCCGCCAGGTATCGCCCGTCTCTAAGCCTTAAGAAAGAGCTTACCAGGGCGGTTTCATCCGGCAGATCGACCCGTTTCCACTCCGATTGCCCGTCCCCCAGGAAGACCACGCCCTTGCTCGTGACCGGATCACTAGCTCCCAACAGGACCTGGCCGGGACCGGCCGGTCCCTGTGTGATTCCATAGACATGGAAGCCGGAGGGGAAGCCTTCAACGCGCATGACGTTGGGCGAATTCATCGGCAGGACCGGGCCCGCCGTACTTCCCGGCTTCCCCTCTTCCCCAAAAAGGGACCGGAGCGGGGACACCAGCTTTTGAAACTCCAACATGGGTGAATCGGCCGTTAACCTAGCCAGTCGAGGCGGCTCTGTAAAGAGGCGCTCCAGCCGGAACTGGGCTAAGATTCGGGCCGTTATGACGGAACCTCAGCTTCCCATCCGCGAAGGCTCGAAGGAGTGGTGGGCGAAAAAATATTCCGCATCTCCCGATTATCTTTACGGAAAAGCCCCGTCTTCGTTCCTTCATGAGAACGTTTCACTCCTTCGGAAAGGAGACACACTGGACGTGGCCATGGGGGAAGGCCGGAACGCGGTGTACCTGGCTTCCAAGGGGTTCAAAGTGACCGGCGTGGATTTCGCCGACCAGGCCGTGGAACGGGCCAAGAAGTTGGCCCAGGAAACGGGGGTCCAGTTCGAGGCCAAGAACAACGATTTGGACTTTTTTCTGATTCCACTGATGAAGTACGACACGATCGTCCTGACCGACTATCACCCCCAGCTCACGATGATGAAGAATCTGGCGCGCGGCCTCAATAAAGGCGGAACGCTGTTATTGGAGGCGTACACGGTCGAGCAGCTCAGGATGGAGGGGGGCTTCAAGCCTGAGCCGTTCGAGTGCTTCCGGCCGACCGAAGCACTGGACCACGTGCGCGACCTTCACCTGGTTTTCTACAACGAGCGCCAGATCTCCCCGACCGAAGCGCGCGTCCAGCTCATCGCCCGGAAGTCTTTGAAATAGCGTCAAGGGATTTGACTTCTTTTTGGCTGCGGCGCGAAGCCGGTCGGTCCGAAAAAGACGCGGTCGTCGGGCGTTACGCCGCCCTCCGCCGCTCGGCGCTCAAGGGCCGTGGTTATTTGATGCATAGATACGGCCCTTTCCGGCACGCTTTTTCGTCCCGCCCGTCTCCGCTTCGCAGCTACGACCACGTTCTTTCCTTGCGACGCATTTATGAGTCTAAAGGACTTCTGTCTTGTCCGAAAACCCGGGTTCAAAGAGGGCACAGTCGCCGCTGAACCTAACGGCGCGCCCCTTAATTTAACAATGAGGAAGGGCGACCCTCTCCTTGTGAATTATCCGGGCTATTTCGCCGGGCAGCCTTGGTCCTTGGAGAGATCCAGCCTCTTCAGGTCGTCAAAGGCCACCGGCTCCTTCTTTCCGTAAAGGCCGGAATAATCCCTATCGGAGAGGGCGGCGTTGACGTCGGCCTCTCTCACAACGGCTGTCGGCCGGAGCTCTTTGGGAACGTAAGCAAGTTCGCTCCCCTTCTGAAGCGCCTGAAAGATCTCCCGGGTGGCTCCCTCGGTGGGAGGATATCGGTAGGCCAGTTCGGCATGTTTCTTCAGCATGTCGGGTCCCAGGACGTGCGCGATGAACGTCGCCGCCTTCGCCCCCCTCCCGCTGCGCACGGAAAAGGCGCTCAGACTCGGACGGGCGTCGTCGGGGATGCCGATCGAAACGCACGCATACTTCCGTTCGGCCCGAAGCCTCAGAGCATCGCCGACCCACTCCACGGCGGCGGCCAGTTTCCGGTGGGCGACCAGCGCAGTAGCCTGCGGCTGCCCCTCCGCCAGAACGACCAAACGATCACTGAGTTTTGGGTCTTTTGCGGCCAGACTCAGCGGATGGCTATCCAGCGCGTTACTGAAAGCCTCCGCCGTCGGTTTGTCCTGGTTGGCCAGGTCGATCAGGAGATCGCGCGCCGCTGACCCGGTCGCGGGGGGGATCGCGATCAATCCCTCTCCCGGAAGCCTGAGAAGATCCTTGAACGATTTCGGTGCCCAAGAGGTACCGCTCGGAACCGCCTCCTGGTTCCAAACCACTCCCAGATATTTGTAGTAGTACCCGACCCAGCATCCGCGCTCGGCGTCGCTGGGGTAGACCGAAAGAACCCATGCGATGTCGTCCAGGGTCCGTAGATCCTCGAGCACCTTGCCCTCGCACGCGTCCTCGTGCAGGCCGACGGTTCCTCCGAGGAAGACGTCCACTTCGTCCTTTGCGCGCAATTCCGCAAACGCCTTGGCGGCGCTTCGGTTCGTCGTGTCCTCCAGAGGCGGCTCATACCGCAGAGCGATATTTGGGTTCTCGCGCTCGAACGCGTCCTTCATCTCCTTGAGATACGGTAACCCGTCGATGATCCGCCCGACGACCAACTCCGACTTCTTCCCCTGAGTTCCCTGAGCGAGCGCCGTTTGCCCTAAAGCGACGCAGATAAGAAGTGCGGCCAAAACTAGAATGTGTGACTTCATCGGAACCTCCCGGCTTGGGGGTCTCATAACGCCGCGGCGCGTAAACTTCAAGCCCTTGCGAAAAAGAAGCTCGTCATCCGGTCGTGATCGAATTCCGGCGGTATGGCGCCCGCTTCGAAAAAGAAGCTGTCGTGTCTCATCAAAACTCCGGTAGGGGTGGCGGGCGGTAGTTCAGGGCCTCCGCCACGTGGGAGACCGAAATGCGCTCTTCCCCGGCGAGGTCCGCGACCATGCGGGCCACGGCAATCGTCTTGTGAAGTGCGCGGGCGGACAGACGCAGGCGATCCATCGCCGAGGCCAGAAACTTCCTGCCGGCACCGTCGAGCGGCGCCGCGTCCTGAAGCGTTTTCGGCCTGAGAAGGCCGTTCCAAGGAAGAGACTCGCCGTTCCGCGCGCGTTGC
>JAZDIZ010000139.1:0-8569 GCA_043804515.1 Pseudomonadota bacterium | reverse complement strand
GTAATCCTGTACCCGGGCCCCCGGATCCTCGGCAAATACGGATGCCAGAATATCCCGGCTTGCGGCAAACACGTCGCTGGTCAGCAGATCCGCGGAAGCTTTGACGAGACCGGAAGCCATGGCGGCTTTGACGGCCTCCGTGCGGGCTCGCGCGGTGTTCTCCGCAGCCACCGACACCGATCCGTCCGCCGTCACCGGCCTGACGGCTGCCGTTTGCGCAAAGGCCGCGGAAACCCAAAAAAGCAGGCTAACTATGGGCGCGATACCAATCGATGGTTTTCTCAAGTCCGGGCTCCAGATCAAACTTCGGCTCATATCCCAAAAGTGTCCGCGCTTTGTCGATATTCGGGATTCTCAGCTCCACGTCCTGTTGCGGCCACGGTTTGCGCACGATTTTGGAGTTTGACCCGGAGATCCGCACGATTTCCTTCGCAAGCTGGTAAATCGTGACCGTATTGCGGGGATTCCCGATATTGAACGCCTCCCCCACGGCCTCCTTCCTCTCCAGGCAGAGGAGAATCCCGTCCACGATGTCATCGATATAGCACCAGGAGCGGATCTGATCCCCCTCGTTATGGACCTCAAGGGGCTCGTTCTTGAGCGCCCTCAAGATGAAGCCGTGAACGGCCCCTTCCCCGACCTGATTGGGACCGAAAATGTTGAAGGGGCGGATCGAACACGTGGGGAGCCGGAATTCCTTGCAGTAATTGTGGGCCATATGCTCCGTCGCGAGCTTGCTCACGGCGTACGTCCAACGGGCTTCACCCACGGCTCCGAGCGTGGTTACGTTTCCCTCACCCACCTTGTAGGCATACACGCCGAAAACCTCGCTCGTGGAGACATCGATCAAGCGCTCCACATTCCCGACCCGCCGGGCCGCCTCCAGGACGTTGTATGTGCCGAGGATGGCGACTTCCATCGTGCGCACGGGGGCCTTCAGTACCGTGTCGACGCCTGCGATCGCCGCAAGATGCACGACGTGCGTGACTCCCTCCATGGCTTCGGCCACAGTCTTCGGGTCGCAAACGTCCCCCTGGATGAATTTCAGGCTTCCGTGATTCCTAAGATTCGTACGGGCGAGAGCGTTCCGCGAAAGGTTGTCCAGAATCCGCACGTGATTCTCCGCGAGCAGGCGCCTCGCAAGATGGCTTCCGATGAACCCGGCTCCGCCGGTGATTAAAACCGTTCTATTCCTCACACCCGCTGCTCCTCGTGGAACCTAGCTCCGTTTCTTCACGAGGAGAGTGAACGTCCCTTCCTGCACCACTTCCTCCCGCTGATTCAGAAGCTTTCGGTCCACCATTACAATGCCGCGATCGGATCCCCCGTCTCTCTTTTTTTTCACTGCACTTATGTAGTGAACCGTGTCCCCAATAAAAATCGGCTTCGTGAATTTCCAATCCAGGCCCATAAAGGCCAACACAAACCACGGATCCTCGGCAGCCTGCAATCCTGAGGCGATGGAAAGGCCCAAGAGACCGTGAGCGATGCGTTTTCCGAAGAGTGTCGTCTTCGCGAACTCTTCGTCCGTATGCAGCGGATTGAAGTCCCCGCTCAAGCCCGCAAACTGCACGATGTCGGTTTCCGTGATCGTGCGCCGGACCGACTTCCACGTGTACCCTTCTTTAACATCCTCAAAATAAACCATTTTTTCGGTCATTGGGTCCGTTTACCCCGATCGGCCGTAGGCGGCAATCTTTCTGCCCCCACCGCTTTGCGGCGTTCCGGCAAGTGGGCTATAAGAACGAGGGGGTCCATCGGTCAATTTTATGTCCCCGCAGAGCGACACTGGAGTCGAAGAGGAATCTTCAATTTCAACCGTCGAGCCGGTCGCCGTACCGAAAACATCCGCGAACTTGCCGTCGGCGCTCGTTTCGATCGCGACAAACAACACATATTTCAAAGGGGACCTCTCAAGCGTCCTTCGGCTGATAACCGAGGCCGCCGCGGATGCCTTGGAAGTCGAGCGCGTAAGTTGCTGGCTCTTCGAGGATCAAAACCGGCGCATCCGCTGCCTGGATCTATTTGAACGATCGCCCCACCGGCACACGCAAGAAATGGTGCTGGAAGCCGCCGATTACCCCACGTATTTCGCGGCGCTGGAAGCGAACCGGAGCATTGTGGCCCCCATGGCGCAGACGGACCGGCTTACTCGGGAATTTCGTACGGGATATCTCGAACCGCTGGGGATCACATCCATGCTCGATGCCTCCGTTCGCCTCGACGGAAAGCCGGTGGGTGTCATTTGCCATGAGCATGTCGGGACCCCGAGGACCTGGAGCGCCGAGGAACAGGACTTCGCGGGATCGATCGCCGACTTCGTCGCCCTCGCCATGGAACGCCTGGAACTTCGGAAGACGGAAGAGACCCTTCGGAAAACCCAGCTCAAATACCAGGAGCTTCTTACGGAGAAGCTTCGGATGGCGGACGAGCGCTATCGGGCGCTCGTGGAGATGGCCCCGAACGGCATCTTGATGATCGATCGGACGGGCCGCATTTCATTCGCCAATGCCCGGGCCGAGGAGTTCTCCGGACTGAACCGCAGGGAGATCATGAAGCATCGCCTCGACGACCCGATCTGGCAGTTGACCGACGCCGAAAACCGTCCATTCCCGCCGGGGCACAGCCCCCTGGAAGAGACGTTGAGAACCAAGCAACCGCTTCGAAATTTGGAGGTCAACATCACGAGGACCACGGGAGACCGGGCAACCCTATTGGTCAGCACCTCCCCCATTCTGGACGCGGCCGGCGACGTGAGCGAGATCGTCGTTTTCGCCCAGGACATCACGGAGAAAAAACAGGCGCAGGACAAGATGCGCTTGTACCGGCAGATCTTTCTCGAATCTCCCAACGCCGTCTCCATCCTCGATTCCGAGGGGCGGTTTATCGAGCGAAACCGCGCTCACGCGACCCTCACCCAATTCACCGATGAGGATGTAGCCGGCCGAACTCCGTCCCTGTACATGTCCGCACCTCCCCTCCCGTGGATCCTAAAGGAAATGAGTCAAAAAGGGAGATTCGACGGGGAGATCGCAGTCACCAGAAAAGACGGGACGAAAATCAATGTCGACCTGTCCGCTTTTCCTCTTCGCAATGACAAGGGGGAGGTCCTTTGTTTCGCCGGAATCCTTCGCGACATCACGGACATGGTGAGGGCACGCGAAGCCTTGCGGGAATCGGAGGAGTTCTTCCGCCAAATCGCCGAGAACATCGAGGAGGTCTTCTGGATGACCGACGTTCAGAAGACGCGAATGATCTACATCAGCCCTACGTACGAGACGATTTGGGGTCAAACCAAGGACAGCTTATACAAACGGCCCGGTGCGTGGTTCGACGCCGTCCATCCGGAAGACCGTGAGCGGGTTCGGAACGCCGTTGCCAAACAAGCGATGGGGGAATTCGACGAGGAATACCGGATCCTACGGCCGGACGGAACCACGCGATGGATCCGGGATCGGGCCTTTCCTGTCCGGGACGGGGCCGGAAACGTCTATCGCATTGCCGGAATCGCCGAAGACATCACGGAACTGAAGAACTCCGAGTATGACCTCCGCCTGTTGGCCAACATTTCGGAGAAGTCGGTGGATGCGATCAGCACGTTGGGTCCCGACGGAAAGTACGCCAGCTGGAACCGCGCCGCGGAGAACATTTTCGGTTACAAGGCCGAAGAGATCCTCGGAAGGGACCCTTGGACGACGATCGTGCCCCTGGAGCGCCTGGCCGAAACGCGGGCCCTTTTTGAGGCCGATCCGTTCAGCGTCGTTCAGGTGCGGACGGAACGGCTTCACAAGTCCGGAAAGCGTATCCCGGTCATGGTCACGATGTTTCCGCTCGTGGACGAGCGGGGGAAACTTCTCGGACGGGCCGGGATCCACCAGGATCTCACTCAAATCGCCGAGATGGAGAGGCGGCTCATGGAGCAGTCGCGCATGGCGGCCATCGGCTCCATGGCGGCCGGAATCGCGCACGAGATCCGGAATCCCCTCTTCGGCATTTCGTCGGTGGCTCAGATCTTAAGCCGCGAAATCGCGGACAAGCCCCAGCTGGCGGAACTGGCCAACTCCATGCTGGAGGAGATCGAACGCTTGAACAAGCTGCTCCGGAACCTCCTGATGTACACGAGGCCCAGCCGCTTGGAGCTCGAGGATGCCCGGCCGAAAGACCTGATCGAGCAGGTCCTCACTTTGAACGCGGAAAACATCAAGTCCCAGGGGATCCGGGTAAACCGCGAGTTCAAGCCCGAAGAAGCGCAAGTTCGTGTGGATCCCTCCCAGATTCGGCAAGTCATTCTGAATCTCTGTCTGAATGCCGTTCAAGCCTCCCCTCTGGGCTCCGTAATCGAAATCAAGAGCACGGTTACGGGAGAAAAGGGGTGGACATTTCAGATCCATAACGACGGTGAACCGATCGACCTCCGCAATCTTTCCCGGATTTTCGAACCCTTCTTTTCCACCAAGCGCGAGGGGAGCGGCCTGGGCCTTTCGGTCTGCAAGAAACTGATCGTGGATCACGGAGGCACGATCGAATGTGCCAGTAGCCGTGAGGAAGGAACCACCTTTACCTTCACGATTCCGCGCCTTTAAAAGATCTGGCAACAGGCAACCAGGGATCGGTCCCCATGACCGGTATCAGGCAACGGTCTGTCTTCTTTGATCCCGGTTCACAGGGACTGAGACCGACTGCCGGACTGCCCGATGCCCGCTAAAAATCATGCATTTTCGCGCGCTTGACGGCCCGGCCCGTTCCTGTCACAAGGAATTCATCCTATGAAACCGGCCAAACGAATCCTCGTGGTAGATGACGAGAAAACCATCCTCCTGAGCCTCTCGTACGCCCTGAAGGCCGAAGGTGTGGACGTGATCACGTGCAACAAGGCGGAATGGGCCGAAAAAGCCCTTCAAAATTATTTTTTCGACGTCGTGATCACCGACGTCCGTTTGTCCAAGACCGGAAACGAGAACGGCCTGGATATCCTGAACCTGACGAAAAAGCGACACCCCACATCGAAGGTCATCGTCATGACCGCGTACGGGTCCGACGACATACGAGAGGACGCGAAACGGCTCGGTGCGGACCAGTATTTCGACAAGCCGATCGATTTGGATCTTCTTTTGGACTCGGTCGAGCGGTTCGGCGTTCCCGTCCGAAGAAGCGCCGCCAGATCCAAACCCCTCAACGGCTGAACATGGCTCGAAGCGGCTTCAGGCTCTACGCTCTTCTTCTCACGGCCATCCTGCTGTCCTTCGCCTGCGGCCATCGGACGCGCTTTTTCGGAGCTTCCTCCGGCGGCCGTTATCACGACGTGCTGAACCGGTGCACTCAGGAGCGGCGCTTTTTCGGCCTGGAAAACGTCGAATACGCGACGTTCGTGACTTACCGGACACCGGAACTTCGAAGGGCCTACGTCGAGGAATACGCAGACCGCTATCGCCTCTCCACGGCGGAAGCGGAAGCGCTCCTCAAGTCGGAGTTGGACGAGGCGACCCGATACGACGTGTTCCTGGTTTCTCATTATTCGACCGACCCGAAGGCCCGGAGGCTGAAACCCGAATCGAACGTCTGGCGCCTGATCCTTTCCACGTCGCCCGATCCGGGCACGGGCATGGAGCCGGCCCTGGTGCAGGGCGAGCCTTCCGGCAGGGATCCGGTTCTGGGCTATTTCTACCCGTTCGTGACCCCGTGGGCTTCCAACTACCTCGTCAAGTTCAAGCGCCAGGAAGGGACTCCGTCGCTTTATCTCGACATGACCGGGGTTCTGGCGGAGTTGCGGTTCACGTTCCAGCGGGGAGCCGAGGTAACGGATGGAACCGGCCGTTTACATTAACGAAATCCGCTCGTACGAGGGCAAGGAAGTCCGCCTCCGAGGGTGGCTTTACAACAAGCGTTCCAGCGGAAAAATCCGTTTCCTGGAACTGAGGGACGGAACCGGGATCATCCAATGTGTCGCCCAAAAGGGGGAGATTCCCGAGGAACAATTCGAACGGGCCGATCAGATCCCCCAGGAGTCTTCGCTCGAAATCCGCGGTTTGGTCCGCAAGGAACCCCGCTCCAAACTAGGCTTCGAGATTTCCGTCCGAGACCTGACTTTGATATCCGCCGCTCAAGAGTATCCGATCTCACCGAAGGAGCACGGCGTAGCCTTCCTCATGGAGAAGCGGCACCTCTGGCTGCGCTCCAGCCGGCAACACGCGATTTTGAAGATCCGGAGCGAGATCGTGAAGGCCATCCGGGATTATTTCGATTCCAACGGTTTCGTCCTCGTGGACGCCCCGATTTTGACACCGGCGGCGTGCGAGGGAACCACCACGCTGTTCGAGACTGATTATTTCGGCGAGAAGGCGTACCTCACGCAGAGCGGCCAGTTGTACATGGAAGCCGGAGCCATGGCCTTCGGAAAGGTCTACTGTTTCGGTCCCACGTTCCGGGCCGAAAAATCCAAAACGAGACGGCACCTCACGGAGTTCTGGATGGTGGAGCCGGAAGTGGCTTTCGCCGACTTGGACGACAACATGAACCTGGCCGAGGATTTCGTCGTCTCGATGGTTTCCCGCGTCCTGGACAAGAGGCGCGAGGAACTCAAGTTGATCGAGCGCGACACGAAACCGCTGGAGAACGTCCAAAAACCGTTCCCCTGCATCACGTACGGCGAAGCGATCGACGTCCTCAAGAAAGCCGGAGCAAAGGCGAAATGGGGGGACGATTTCGGCGGCGACGAGGAAACGCTTCTGACGCAGCAGTTCGATCGGCCCGTCATGGTGCACCGGTATCCGCTCGCCCAGAAGGCGTTCTATATGAAGGCCGATGCGAAGGACGCCAAACTTTCTCTTTCCGTGGACGTCCTGGCCTCCGAGGGGTACGGCGAGATCATCGGCGGCGGCCAGCGCGAGGAGTCATTGGAGGTTCTCGAAAAGCGGATCGCGGAACACGGTCTGCCGAGAAAAGCCTTCGAATGGTATCTGGACCTTAGAAGGTACGGTTCGGTCCCTCACAGCGGCTTTGGTCTGGGCGTGGAGCGGACGGTTTCCTGGATTTGCGGCCTCCACCACGTGCGCGAGACGATCCCCTTCCCGCGCCTCCTGGAACGCATCACGCCGTAGCCCGGCTTCAAGTTCGAATGAATTTTTATTAGAACTTTCCCATTGAAGTACGAAACGGGGCCTTTTCAGCGCACGGACTGTTCGTTGGACTTGGGGCCGCTCCAATTCTCGTAAAGCCACAACAGACATTTTTGATGGGTCAGTGGCGTCGAGAGTTCAAGTTTCATTCCGGGATTGAACTCCCGCATGGCCATGAGAATGGCAAAGTAAGAACCGATGCCGTACATCAGCGGCGGCTCACCAACCGCCTTGGAGCCCAAAAGCGCCAGCGCATCAGGCTGGGTGTCGAGTGGCGCCACTTCAACACTTTTGGGAGCGAAATAGATATCGGGAATCTTGTAACTTCCCATTGTGTCGTAGACATGTTTTCCCTTTGGGCCGACAAGCAGTTCTTCAATCGTCATCAGGCCTATGCCCTGCATGATGGCGCCCTCGGCTTGCCCGATGTCAATATCGAGATTGATGCTGGAGCCGAAATCGTGGACGCATTTTACAAGGTCGATTTCGTATGTTCCGCGCAGACAATCGACGGTCACCACCGTTACGGCCGTTCCATACACGTGGTAGGCAAAAGGATGGCCTTTTTCAGTGGCCTTGTTGAAATGAATGATCGGCGTGGCATAGTGCGCATGTTCCGAGAGTGAAACCCTGGCTTCATCGGCGAGAAAAACCAGTCTTTCCCATGTCAGATCGGTTTTCTTGCCTCTGTGAAAAATCTTCTCATCTCTAATCTCGATTTCGCCGGGGTTCTGGCCCTTTAATTCCTGGCAAGCGACACCCTTTAATCTCGCGAGCAATCCCTCGCAGGCCATGATCGTCGCTTTGCCGTTCAGATCGGCGCCGCTGCTTGCCGCCGTGGGCGATGGGTTCGCGATCCTTGTGGTGTTGGTGCTGTGAATGATGAATCGCCGCGGAGAAATCGAGAGCGTCTTTGCCGCGGCCTGGAGAATTTTCGTGTTGACTCCCTGCCCCATTTCCACCACGCCGGTGGTGATGCTGACCGTCCCGTCCGTATAGATGTGAACAAGCGAGCGTCCCTGGTTGAGGCTCGTTTTGGTGAACGAGATCCCGAAACAGAGCGGGAACAATGCAAGTCCCTTCTTGCTGTGAATGTTGTTCTTGTTGAACTCCGCGATTTCCTTCTTCAATTTATCAACGGCGAATTTTTCATAAGCGGTATCCCAGCACTTGCCGGCGGTGCAATTTTTCGCGACCTGGCCATAAGGAAACCGATCTTCTTCCCGCAAAAGATTCTTTCTTTGGATCTCCATGGGCAAGACGTTCAGCGTTGCGGCGGCCTTCATGATCGCAGCTTCCAGCGCGAACATGGCTTGCGGCGCGCCGAAACCCCTCATTGCTGTGTTCGGGGGAAGATTGGTTCTGCACGAGTGGCACGTGATTTTGGCGTTCGGAATATGATAGCTGGCCGTTCCGTGAAAGAGGGTTCGTTCCATCACCGCCGGCGAGACATC
>JAZDIZ010000138.1:0-3148 GCA_043804515.1 Pseudomonadota bacterium | reverse complement strand
CAAAGCCGACGCCCCGCGGAGCTTCGCGGCGGGCCAAAGGCTCTTACGCGAACCGACCCGTCTCATCTCCACGCTCCTGATCGGAAATGAATTGGTGAACGCGGCCGTGGGCGTCATCGGTTCATCCCTCGTGTACAAGTTTGCGGAAGGAAGAGTGGCCGATAAGTACCTTCCGGTCCTGGCGGTTGCCTCGGTTCTCCCCTTTCTGCTGATTTTCGGTGAAATCATCCCCAAAACCATGGGCGTGAAGCATCCGGAGGGCCTGGCGTCGCGCGTCGCGGTTCCTCTCGATTGGTTCTCCCGGTTCGTGGGGCCCCTGCGGGATGTGCTTTCCTGGATCTCGGAACAGGTGCTGGCGTTCACGGGAGGAACCGAGCGCGGGCCTTTGCGCGTCAGCGAAGACGTATTCCGCTCGATGGTGGACACGGGAACGGAGGAAGGGGTTCTGGATCCGAACGAGCGCCGCCTGATTCACAATGTGTTTCGAATGGACGACATCCGTGTCTCACAGGTGATGACCCCGAAGAGCGGGGTCTCGTTTCTGAGGGAGGCCATGACCCTGGCGGAGGTGGTGGGACGTTTTGAATCGGAGAAGTACTCCCGTTATCCCGTAACGGACGCCCAAGGGGAAAAGATCACCGGCATTTTGTACGTGAAGGATCTGATCGGAGTCGAAGCGTGGGACGCCAAAAAACCTTGGACGGCGTGCGTTAGGCCGCCGCTCCACGTCGAGTCCGACACGAATTGCCTGGAACTCTTCCTCCGCTTCCGGTCGAGGCGTACCCATTTTGCGATCGTCCAAGCCCCCCAAACCGGCGACATGCTGGGCGTGGTGACGCTGGATGACGTTCTGAGGGTGGTGTTCGGAGAGCTCCGTGACCAATACGACGGGGAGGAGGCGCTGCCATCGAAACCCTAGCCATCCTCGTTGTATGCCTCCTTCTGGAGGGTTTCTTCTCGGGGTCCGAGATCGCGGTGGTCTCCATGAACCGGCCGCAGCTCCGGCTCCTGATGGAAAGGGGTTCCCGGCGGGCGAGGGCGCTCAGCAGGATCCTGGAAAAGCCGGAATGGCTTTTGAGCACGACGCTTCTGGGTACCAATTTGGCCGCCACGACCCTGAGCGCCGTGGCGACGCTCTACGTTTCCACGAAGTTCGGAGCCCGGTATGCGTTTCTCACGATTCTGGTGACCGGACCGCTCATGCTGCTCTTCGGTGAAGTTCTTCCGAAGACGCTGTTCCAGCGCTACGCCGACCGCCTGGCGTTGCAACTGGTCGTTCCGCTCCGGATCATCTCCATCATTTTGAGCCCCCTGGTGGGCGCGCTCACGGCGATCGCCCATGGGTTCAGCCGCATATCGGGGATCCACACGACGAAGAGAACGCCCATCATGACCCGGGAGGAGCTGGAGCTCCTGATCCGCGCATCGGAGCGGCAAGGCAGCCTCAGAGACATGGAACGGAAGATGATCGACCGCATTTTTTCCCTTTCCGACCGGCAGGCCCAGGACGTCATGATCCCGTTGGTGGACGTGGTGTCCGTGCGGGACACCGCCACGATCCAGGAGGCGCAGGAGATCATGCGCCGCAGCCGTTTTTCCAGGATGCCGGTGTACTCCGGGCGCGTGACGCACATGGTGGGCTGGATCAATATGTACGATCTCTTGACGGAAGCGGAAAGGGCGGCCCCGATCGTGGTCCTGCTTAGGAAGGTTCACTACGTCCCGGCCACCGTGCGGCTGGACCGGCTGCTTCTGGACATGCAGCGCGCAGCGGATACGCTTGCCGTTGTGGTGGACGAATACGGCGGCGCCATCGGCATCGTGACGTTGGAGGACGTGCTGGAGGACGTTGTGGGTGAGATCGAGGACGAGCACGCCGTCGCGGCGGGGTTCGTGCGACGCGTGGATACCGACCGGCTCATCGTCAAAGCCCGGATCCCCGTGGCTCACATGAACGAACTCCTGACCCAGAAGATCCCGACCGGAGATTACGAAACCCTCGGGGGTTTCCTCGTGACCCGGCTGCAACGAATCCCCTCGCGGGGAGATGAAGTGCAAGTGGGGAACCTTAAGTTCCGCGTCCTGACCGCTTCCGAGAGCGCCGTTGAGGAGGTGGAGGTCATGATCCGCAAGGAGGTGTCGGCGTGAGAAACCGTGAACTTTCATTCATCGGAATCCTTGTAGTCGTTCTGGCCGTGCTGACGGCGGCGATCGCCGTGAACTACTTCGATCTCGGCACCGGGCGCCTGGACGGAAAGAACGCGGTGAGGATGGTGGAACGGGCTGCGCTCACCGGTGCAGACTTGGGCGTCCGGCTCGCGAAGGTTTTGCCTCCGGAGCACCGACTGTGCGAGGCCCGTATCCTGAACCGCCGCCGAAGCTGGATGGAGGTGACCTGCACCGACACCGCACAATCGGGCCACGTACTGAAATGGCGGGTGGGGATGAAGGACGGAGCCGTCGAACCGGGAAACCCGGCGACGGAGCGTTTCAGCAAAGGGGGAGACCCGTGGTCGAATTGAAAGGCAGTGAACGAAGGCAACACCCGCGGATCATGGTCCGGGTGCTCGTGGATTTCGAAAGTTCGGACGCTTATTTCTACGACTACTCGAACAATCTGAGCGAAGGGGGAATTTTCATCGCCACCGACCGGATCCTACCCATGGATACTCCCGTCACGCTGCGCTTTACGCTCCCGAATATCGACCGGGTTTTCCAGGCAAACGGAAAGGTGGCCTGGGTGTTCGAGCCGTCGGCGGGCGACGAAGGCCCCCCCACGGACGTGCTCGGTAAGGGCATGGGCGTCCAATTCCACGATATGGACGAAAAAGACCGGAAACTGGTGAGGGACTATATCCAGAGCGTCGTCGGAAGCCGCTAAGCCGAATAATTCACGACGGAAACGTCACATGTGGCGTTGGAGCCACAGAAATCCCGGAATCCGATTTCCGGAGTCCGTATGCCGGACCCGGATCAGAAAAGGATTGAGGATTGAGGATTAACTCTTGGATCTGAAATCCAAGGATCAATCCTTAAGCCTTAACAGGTTGCTGAAAAACCCGATCTTTAGGATCGAACTAGTTTCGACAATGGATCTAGGAGTTTTCGGAAGGAATGTCAGAAGTTGATTAGGGGGAGATGGATTGGG
>JAZDIZ010000137.1:0-2650 GCA_043804515.1 Pseudomonadota bacterium | reverse complement strand
ATGAACACGTCCTCGGAGCCGTCCTCGGGCGAAACGAATCCGAATCCTCGGGGATTCGTCTGCAACCGTCCTGTGACACGGCGTGGGGCCTCCACCGGCACGTACCGGTGATCTCGAAGAAGAACGATCTCGCGGCTGTTCCGAAGATCCTCGAGAAACCGGCGGATCTTCTGCTTATCGGAACTCCGTGCTTCAAAAGCGGCGCAGATCTCTCCGAACGTCTTGGGGCGATAGGAGGCCGACGTCAGATAGTCATGAAGAGACTTCAGGTTGAGCGCGGGCATTGAAACGTTCCTTTGCGTTTTCCTAAAGCGATTCGGCGGAAGCTCTCCTCCGGTGGATCCAAAGCGCCGCGCAAAGAAGCACAAGGGGGATATTGGTCATCTGAGCGGTCGTGAGCGGGCCCAGATAGCCGGGATCCGCGCGGAGAAATTCCAGGAAGAACCGGACGATGCCGTAGCTGATCCCGAAGAGGAAGAAGACCTCGCCCGGACGGCGCGAGCTCCGGCGCTGAAAAAGGGAGAGAACCGCGAACAGGAGGAGCCACGAAGCCGCCTCGTAGATCTGCGTCGGATGCAGCGGAAGACCCTTCGGGTCCGCAAGGGACGTGGGGTTGTTGAACGTCACCCCCCAGGGGAGGTCACAGACCCTTCCGTAGCAACATCCCGCCAGGAAACATCCCAGTTTCCCGAAGACCAGGCCCAATGCGACCGGCGGCGTCAGGAGATCCACGGCCCGCCAGAAGGAGAGGGCGTGCGTCCGGCAGAAGACCCACGTCGTGAGGACGGCGGCGACGAGGGAACCGGAGAAGGCCAGGCCTCCGTTCCAGAAATAGAAGAATTCGATGGGGTGGTAGGGGTAGTAGTCGGAATGTTCGACGAACGTGTATGCGAACCGGGCTCCGAGGACGCACATCAGGACGACCCAAAAAGCCAGCGATTCGATCAGGGCGGGATCGATATTCTCCTTCAGGGCCCGGCGCCGCGCCAGATGGATCCCCAGGAGGATGCCGATGCCGAGCATGACGCCGTAGGAGGGGACCCTGAAACTTCCGATATGAAATAAGGCGGGCCACATATAAGACGAATAATGTATCGGAAAAGCGGCGCCCCTTCCACCCTCGCACAACCGCTAGACATGTGTTCGGGCCGTCAGGTTGTGCACCCCCACGGCTGCAGGTTTTCGCCGCGGGGACCCCGAACCCGGCGGCCGGCAGCTCTCAGTCAGAGCGCCTTTCCACGCTATCGACTGTCGCTCGTGCTGTCGCTCACGCCAGACTCGCTCCGTACTCCAGAAAGAAGACTTTCTTCTCTCATGAGCTAAGAGGACTTGGTCCGCGGCGGCGGGGCGCAAGCAAACCCCGACGGGGCGTGTCGGAACCGGTCGCATCGATGCATCTAAAACAGCGACCGGTGAGCACCGAGGGACACCGAGCTGCGTAAGGCGAGGCGATCCCGTCCCCGGAGGGGTGCTTGCGTTGCGACGCCGCCATCAAGATCCGTTGAGAATCGAAGTAGCCCGAGCAGGCAACAAAGGCTTCGTACCGACGGGACGAGAGGAATTTCGGTTTTCGAGTCCCGACTGATAGATTTGACCAATGCGGATTGCGGTGATCGGCACGGGGTACGTGGGCTTGGTGACGGGCGCCTGTTTTGCCGAGACAGGGAACGATGTCACGTGTGTGGATATCGACCGGGCCAAGGTGGAGAAACTCAGTCGCGGCGAAGTTCCCTTTTATGAGCCGGGACTCCCGGAGTTGGTTACGCGGAACCTGGCCGAAGGAAGACTGCGCTTCTCGTCTTCCACCGCCGACGCGACACAGGACGCTCAGATTTGCTTCATATGCGTGGGAACACCCTCCAAGCCGGACGGATCGGCGGATCTTGGCGCCGTTTTCGCGGCGGCCGAGACCGCGGCGAGCGCCGCGGCGAACGTGATCATGACGGTAAAAAGCACGGTTCCGATCGGAACCTGCCATCAAGTGCTGGATCATCTGCGGTCCAAAGGAAAGGAAGGGGTCCGCGTGGTTTCCAATCCCGAATTCTTAAGGGAGGGAAACGCCGTTCAGGATTGCCTGTTTCCGGACCGGATCGTCGTGGGGACGGAGGATCCGGTGGTTGCGCAGATGCTCTGCGAGCTGTACGGGCCGTACGTTCGGACGGGGCATCCGATTCTCGTTATGGACGTGCGGTCGGCCGAGATGACCAAATATGCCGCGAACTCGTTGCTTGCGCAGCGAATCTCCTTCATGAACGAGATCTCAATGGTGTGCGATGCCGTGGGGGCGGATGTCTCTCTGGTCCGCAAGGGGATTGCGGCGGATCATCGGATCGGCGAGCACTATTTATTCCCGAGCGTGGGCTTCGGTGGCTCGTGTTTCCCGAAAGACGTCCGTGCTCTGGCTTCACTGGCCGAGAGCAAGGGCATTCAACCGCGCCTCCTTCAAGCAACATTGGCGGTGAACGAGGCGCAGAAGAAAAACTTTGTGGATAAGATCTTCCGGCACTTTGGTGGGCCGGGAGCCATGAAGGGAAAAACGCTGGCGGTCTGGGGGCTCGCGTTCAAGGCCAAAACGGACGACATCCGCGAATCGCCGGCGCTTGCGGTGATCGACGGCCTTTTGAGCGCGGGCGCGAAGCTGTCGGTTTAC
>JAZDIZ010000136.1:0-2286 GCA_043804515.1 Pseudomonadota bacterium | reverse complement strand
CCCGACGCCCTCGTCGTTTCGGCCCTCGTGGAGGAGGCTTCCGGGATAGTGAGCCAGGCCCGCCAGTTGGGAATCGCTCAGAGTGTGCCCATTATCGGCGGGAACGGTTTCAATTCGCCTTCACTCATCAAGAACGCGGGTGCGGCCGCGGAGGGAGTGGTAGTCGGCGCGGCCTGGAACGTGGCTTCAACGAGTCCGTTGAACCGCAATTTCGTGGATGGTTACACCAAGAAGTACGGTAGCCCCCCCGACCAATTCGCGGCCCAGGCTTATGCGGGAGTCTACATCGCCTATGAGGCCTTTAAGAAGGCGGGTTCGGGTGAGGACCGCAAAGCCATCCGCGATGCTCTCGCTCAAATAAAGGATTTCGACACCGTTCTCGGCAAGTTCTCCTTCACGCAAACTCGCGAAGCATTCCATCCCCCGGTGGTTCAGACGGTCAAGGACGGCAAGTTCGTTGTTTTCGGCGAATAGGGGAAACGTTCGGCAGGGAGGCTGGACTGCGCGGGAGTTTTCGTTATTCAACGCAGAGGACGCAGAGGGAGCGCAGAGACCGCAGAGACTGCATGAATCGATTCTCCGTAAACTACTCATCCCTGGAATCTTGTTTTCTTGACAAGATCTTATTCCAGTTCGTTGTTTTCTTTGCGTCCTTTGCGTCTTTGCGGTGAATTGTTCATTCGGTCGCGGGTCAGCCGCGTTGTGCTCTTCGCGATATGAGGTATATGCATATATGGCTGTGCTGTTGCAGCAGTTGATTAACGGCCTTTTCATCGGGTCCGTCTACGGCCTGTTCGCCGTGGGATATACCCTGGTCTTCGGGGTCCTGGACATCCTCAACCTGGCCCATGCCGCCGTCTTCACCCTCGGAGGGCTGGTGGCGCTCTGGCTGGTCGAGGGGGCGAAGCTTTCCATTTGGACGGCATTTCCCCTGGCGGTGCTTTTTTCCGGACTGCTCGGGCTTGTGCTGGATCGGGTGGCGTTCGCTCCCTTGCGCCATCGCCCCGGGACGTACTTTTCAGGGCTCATTTCTAGCATCGCCATGGCGATCATCTTCGAGAGCGCGGCACTCGGCATCTTCGGCGCTCGGACAGTGCGGTTTCCAGCCGGGACGGTGCCGGTGCACGTCTGGCGATTCGGCGGCGTGACGGTGACGTCGCTCCAGGTGGAGATTGTCGTGATTGCAGTGCTGCTCATGGTGGCACTCACCGCTTTCCTCCGTCGCACCCGCGCCGGAAAAGCGATACGGGCGGTGGCGGAAAGCGAGCGTACCGCGCGGTTGCTCGGCATCCATGTGGACGGAATAATCGCATCCACCTTCTTCATCTCCTCGGCCCTGGGCGGGGCCGCCGGGGTGCTCTTCGGCCTGTACTTCGATGCGCTGTCGCCCGATATGGGCCGTTCGATCGAGCTCAAGGGCCTCGCGGTTATCATTTTGGGCGGGATGGGAAGTATCCCCGGCGCCATTCTGGGTGGGATCGCCTTCGGCCTTAGCGAGGTCCTGACCGTGGCCGTCACGGGAACTTCGAATCTGCGCGATGCCATTGCCTTCACCCTGCTTTTTGCCATCCTGCTGCTGAGACCGTCGGGGCTTCTCGGGCGCGGCCGTTTGCGGGAGGCATGAACGAGGTGACTGCCTTTTTTTCCCATTTCGTTGCCGTATACGGCAGCCTTATCAATTTCATCGGAATCAACGCGCTCCTCGCGCTGAGTCTCTACGTCACGTTTTCAGCGGGTCAGCTTTCCCTCGGCAATGCGGCCTTTGCAGGCATCGGGGCCTACACCGCCGGCATTCTGACCATGTCCTTCCATGCGCCGTATGTGGTTTCCATTTCCGCCGGAGCGGTCCTCGCTGGAGTCGTGGCGCTTATCATAGGACTGCCGGTCTTGCGGTTGCGCGGGGTCTTTCTCGCCATGGCGACCCTGGCTTTCGGGGAGGTCGTTCGAATCGCGGCGGTCAATCTCCAGATCACCGGCGGAGCTCAGGGGCTTGTCGGCATTCCCGTCATAACGAACGGTTGGATCATCTACGGGGCACTCATGGCCGTCGGCTATTTCTTGGCCAGGTTGCGCGGATCGAGGATCGGGTGGAGCTTCGAGTCCATTCGCGAGGATGAGACGGCGGCGGCGGCGATGGGGATCAACACGACCTACTACAAGGCGGTCGCCTTCGCCATCGGGGCCGTCATTGCAGGGCTCACCGGAGCCATGTACGCGCATCTCAATTTCATCATCACGCCCGGCGAATTCGGCTTTTCGGCTGCCGTTCAGCTCCTCATTTACAAC
>JAZDIZ010000135.1:0-3002 GCA_043804515.1 Pseudomonadota bacterium | reverse complement strand
GGAACTCGGGGCTGGAAAATGATCATGCTCAAGAATCCCCAGGAGATCGACGTGCTGCGAAAGAGCAACGACATCGTCGCCGTCGTGAGGGACGCGATCCGCGATATGGCGCAGGCCGACATGACGACGCTGGAGCTGGATCACGAGGCCGAGAACCTCATCATGAAGAGCGGGGCTAAACCCGCCTTCAAGGGGTATCGCGGTTACCCCAACACGATTTGCATCTCCATCAACGACGAGGTCGTGCACGGAATTCCCGGAAAACGCAGACTCAAAATGGGCGACGTCGTGAGTATCGACATGGGCGTGCTTTTCGAGGGCTTCTTCGGTGATTCCGCCATGACGTTCCCCATCGGGGAGGTGGGCACGGGCGCCCGGAAGCTGATCCGCGTCACGGAAGAGGCGCTCTACCGTGGAATCGAAGAATGCAGGCCCGGACGCCACCTGCACGATATCGGCGCGGCGATCCAGGAACATTGCGAAGCGGCGGGCTTTTCCGTCGTGAGGGATTTCGTGGGACACGGCATCGGCCGCGCGCTTCACGAGGATCCCCAGATTCCCAACTACGGGACCCGGGGAACCGGACCGAAACTGGTGGCGGGGATGGTGCTCGCGATCGAGCCGATGGTGAATGAAGGCGCTCCGCAAGTGCGGATTTTGGACGACGGCTGGACCGCCGTGACTGCTGACGGGAAGCTTTCGGCTCACTTCGAGCACTCGGTGGCTGTCACCCAGGAAGGGCCCATCATCTTGAGCCAAAGGAATTCAGGAAGGACCGAGCGATGAAGGTGAGAACATCGGTGAAGAAGATCTGCGACAAGTGCAAGGTCATCCGACGCAAGAACGTGGTGCGCGTGATCTGCAGCAACCCCAGACACAAACAAAGACAACGGTAGAGGAGAGGCGACGTGGCCAGAATAGCCGGAGTGGATTTGCCCAGAAACAAACGGATGGAGATTGCGCTGACGTACATCTTCGGGATCGGAAGAACCTCCGCCCGAAAGATCTGCGAAAAGGCGAACGTGGAACACTTCAAGAAGACCGACGAATTGACCGAAGGGGAGATCGTCAAGATCCGCGAGGTGATCGACCGCGAGTACACGGTGGAAGGCGATCTTCGGCGCGAAGTGACGGCCAACATCAAGAGGCTCATGGGCCTGGGGTGCTACCGGGGAATCCGCCACCGAAAATCGCTCCCCGTCCGAGGACAGCGCACACACACCAACGCCCGCACGCGCAAAGGCCCGCGGCGTCAACCAGTCAAGATCACGGCTCCGGCCGCGAAGTAAGAGGTGAATCATGGCAACTGAGACGACACCAACCCCGAAACCGAAGGCGGGCAAAAAGAAAGAGCGGAAGAACGTTCCGTTCGCGCTGGCCCACATTCAGGCCACGTTCAACAACACGATCATCACGATCACGGATCCAAACGGCTCCATCCTTTGCTGGGGAAGTTCCGGCGCCGCGGGCTTCAAGGGGTCGAAGAAATCGACGCCGTTCGCGGCCGAGGTCGCGGCGTCCAGCACGGGCCGGAAAGCGGCCGAGCACGGCGTACGGACGCTGGATATCGAAGTGAGAGGCCCCGGGGCCGGACGTGAAGCGGCCATTCGAGCCCTCCAGTCCTCGGGCATTAAAGTCAACAGCATCCGGGACGTGACCCCGATCCCGCACAACGGTTGCCGGCCCCGGAAACGGCGTCGGGTTTGATGAAAGCGAGGAGGATGTAGCGTGGCACGTTATTGTGATTCTGTTTGCCGGATCTGCCGGCGCGAAGGTTTGAAGCTTTTCCTGAAGGCGGACCGGTGTTACACGGACAAGTGTGCGATCGACCGGCGAGGGTACCCCCCCGGCCAGCATGGCCAGAGTCGGTCCAAGCCGTCGAACTACGGCACACAACTGCGGGAGAAACAGAAAATCCGCAAGATGTACGGCCTTCTGGAACGGCAGTTCCGGAACTACTTTCATAAGGCGAGCCAGCTGAAGGGGAACACGGGATTGAACCTGCTCGTTCTCTTGGAGCGGCGCCTGGACAACGTGGCGTACCGGCTGGGCTTCGGCGGGTCGCGGAACGACTCCCGGCAACTCGTCCTGCACGGACATATCCGTGTGAACGGGAAGCGCGTGGATCTGCCCTCGTTTCACGTGAAGGTAGGGGACGTCGTTTCGGTGGGAGAGAAAAGCCGGGAAACGACCCGCGTACGCACGGCCCTGGATGCCGTCGAGCGGAGAGGCGTTCCTGCGTGGCTTGAGCTCAACAAGGAACTGTTTCAGGGATTGGTGCGCAGTTATCCCGGTCGTGAAGAATTGACCATGCCGATGCAAGAGCAGCTGGTCGTTGAATTGTATTCGAAATAACTCAGGAGTCTGGAGGTCGATATGTACGAGAATTGGAGAGATTTGATCCGCCCCAAGGGGCTTGAAATCGAAACCGAATCCCTCACGAACACCTATGGTAAGTTCGTGGCCAAGCCGCTGGAGCGCGGCTACGGGATCACCATCGGGAACACCCTGCGACGGATTCTCCTGTCGTCCCTTCAGGGGGCCGCCATCACGTCCGTGAAGATCAAAGGCGTGGACCACGAATTTTCCACGATCAAGGGCGTCTCCGAGGACGTCACGGACATCATTCTGAACCTGAAAGAGGTCCTGATTCGCTGCCATTCTCGGGGCCCCGAGGCCGTCGCGATCAACGTGGACGGGGAGCGGGAAGTCAAGGCGAAGGACATCGTGGTGAACGAGAACGTGGAGATTTTGAACCCCGAACACCATATCGCGTCGCTGGGCCCGGACGGGAAGCTTCATATCGAGATGACCGTGAAAATGGGGCGCGGCTACGTCCCTTCCGAGAGGAACAAGGAAGAGAACCAATCGATCGGCGTGATCCCGATCGACTCGATCTTCTCTCCCATCAAGAAGGTGAACTACACCGTGGGCCAGGCGCGCGTCGGCCAGAGGACCGACTTCGACAAGCTGACCCTCGAGGTCTGGACGAACGGTTCGGT
>JAZDIZ010000134.1:0-11764 GCA_043804515.1 Pseudomonadota bacterium | reverse complement strand
ACCACCACGTGCCGATCGAAACGGCCCGGCCGCAAGAGCGCGGGATCCAGAACGTCCGGGCGGTTCGTGGCGGAGATCAGAATCACCCCCTCGTTCGATTCGAAACCGTCCATCTCCACCAGCAATTGGTTGAGCGTCTGCTCCCGCTCGTCGTGTCCGCCTCCCAAACCGGCACCTCGGTGGCGTCCCACGGCGTCGATCTCGTCGATAAAAATGATGCACGGGGCGTTCTTCTTGCCCTGCTCGAACAGATCCCGGACCCGTGAAGCGCCAACGCCCACGAACATCTCCACGAAATCCGAACCTGAGATCGAGAAGAAGGGGACTCCGGCCTCTCCGGCGATCGCCCTCGCCAGAAGCGTCTTCCCCGCTCCTGGCGGCCCCACGAGAAGCACTCCTTTGGGAATCCGGCCTCCGAGTTTCGTGAACTTCTTCGGATCCTTGAGGAAGTCGATGATCTCTTCGAGTTCTTCCTTCGCCTCGTCGATCCCCGCCACGTCCTTGAACGTGACCTTCTGCTGGTTCTCGTTCATCAGGCGCGCTCGGGATTTTCCGAAGCTCAAGGCTTTGCCGCCTCCGGCTTGAAGCTGGCGCATGACAAAAAAGAAAAACACCATGACGATCACGAGCGGCAGGCCGAACGAGACGATCTGCTGCCAGAACGCCGAACGGTTCTCCGAGACCAGCGTGAACTTTCGGACCCCCGAATCCTCCAGGAACTTCGTCAGCTCGTCACCGGTCCCCACCCAGGTCGTCACAAAGGACTTCCCTTCCAAGCTCTTCAGCTCCTTGGACGTGACGGCCGCCGGAAAACCGGAGCGGAAATTCCCTTCCAGGCGGTCTCCGCGAATCTCAATGGATTCCACCATCCCGTTCCTCACAAAATCGCGGAAGGTGCTGTAGGCGATTTCCGAAGGCCGGGGCCGGGCGAACCGGTTCATGGACTGGAACACGAAGACCACCATGAGCACCAGGAGCAACCAGATGATGAGACTTCGATGTTTCAACATGCCTCGCCGGGAAGGTTTGAAAAAGGGCGGGACGCCCCGCCCTATCGCGCCCAACCTAACATATAAGTCCCTGAATCTTCAATCGTTCCGGCCGAACCGGATCCATTTTTTCGCCCGCCGGACTGAGACCCCCTTGGGAAGCTTGAAGAAACGTTCCCGTCCGTCCGTCCGGACCAGAGAATCAACGGTCCTCAACTGCACACGGCGAAGCGCGGAGCCTTCCCCCGCCTCGGCGCGGTAGGCCAGCTGAAGGGCTACAAAACGCAGGGCGTCGGGGAGCGCGCGGAGCCTCGTTACATCATAGCGCCCACGGCCCACGAGAGCCTTCCGAAGTGCCGCGGCCGCCTGGCATTCCAGCAAATCATTCACTTTGGAGATCGATTCGGCCAGAGCCGATAGATGTTGCGAGATCCGGGGATTGAACTCGGCTCTTAGGATGGGGAGAAGCCTCCGGCGGAGAAAATTCCGCCTCGGACGGGTGGAGAGGTTTGTGGAATCGGTGCCATAGGGGATATGGCAAAGTTCGGCTTCCCGCTCGATCTCGGCTCGGGACACGTCCAACAGCGGCCGGACCCAAAGAGGGGCGCGATAGGGACGGATCGATGCGAGACCGCGGAGGTCCGTTCCCGTGAAAAGACGGAGCAGCAAGGTTTCCGCCTGATCGTCCCGATGGTGGGCCAAGACAATCCGGTCGGCGCCGATGCGGCGCGCCGTTCTTTCCAGGGCCGCCAGGCGCAGTTCCCTAAGAACATGTTCCGGAGTGCGGGATCCCTTGGGAGGGCGGATACGGACGACGTGGAATTCCACCCCGTGCCCGGTGGCCACGCGCTCGGCGATACGGGCGTCCCGATCCGCCTCGGCGCCTCGAATGCCGTGATGCACATGGGCCGCCGCAAGAGCCGGGCCGCCATCAGTGCGAATGTCCGCAAGCAAATGAAGCAGAACGCCGGAGTCGACCCCTCCGGAAATTCCCACCAGAACCTTCCGAACGCGGCTTGGTGAAGGAATTTCCTCGAGCGCAGCCCTGACCTTTCGCAGGATGAGCCGGTGCGTTCTTCCCTTCCCCTTGTCTTTGTGCGGGTATCTTTGACCGCCCGAGCGTGGGCTTTCTACGCTGGTCTCCATCCGATTCCTTTCGCCCCGGTCTATAGCACGGCGAGGTCGATCACACTACGCGCCTTGCGACATTGGGGGCGAAACGATCCGGATTCGCCGCTCGTAATGGACCGTCCTTCTTGTGGCGGCGTGTCTCGACTTCAAATCACACTTTTCTTCCTTCTTCACATGGAAGATTGATTCGAAAGTGCCTGTTGTTCTAACCTTATCAAACACCTATTGAAGAAAAGCCGTCGTTTTTTCTTCAAGAAATATCGGATTCAGCTAATATGATTGGGAAATTGAACCTTTCAACGAAACCGGGGACACGCCCGTATAACCCTAGCCATTGGAAGAGAATGATGAGGAAGATGACCAAGAAATGGTTTGCAGTGATTGCGGTCGGAGTGACCTTAACCTTTCTCCCCCAGGCCGGCTTCTCCCAGGACGCCGCCAAGAAGGACGATAGGAAGCAGGAAAATGCGATTGGGGACTATCGGGTGGAGGGGATCGACGTCGTCCAACAGCGCGTATTCCTCAAGGGAGGGCGCCACGAACTCAAGATCGACGGCGGCGTGATTCCGAACAACACGTTCATCATGTACGAGATGATGGGCGTGAGGTACGCGTACCACCTCAACGAGGGAGTCGCGTTCGAGGCCAGCTATCAGCACGCGTTCCACCAGGAGAAAGCCATCATCAACGACTTGCGCAATATCCCGTGCCCTGCCGATCCGTTCTACACGAAGAATGACGATGGCACGTATACAGAGGTTACGAACTGCGGCGTGGAGCTTCAGAACCCCCCCGACCCGATCAAGAACGTCTATTTCGGGACCCTGATCTGGTCCCCGATTTACGGGAAGCTGGCGATCTTCTCGAAGAAGATCTTCCACTTCGACCTCAACCTGAACGCCGGCGTTGGAATGTACCAAAACCACAATTCGAACCGGCTCGCGTTCGCCGTGGGAATCGGAGGGAAGATCTTCATGAACGACTGGATGGCGGTGAACGTCGACATCCGGAACTACACGGTGCAGGAAAAAGCGCCGTTCTCGGAGATTGTGAACAACCAGCAGTACTCGCTGGGTGTTTCCTTCTTCTTCCCCTTTCATCCCATAAGAGAGTAGCCCAGTGCGCCGCCTGATCCTTCTAGCCCTTCTCCCGGTTCTGGCCGCCTTCTTGAGCTGCGGCGGCAAGAACTATGATTTCAACCGCCAGTTGGATCGCCGGATCAACGGAGACCTCGAGAAACGCGCCAACCTGGTCAAAAGCAACCCCCTGTACTTCGAGCTCGTGGACCGGCTCGCCAAGGGGCGGCGGCTTCTCGTGGCGGGCCAAGGAAGCGAAGCCTTCCTGGAGTTCGACAAGATCCTGACCGACACCCGGTTTGCGAAATACCCCGAGTACAATTATGCCAAGTATTACATCGCGTGCGCCCTGTACGAGATGGGGGTCGACTACGGCGCGCTTCTGTATTTCGTGGACATCGTGCGCCAGGAGCCCCTCCGGCTGCACACGCACGAATCCTTGGGGAGGGCGATCAAGATCGCCCAGAAGCTCAAAGACGACCAGCTGATCCTGTTTCTGTCCTCATCAATCGAGCCCGAGAAGGTGCCCCGTTCCCTGCGGGAGGAATTCCGCTATTTCATCGCAAAGGAACATTACCAGCGGCAGCAATACGACAAAGCCTCGGAGCTCCTGAACTCCATCCCTCACATCAACCGCCTTTACCTGGCAGCGCTGTACCTCAAGGGAACGATCGGAGTGATCAAGAAGGACTTCCGGGCAGCCGTGAAGAGCTTCCAGGAGATTTCGAACGCGCGCTCCCCCGTGATGTACTACGAGGACCACCGGATCCGCCAGTTGGCCAATCTTGCGCTGGGGCGCATTTTCTACGAGCAGCGCAATTACCCGCTCTCGATCGTCTATTACAAGAAGGTCGAGCGGGACGGGGAATTCTTCCCCCTCGCCCTCTACGAATCGACCTGGGCTCTCTTCAAGCTGAACCGGTTCAATGAGGCTCTGGCCGTATTGAAATCCCTCAACAGCCCGTTCTACGAACAGATTTATTTCCTCAAATCGTATCTCCTCAAAGGGGCGATCGACCTGGAACTGTGCAATTACCAAGAAGCCGTAGGCACACTTTCCACGCTCGAGACCCGTTTCGGAGGCCTGAAAGACGAGATCGATCAGTTCGCAGGACAGGCGCGGTCGCCCGAGGAATACTATCCGTTGCTGAGCAGCATGAAACGGGCCCCCGATGGGACAAAGACATTCGCTTACGAGAGCCTTTTCAGGCTGGCGGCGGCCAACCGGGACTTCCTGGGGGTGCACCGCTACATCCGGACCCTGCAGTACGAGAAGGACGTCCTTAAAGGGGTGCCTTCTTCGCGCTCGGCGCTCCTGACTCAGCTGATCAATCAGAAAATCTCCGAGCTGACGCTCAAAGCCAGCTATCTGGCGGGAAAGAAGCTCCTCCTGACGCGCCAGATGATCGAGGATTTCCAGGGACTGAAGGACCAAGTGCACCTGGAAATCGTCACCGCCGAGCGGAAGATCCTCCAGAAAAGGGCTTTGGGTTTGGCTCCCCCGGTGATCCCGGGCCAGGAGCTGATCTCGCCCAAGTTTACGGAAAGCCTCAGGGAAACCCTCGTCTGGTGGGATTACGACGGCGAATACTGGAAGGATGAGTTGGGTTATTATTTGGTGGACCGGAAATCCCGGTGCAAGGAAACGGAAGGCGGCAAATGAAGTTTCGATCCTTGTTGTGGACAGCTTTCGTCTTGGCCCCGGTCGCGTTGGCTTCAGCGCAGGGAAACGGCGCTCCGCCGGCTGCCGGATCGGCCGCTCCGCGCACATTCCAAAGGTTCGAAGCCTTCTCGATGCCTCAGGCGCAGGTGGATCAGGCGTATGTCAGCAAGCTTCGGGAGGAGATCCAGATCCTGAACCGGCTGGCCCTGACCCGAAAGGATCCCAACGCCAAAGCCGACATCCTCTACCGCATCGCCGAGGACTATCTGCTCTACGACAAGGCGATCTATTTCCGGCAGATGGTGGCTTACCAACAGCAAATGGACCTGTTCACGAAGGGTAAGACCAAGACCGTCCCGAAAGAACCCAAGTTCACTCCCGTAAGGGCGTTCAAGCTCTTTGAAAACATTGTTGCGACCTCCCCCAAATACGACCGCTTGGACGAGGTGCTCTTCCGTGCGGGATTTTACGGTCAGGACGTCGGCTCGAAAGACGTGGACAAATATTACCTGCGGGTGATCCACGACTACCCGAAGAGCCATTACCGGTTGGACTCCTATATGCAGCTGGGGGACTACCACTTCCAGCATCGCCAGCTGGACAAAGCCGTCGACGACTACAAAATGATCCTTCGCGAGCCCAGCAAGCTCTACAACTTCGCGCTCTATCAACTCGGGTGGTGTTACTACAATCAGGGGAAAGTCCGCGCCGCGAACACGGTGATGCAGGAGGTTGTCAAGTCGTCCAAAGGGGTCCAAAACGAGATCGAGCTTAGGGAAGAAGCTCTCAAGGACCTCGTCGTCTTCTATGCGGATTTGGGGCTCATCGAAGAGGCGCAGCAGTACTTCGTGTCGATCGGGGAGCCGGATTACGCGCTCAAAGTCCTGGAGAAACTCTCGGAAACGTACTTCTCCCAGGCCCGTTACGACAAGGCGATCGAAACCATCCGGCGCTTGATTGCGGCTCGGCCGTATGCGGAAAACACGCCCAAGAACCATTCCCGCCTCGTGGAGTGCTACGAGAAGAGCCAGCAGTTGGACAAGGCCATGCGGGAAATGCAGGTTTTCGTGGTGAGCTATGACCGGAATTCGCTTTGGTTCAAACAGGTCACGGATTCGGACGCGCGCGAATACGCCTTGGAGCGCGCGGAGGTATACGCCCGCTTCCTGCCGAAGAAATATCACGAACTGGCTCAGCAAACGGCCCGCATGGAGCCCCATAAATCCGCCGAATACATGCGGACGGCCCTGGTGTTCTACAAGAAGTATCTGGACCAATTCGGCGACAACAAGAACGCGTACGAGATGCGCTTCCTCTACGCCGAACTTCTCTTCAAGGAGAAGAACTACGCGGAGGCGGCCAAGGAATACGAATTGGTGGCCAAATCCGGGTCGAAAGGAAAGCGGCATAAAGAGGCTCTCTTGGGCCAGATCGACGCTCTGAGCCGCTTGGAGGAGGCCTACTTCAAGGACATCGAAGCCAAAGGGATCAAACAGAAAGGGAAGTTCGATCCCATCCCGCTCTCAGGATACGCCCAGCTGCTCGTAGAAGCGGATGAAGCGTACGTCCGGGCGTTTCCGAAAGACCCCAAGGTGCCGGACACGCTGCTTCACCGTTCTCAGATCTATTACAACTACAACCAGTTCGACAGGGCCCAGAAGGGGTTCTGGGGGATCATCAACACGTATCCGGACAGCAGCGCCTCGTCCACGTCGCGCCACCTCGTGCTGGACATTCTGAACATCCATAAGGATTGGGAGAGTCTGGAAAAAACCGCCAGCCAGTTTCTGGCGGATCCAAAATTCGCGACGGCCGACAACCGCGCCCTCTTGCTCAAGCTGATCCAGGGTTCCATCTTCCAGCGCGCCAAGGACATGGAGGAGAAGAAGAAGTACCGGGAGGCGGCGGATACGTACATGCGGCTGACCACGAAGTATCCCACGTCGGAATTCGCGGACAAGGCCATGTACAATGCCGCAATCGATTACATCAATGCCGACGAGGCGGAAAAGGCCATGCAGACCGCTCAAGCGTTCCTCGCGCGTTTCCCGAACTCGGAGCTGGTGCCCAAAATGATGGCCGCATTGGCGAGCCACTTCGACGACAATCTGGATTACGTGCATGCGGCTTATTACTACGAGCTCTTGGCCACGAAGGATCCGAAATCGCCGTTGGCGCCCGACTCGCTCTTCAACGCCGGCCTGTACCGGGAAAATTTGAGACATTACGACAAGGCGTTGGAGGACTACCGGACGTACCTGGAGAAGTACCCCAAGGCGAAGGACGCATCGGAGATCTTCTTCTCGACGGGCCTTGTGTACGAAAAGCGCAAGGACTGGAGGGAGACGGCCGCCACGTTCAAGGCGTACCCGCAGCGCCCGGGTTCCACCAAGGAGCGGAACATCGAGGCGTATTTCCGCTTGGGCAACGCGTTGGCGAAACTGAAAAACGAGGACGGTGCGGCGCGCTCCTATCAGACCGCCCTCGCGTTCTACAAGCGGTACAATCAGGAGTCCGGCCAGCAGGGAAGCACGATCGGCGGCCGATACGCCGCGAAGTCCAGGTTCGAGCTGTTAAAGAAGGACATGGATGAGTACATGGCTATCCGCTTGAGAATGCCGCAACGGGTGTTGGCCGCTGCGATCGAGCAGAAGGCCCGGTTGCTGGCCAAGATCAAGGACCGCTACCTGGAGATCATCAATTACGGAGACGCGGAGATGGGCGTGGGCGCCCTCTATCAGATCGGGGTTCTCTATCAGAACTTCGCGCAGGCCCTGTTCAACGCTCCCGTTCCCAAGGGGCTCACTCCGGAGGAACTGCAGACGTACCAGCAGGAGCTGCAGAACCGAGCCGCCCCCATCGAGGCCAAGGCCGCGGAGGCGTATGAGACGGCCTTCAACAAGGCCGTGGAACTCGAGGTTTACAATGAGTGGGCCAAGAAAGCTCACGATCGGCTGACGGAGTACAAGTCCGACAAGTATCCTCCCATGAGGGGGCGTTCCATGTACGCGAACCACGTCAGCGAGCCGCTGGCTCCGTACAAACCTTCAGCCAAGGCGGGGCAGTTATGAAATCGAGATTCTGGGTCCTGGCTTTCGTTTGGATCGCCGCGGGTTGCGCGGTCTCCCAATCCGTGAAGCAGCCGGCCAAAGGGGATGTGGCGCAAAAGCAGGCCATGCCTCAACCGTCGGCCTCCGCTCCGGCCGAATTCGTCTCCACAAATGTGGTAACGGCGCGGACGCCGGCGGATTTCCGCAAGCAAATCGAGTCGGATCTGGCGGATACGCAGGACAACCCGAGGGATTTCGACGCCTACATGCGCCTTGGGGCCGCGTATTGGCAGCTTAAACAACTCACTCAAGCGCAACGGTCGTTTGAAAACGCTTCTCTAGTGGAACCCAACAAGGCCGAGCCGATGATTCAGCTGGCCTTGGTGAACATGGAGGCCGGGCAACCGGACAAGTCCGTCGATATCTTTGGGGAGCTGCTCCGGCGGGACCCCAAGAATACGAGCCTCAAGAATGATCTGGCCACGGCTTACCGGAAAAAGAAGGATTATACGAACGCCTTCCGGTTGATTCGGGAGCTCTTGAACGAGGACAAGACCAACATTTACGCCATCAACAACCTGGGCCTCATCTACCTGGAAACGGGGCGCAACGAGCTGGCGGAGCTTACGTTCCAAAAGGGGAAGAAAATCAACTCCACCACGGGCGAGACCTACAACAACCTGGGATTGACCTACCTCGCTCTGGAAATGCCCAAGAACGCCATCAACGAATTCAAAAAATCGGCCGACCTGAACTCAAAATTGGTCGAACCGAGGCTCAACCTGGGAGACCTTTATCTCAAGCACGGCAACTACCAGGCGGCCGCGCAGGCCTATCAGGATGTTCTTAGCGTCGATCCGCTGAACCTCCAGGCCAACATGAATGCCGGGGTCGCGTACATGGCGATCCACAGGGGGGACGAGGCCAAACGGGCGTTCACGAATGTCGTGGAAATGGACTCGGACAACAAGAACGCCCTCTTTAACCTCGGCATGCTCTGTCAGAGCGAACTTAATGACGTGGACTGCGCTCTACGGGCTTTCAAAAGATACCTGGCCGTCGGATCCGGAGAACTTCCCGCCAAAGATCCCGTCTTCGGCTACGTGAAGCAGTTGGAACAGATGAAGCGAAAGCAAGATAAGGAGCGCCTGGCCGAGCAGCAGCGACAGGCCCAGCCGCAGGCAAAGCCCGCCGGGTCGGCGCCTTCAGGAAAGGCGCCTGCTCAAGCGGTCCCAGCGAAGCCGGCGGCCCCGGCTCCCGCCAAGCCACAGCCCGCTCAAAATCCGGCCCAAGGAGGCGTGAAGAAATGAGATCGAAAAAAGGCATAATCGCGCTGGCGTTCCTGGCGGGGTTTTTGGTTTCCTCAAGTCCCGGATGGGCGCAGGAAAAGACCGCCCCGTCCTCGGGAAAGAAGCAGAGAATCATACGGGCCGGCAAGACGGTATATGATTTCGACGAAGTGGACCTCACGGGACGGCTGAAAAGGCCGGAGCAACAATCGGTAGTGGAGGCGCCGGATGCCCGTTTCCGGAGGCTCCTGGATCTGGACGAAAGTTTCGTCCCTCAGATCATTCGTTCGGTGGATGAATTTTAAGAGAGGCGTGAATCATGGCGACACCTCAGATCAAGCTACCCTCGGATCCCAATTCGGAACTTTATTACGACGCCCATAAACTGGTCGTGGCGTTCCGCGCCAGATCGGCTCAAAAGAAGGCGGCGCCCGAGTTCAAGAGCAAAGTTCTTCGCGTCGTGGTGCAATGCTACGGTTGGGTGATCGAAGACAAGTTCTTCGCGCCGGGCACCGAAATCACGGTGGGCGCAGGGAAGAAGAACACGTTCCGCATCCCGACCAAGGACCTTCCGGAACTCCACCCCCTGATCGAATACAGGACCGACAACTCGATCCGGCTCACGCTGAACAAGCACTTCTCGGGCGTAATCCAGGCCGAGGATCGGCTCAAGACGCTCTCGGATTTCATGGAGGGCCCGGCGAAGCCCCTGAACATCATCGCGCTGAAAACGGGTTCCCGCGGCTGCATCGAACAGGGAACCGTCCTGATCTATTTCGAGGAAATCCCGGACCCGGAAAGGGTTCCCCCGGTGGCCATCTTCAAGAACATGGCCGACCCTTATTTCGCCCGATGGTTCGGCCTGTCGCTCCTCCTTCACCTGATGTTGCTCATGATGATCCATGTGTGGCCGGTCAATCCCCAGGAAATCACGTTGGAACAACTTCCCGAACCGTTCCGGAAGATCATCATCCAGCCGCAACAGATCAAGCCGTACGTGCCCAAAGGGATCATGGCTACCGGTTTGAAGGCGGGCCCCGTGGGCCAAGAGGGCGAAGGGGAGCGGGCTCCCGGTGCGGAGGGACGGCGGGGACGTGGCGTTCCCGGCGCGGGACGGCGGGTCTCGTCCAAGGACATCACTCGGACCGGCGTCCTGGACGTCTTCACTCGAGGCGGACATAACAATTACCTGAATTCGCTGATCGGCGGGGGTTCCGGGATTCCCGGAGACATCAATCACGCGTTCGACCGCGCCGCCCGCTACGGCCTTCCGGGCGAGCGGGATCTTCGCTCAGGAAAAGGCCTCCAAGGCAGCGGAACCGGCGGAGGAGGTCGCACGGAGTCGATCGGCCAGGGCCTCGGTACCAAGGGAAAGGGAGGCGGTGCAAAGGGGACGGGCCTGGCGGACTTCGGCACAGGCCGGAGCGATACGCTGGTTTCGGCCTCGATCGACGAGGAAGAGGTCTTCATCATGGGCAACATCCCCAAAGAGGTGATCGGCAAGATCATCGAGGACCATATGGGCGCCATCCGTTATTGCTATCAGCGGCAACTACAGGTCCAGCCCAGTTTGCGCGGAAAAATCACGACGGACTTCGTGATCGGCCTGGAGGGCCGTGTCACGAGCACCCGCGTGAAAAGGTCCACGATGGGAAGCCCCCCGGTGGAAAATTGCGTCTTGGACGTCATCCGCCGGCTGATCTTCCCGAAACCGGGCGGAGGTGTGGTCGAGGTTTCCTATCCTTTCAGCTTCCGAGTGGCGGGCTGACATGAGACGCGGCCACGTCATTGCGTGTGGGGTAGCGGCGGCGATCGGTCTTTCGGTCACTTCGGTTCGGGCCGACAGCATCTTCGGGGAGTTCAAAAGGCTCCCCGATAAGATCGAGCGCGGCTTTTCGGTCGGTTTCGACTTCGGCCTGATGTTTCTGACGGGGGAAAAACAGAGCGCCACCAACCCGGGATTCAATTTGGCATTCACGACCGGATACGACCTGATGAAGTATTTCGGTCTGGAAGGGGTTTACAACCTCGCCATCACGCAGGCGGATCCGCTCGACCCGCTCCTTCAAGGAAGCACGATGAACTTCTCGTTCAACGCGTGCGGCAAGCTGCAGCTTCCCTTGGACCGCTTCTATCCGTTCATCGAGGCCGGCCCGGGAATCACGTACAGCAGGCCTTCTTGGATAGCGGGCGAGAGCAAGAAACTCGATATCCTCCTCGCGGGAGGGTTTGAATATTACACGTACCTTCGCCATTACTCGCTGTACATGAAGGCGACGTACACGTGGATGGATCTGCCGGTGAAAGACTTTATCGTCGCGGCCGGGCTGAAATACACGTTCTAGCGCACATTATTCACGATACTTGATGCCTGAGGCGGGGTGGGCCGTTGCCTTCGCTCCGTGGCTCGGATCGCTTTGTGCGCGTGCGCGGCGATCCTGCGGTGGGCGAAATTCTCAATCACGAAACCCTCAAAGGAAAAGTGGTTTTGCACGTAGTAACCGGATTGATCGCGCAATTCGCGGGCGGGCCGGATTTTCATCCGCATTATACACAATCGGTCGGG
>JAZDIZ010000133.1:0-7689 GCA_043804515.1 Pseudomonadota bacterium | reverse complement strand
TCTGAGAGAGGCTCCTGAAAGACCCCTTACGTCCGAGACCGTCCGGCCCATCACGGCGGAGATCAGCGAAGTGAGGTTCCCGATCACCGAAGAGACCCGGCAAGCCATGGAGAGGTTCTGGAACCTGAAAGGCCGTTGCAGCGTTTCCGAGCTCTTTTCGGTGTGCCTGGAGTTCTACTTGAGCCAAAAGGATCCAAGCCGGAAGGACGAGAAGAGGGCTTCAACCTTACCGGTAAGGTTGAAGGCTCAACCCAACTCTTCGAGCGATTCCAGGCCTCCGAGCCGGTACATTCCTGCCGACCTCAAACGAACGGTCCGGGATCGATCCAGAGGACGGTGTGAATACGTCGATCCAAAGAGCGGACGCCGATGCCAAAGCCGCTACCTTCTTGAGTTCGACCATATTGATCCGTACTGGTCGGGTGGCTCATCTAATGAGGAGAACGTCAGGCACTTATGCCGGATGCACAACCAGTATCTTGCAGGAAAGATGTTTCAGTCCGAGGCCGAGTTGCTTTCGAGTCGCCCGTGACGCTGGCCGAGTTGCAGGCCCCGTCTTCCCCCCTTAAACAACCTTTTTTTGTTTGGCACGCGACGTTGGCGGACTTCGATGCCAGTTTTTCCGCAGCCTGTTAATCCTTATCATAGGGCTTGACAGTGTAGTTAGGCGCCTTATTATCCGCCGCTAAATCATGCCCACCTCATATCTGCTCAAAAACCTGCCGACGCGGCGGGACCTCGCGACGTTGGGCCGGATGTATCCGATTCCCGACGTGAGCGCTGTCGAGACGTTTTTCTCCTTGTTGGGGGTGGCGGGCGACGTTCTCTCTTCCACCAACTCTCAAATGGCGAAGCACAAGACGTCGTTCGGGAAGATTCGCGTTCTGGCCCAGCTCGTCAGGCAACCGGATCAGCGCCTGACACCTTGTGAGTTGGCGAAGCGGATCGGCGTGACAAGGGCCACGGTCACGGGGCTTCTGGATGGCCTTGAAAAGTGCGGCTATTTGCGCAGGGAAGGCTCCCGTGAGGACCGGCGGTCCGTCTCCGTCCACTTGCTTCCGGCCGGACGAAGGTTTCTCGAAACCGTGATGCCGGATCGCTTCCGGCATATGGCGAAGATCATGACGCGCCTCAACCGGCAGGAGAGGAATGTTCTTCAAAAATTGCTGATTAAGGTGGCTGAAGGTGTAGCGGAGGCAGGGAGAAACCGATGAAATCTCGACATTCACGATTCGATACGAAGCCTTTTAACCTATTCTTTGGGATTGCGGCGCTCCTCGGCGCCGTCACGGTTTCCCATCCGGTCCCAGCCGCCGAACAAGCCGTACCGCTCACGTTGGAGCAGACCATCCGGCTCGCCGTGGACAATTACGTGACGCTCAAGCTGGCACGGGCCTTGACGCTGGTGGAGCAAGGCAAGAAGCTGCAGGACACCGCCAACCTCCTGCCCCATCTCCTGGCCAGCGTAAGTCAGTCGCATGTGTACCGCGCAAACTTGGCGGCCCTTGGGTTCACGGGAGGCGCCCTTCCGATGTTGATCGGCCCTTTCAATGTCTTCGACGCCCGGTTGCAGTTGGTGCAAAGCCTCTTCTCGTTGGCCGATTGGGAGAGGCGGTCTGCAGCGGTCGAATCGACCCGGGCCGCCGAGCTCACGGAACAGCTCGTAGCGGAAGAGGTGGCGGGGATGGCGGGGCTCTCATACGTCGAGGCGATCCGCGCACGAAGAGCGATCCAGGCGGCACAGGCCGGCGTGGAGTTGGCCGACCGCTTGCTCCGTCTCGCCCAGGAACGGCGCAGGGCGGGAACTGCCACCGGGCTGGAAGTGGCAAGAGCCCAAACGCGGGCCGCCGAGGAGAAGCTGCGGGTGCTGGATGCGAAAACGGCCTTCGAAGAGGCGCTCCTGCGCGTGAAGCACTTAGCGGCCATCCCCCTGTCCCGCCCCATCGAGCTTCAAGAACCCGCGATGGATCTGTTCCGGAATTTCCCGACGGGCGAACCGGAAGCCGTGGCCGCCGCTTTGACCGATCGGTTGGAACTCCAAATCGCGGCCGCGCAGCTGAATTACCGGACCGATCGCGTCAAATCGGCTAAAGCGGAACATCTTCCCACCGTGGTGGGAACGGGCGCAATCGCCTTCAGTGGAAACACGCCCACGAAAAACGATGACCTGGTCGGAAGCATCGGAGTGGGCCTGTCGATGCCCTTATTCGAAGGGGGGCGAATCAGAGGAAGGGTTCTTGAAGCCGAAGGGGAACGGCGGAAGGTCGAAGCCCGTCTGGACGATCTCAAGGTTCAGGTGGAAGAGGATGTCCGGCTGTCCCTTCAGAAACTCAAGGACGCCACGGACCGCGTGGAAACCACGAACCAGGCGCGCGATCTGGCCGAACGGGAACTGAATCTGGAGCAGGATCGTTTTCAAGCCGGCGTCGGCGACAACGTGGAGGTCGTGAACGCCCAGACGATTCTGGCCCGGAACCAGGACGCCAACGTGGCCGCTGCGGCCCAATATCAGATGGTGCAGATCAACCTCGCGCTGGCGTTGGGACGGATGCGCAAGACCCATTTCTAAGGAGCGAAGAATTCTATGAACCCCCCTATGGAACCGAAGACGAACAACAACTCGAAGCGAAAAAAAATCCTCCGCATCGTGGGAATCCTTGGCGCGGTGATCCTGATTTTCGTTGGAGCTTGGTACTGGATCTACTCCAGTTCGCACGAGTGGACGGACGACGCCCAAATCGACGCCCACATCGTGCAGATCAGCTCCAAAGTCGCGGGCCAGGTTCTGAAAGTGAACGTGGACGACAATCAGCGCGTGAAGAAGGGGGAAGTCCTGGTCGAGATCGACCCGAAGGATTTTCAGGTCCGCCTGGACCAGGCGCATGCCTCGCTCCACGCTGCGGAAGCTGAGGCCCGCCGGGCTGCCGCCGATGAGGCGCGAAACAAGCAGCTCTTCGCCCGGGACCAGATCTCGCGGCAGGTATACGACAAGTTCGTGGCCGACGCGGACGTCGCCCGAGCCAAGGCCGAGGTGGTTCGCCAACAGCTGGCCGCCGGCGACTTGGATCTTTCCTATACCAAGATCGCCGCGCCCGAGGTGGGGCGGGTCACGAAGCGGGCCGTGGAAATCGCCTCGTTCGTCCAGGTCGGGCAACCCTTGATGGCGATTGTGCCTGAGCAAGTCTGGGTGACCGCGAACTTCAAAGAGACGCAGCTGGAGAGACTTCATCCCGGCCAGCAGGTGAAGATCCACGTCGACGCGTATCCCGATCACACGTTCCGCGGGCACATCGACAGCATCCAGAGCGGTTCGGGAGCCCGGTTCAGCCTGTTTCCGCCGGAAAACGCCACGGGAAACTTCGTGAAGGTCGTACAGCGGATTCCCGTGAAGATCGTGTTCGATGAGCCCCCCTCCGGCTATCTCCTGGTGCCCGGAATGTCCGTGGTCCCGGTGGTCACGCTGAAGTGAGCGATCCGGCCCCGGAACCGGCCGCCTGGCGGCCGAGCCATTCCCCTTGGCTGGTCGCATTATCGGTGCTCCTCGCGACGTTCATGGAGGTCTTGGATACCTCCGTAGCGAACGTGTCTCTCTCTCACATTGCAGGCAGCCTTTCGGCTTCCATCGACGAGGCCACGTGGGCGCTGACCAGTTATCTCGTCGCGAACGCCATCATTCTCCCGTCGGCGGGCTGGTTGAGCACACGCTTCGGCCGCAAGCGTTACCTCGCTTTTTCCGTCTCCCTGTTTGTGGGTGCGTCGGCCCTCTGCGGAATGGCCCAGACTCTCCCGCAACTCATTATCGCCAGAGTGCTCCAGGGTTTGGGGGGTGGTGGTCTTCAGCCACTATCCCAGGCCGTTCTCCTGGAAAGCTTCCCCATTGCAAAGCGGGGAGCGGCCATGGCTGCTTATGGAATGGGCATCGTGGTCGCGCCGATCATCGGCCCCACGCTTGGCGGATGGCTCACGGACAACTACTCCTGGCGATGGATCTTTTACATCAACATTCCGATCGGCCTCCTGGGCCTCATTCTGCAGCAACTGTTCGTCGAGGACCCGCCATACATCAAGAAGGCCAAGACGAAGAGCATCGACTACGCGGGTTTCGGCTTCATGGCGCTCGGGGTCGGGCTTCTCCAGCTCGTCCTGGACAAGGGACAGGAAGCCGACTGGTTCAACGCGGAATGGATCCGTTGGTGCGCGGCCATTTCGTTCGTCGCGTTGGTGGTCTTCGTAATCTGGGAATTGCGGGTCCGTGAACCGCTCGTAAATCTAAGGCTTCTAAGAGATATCAATTACAGGACCGGAATCGGCTTGGTCGCGGTATTGGGGGCCATTCTGTACTCGACGACGGTCCTCCTCCCGATCTTCATGCAAACGTCGCTTCATTATTCCGCCCTGCGGACCGGTTTGGCCATGACGCCCAGAGGGTTCGGATCCATGGCCGCCATGATCATGATGGGGGTTCTGATCCGCCGTTTGGACTCCCGCTACCTCCTGATGGGCGGTTTTTTGGGGATCTTTGTGACGTGCTGGATTCTGAGCAATCTGAACCTGGAAATCACACAGTCGCACATCTCCTGGCCGTTGGTGTTCAACGGCCTCAGCATGGGGTTCATCTTTGTCCCGTTGACGATGCTGACCATGTCGACGCTCAAGCAACACGAAATGTTCCAGGCCACGGGGCTCTTCGCCCTGCTCCGGAATATCGGCGGCGGATTCGGGATTTCGATCATCGTCACGATTCAAAACCGACTGGCTCAGGCCCATCAGAGCGTCCTCGTCGCCAATCTCACACCGTACAGCCACGAGTTTCAGAGTTGGCTTCAACAAAAACAACATTCTCTCCCCCGGATGGGTTCGGCAAAAGCAGCAATGGCGATGGCCTATCACGACCTTTTGTCCCAAGCGGCGCTTTTGTCGTTCGTGGATTGTTTCCGATGGGTCGCGCTCACGGCGCTGTTTTGCGCGCCGCTGGTTTGGCTCTTCCGAAAACCGAAAGGACCCGTGTCTCCCGTCAGGATCGGCTGACTGCGGCACGCCGGGCCAAAGCTCGCCAAATGAAATAGGCGGGGAACCCCGTGAGAACGATCAGAAGCCCAGGCCACGTGGTTTGCGTCCGATAGACGGCAAGGACCACGAGAATCAAGCACGCCAGGACGACGTAGAGAGCCGGAAGCCACGGATAACCGAAAGCCCGGTACGGGCGCTCCGCATCGGGGCGCTTCCTGCGCAGAATGAAAAGCCCCAGAATCGTGAGCACGTAAAAGATCAGGACGGCGAAGATCACGTAGTCCAGAAGGTTGCTGTAGACGTTGCCGTATTTTTCCAGCCCTGTCGCAGCATCGAGGAGCGAGGCTCCCGCCACATCTTTAAGCCGTGTCCGGGGGAGTACCAGGAGGGCGGCCCAAATTCCTTGGAGCGCCAGGCCCCACGCGGGCACGTGGAATCGGTTGAGCCTGCCCGTCGATTTGAAGAACAACCCGTCGCGCGCCATGGCGTAATAAACCCTGGCTCCGGCGAGGATGATCCCGTTGTTGCACCCGAACGTGGAAATGCAGATCCCCACCGCCATGATCGCCGCTCCGGCGCTTCCGAAGATCGTGCTCAGCGCGGCCGTGGCTACGCGGTCGTCCGGGGCTTGTTGGATCTGGGTCAACTTAAGTGTGACCAGGTAGCCGATGTTGGCCAGGAAATAGAGAAGCGTGACCAGCCCCGTTCCGAGCGCCAGCGAGAGCGGAAGGTTCCGTTTCGGGTTTCTCACCTCGCCCGCCGTGAATGTAATGTTGTTCCAAGCGTCCGCGGAGAAAAGCGACCCGACCTGCGCCACACAGAGCGCGACCATGAGGCCGAACGCGCTTCCCATCGCCGACACCGCGGGAATGAACGAGAAATCGGGGCGGATCTCCGCTGCGCCTTTGGGGATCCATGTTCCTGCGAAGTTGGCGGAGATCGCGTCGGCATTGCGCCCAAAGAGCACGCCCACGCCGATCAGGAGGAGGAGTGTCAGAACCTTTGTGGACGTGAAGGCGTTCTGAATCCGTCTACCGACCTCCAAACCGCGAGTGTTGATGTATGTGAGAAGCGCAATGCTCAAAATCGCCACGAATTGCTGCGTGGAAAGACTCAGAGCGTATCCGCCCGAAATGTGAACCGGAGGCACGATCCAGGACGTCGGGGAGATCCACGGGGCCAAAACGCCGAGAAAGCGCGAAAACGCAACGGCCACCGCCGCGATCGTTCCCGTCTGAATCACCAGGAACTGCGCCCATCCCCACAGGAATCCCCAAAGGGGCGAATACGATTCCTTCAGGTAGACGTACTGCCCTCCCGCCTTCGGCATCATCGCGGCGAGCTCGCCGTACGCCAGCGCCGCCGCCACCGTCAGGCCGCCCGTGACCAGCCACGTCACCAAGAGCCATCCGGCCGACCCGAGGTTCCGCCCTATATCCGCCGATACGATGAAGATCCCGGAACCGATCATGGAGCCGGCTACGATCATCGTGGAATCCCAGAGCCCCAATCCCTGGATGAAACCCTCTTTTCGAGCGGTGCCGCCGTTTTGCATTTGAAGCATGATTTTGAAATCCCACAGGATTGCGGGCCGTAAGTCAACGAACGGTTCCGGCGAAAGCGGCTTCTCTTTTCGGCTCCGGGAAGGTATTTCTTACGGCATGGCTCTTTCGAGACGGCTGAACATTCCGGCCGCGCATTTCATTTTGCCGGCATTTTTCTTTTTTCTTTGCGCGGCGGAAGGTTGCTCCTTCAAGCACCTCGCCGTAAGGGGCACGGCCGAGGTCTTGGAGGACGGCGTGGCCGCGTTCGAGGCCGAACCGGACGTAACGCTGGCGCACGAGGCCGCGGCTTCGCAGATGAAGCTTTTGGAAGCGCTTCATCGCGCGGACCCGGCTAATAGGGAGGTCATCCTCTCTCTGGCCAAGACGTTCGGAAGCTACACGTTCGCGTTCCTCGAACGAGCAGCCGAGACCGACCCCGTGATGCGCGCACGGGCGGCCGCCCTCTATCACCGGGGCGCGGCTTACGGTTTGGATCTCCTGGAATTGCGCTTGGGCAAGGGCACGGCGGAGAGTGCCCGAACCGGAACGTTCGAGGCGTGGGGAGCACGGCTGGCCCGCGCCCGCATCGGGGATGTCCCGGCGCTCTTCTGGACGGCGTATGCCTGGGGGAACGAAATCCGAAAATCCGCCCAGTCTCCCGCGTCCGTGGCCGCGCTTCCCCGGGTCGTGGCGATGATGGAGCGGGTTCTGGAACTCCAACCGGCGTATCACTTCGGCGCCGCCCACTTGTTCATGGGCGTTTACTATTCGGAACGCCCGCGGCTGGTCGGGGGGGACCCGAAAAAGGCTCAAGCACACTTCACCAAGGGCGTGGATGTCTCGGAAGGGAGATTCGTGATGGCCAAGTATCTTTGGGCCAGGTTCGGTGCCGTACAGACGCAGGATTCGAAGCTCTTCAATTCTCTCCTTAAAGACGTCATCGACTCCCCGGCCGAGTTGTTGCCCCAACAAAGACTTTCTCAGGAGATCGCCCGAGGCTGGGCGCAACTCCTCAAAACGGAAAAGTCGAAGTACTTTGCGGAGGATTAAATGCGGATGCCGGGCTCGATCGCTCTTTCCTTTCTCTTGATTTCCACTTCGGCGCTTTCGGCCGCGAAGTACACGATCAAAATCG
>JAZDIZ010000132.1:0-13311 GCA_043804515.1 Pseudomonadota bacterium | reverse complement strand
GCTTTGGTTCCAAAAAATCCGGGCTCGGGTCAGTCAAGAAAAAAAGATGGAAAAAATCACTCTCGTTCATTATTTTTCCACAAAGTTCCGCGATTTTTTCAACAACCTTACCGGTAAGGTTGCCCGACGAATCTCCCCTCTAAACAACCGCTGAGACTTCTGAAGGTCGTCGACCGACCGACGAGGGGTCGCCGACTCCGTCCACCATCACCTGCTCCCAATCCATCTCCCCCTAATCAACTTCTGACATTCCTTCCGAAAATTCCAAGGTCCATTGTCGAAACTAGTTCGATCCTAAAGATCGGGTTTTTCAGCAACCTGTTAAGGATTGATCCTTATCCGATGCTGCCTGATGCCGGGATCTGGTTTCCCTTCTCTCGTAGGCGGCCTAACGCTCTGATAGACTTCGCCCTCGCGGGATGCTCTGCCCCAAATGCCATCGGGATGTCGCGCTTGAAGCGGTCAAATTCTGCCCCTTTTGCGGGACTTTCCTGGAATCCAGGCCCGAAGAGCGTCGATCGGCCATCGTGGTCTTCGCCGACCTCTCGGGCTTCACGAGCCTGAGCGAGCGCACGGACCCCGACGAACTCCGGCTTCTCATCGATTCGATCATGAAGCGGTTCGTTTCGATCGTGGAAACGCGCGGCGGCATCGTGGACAAGATCATGGGGGACGCGATCCTCTTCCTGTTCAACACGGAGCGATCCTTCGGGGACGATCCCGTCCGGGCCATTGAAACCGTCGAAGCCATCCGCAAAGAAATGGCCGCGATCAACAAGGTCGAGGGCACGGCGCTCGAGATGCACTTCGGCGTCTCGTTCGGCACGGTTTCCGTGGGAACGGTGGGAGGCTCCCGCACGGTCATGGGAGACACGGTTAACCTCGCGCAACGCCTTCTGTCGATCGCGAAAACGGGGGAGGTCGTGGCCTCCGAACCCTTCGTCCGGCTCCTTTCCTCGGGATGGTGTTTCGAGAAGCTGGAACCGGTCCGGGTCAAAGGGAAGCAACTGCCGATCACGCCCTACCGCTACGAAGGCCGCGTTCAGGCAAGCGAGGATTCGGCTCCGTTCGTGGGAAGGAAAGGGGACGTCGCCCGGCTTGAGAAGAAGCTTCGGGAGCTTCTCGAAACCGAATGCGGAACCAGCATCCTCATTGTAGGCACCGCCGGTATCGGGAAGAGCCGGTTGGTGGCCCAATGGGGAGAAGTTCTGGATCCGGAGCGCGCACGAAAAGTCGTGCTGCGCTTCCAGGACGTGGGCGGCGGGTTTTATCGCCCGTTCGAGCGCCTCTTGCGCTATCTCCTTTCGAGCCCGGACGCCGGGAAGCGGAAACAGCCGCTGTCGCCCGCCGCCGTCGCCGACCCCCAATTCTGGGCCAACGTCTCGTACGAGGAACTTCGGCGCGTGATGGTGGATACGCTGCGCAATCTTTCCAAGCAGATTCCGCTCGTGGTTGTGGCCGAGGACCTTCACTTCGCGGATTCGTCCGCTCAACTCCTGATCCTGACGTTGATCTCGGACCTCGCACGCGATCGAATCCTGTGGATCGCTACGAGCCGGAGGCCGTCGGTCGGCTTTGCCGAAACGCTGGAGATCGAACCCCTTCCGGAACACGACGCCCAGCTTCTCTTTCGATCCCTTTTGAAATCCGGCGCGGAATCTTCGTTGGAAACGTCACTCATACGGCAAGCCGCCGGAAATCCTTTCTTCATCCGGGAGCTCGCGCGGGGCGTGGAACTGGGCCTCCCCGAAGACCAACTTTTCTCCGGCAACATCGAGCTTCTTCTGGCTGCGACGCTGGACGCGTTTTCCACGGAAGACCGGGAACTAATCAAGACGGCGTCGGTGGCCGGGTCCAGCCTCCGGGTTCCTTTCCTCTCCAAGCTGGCGGGGATTTCGGAGGATGCCCTGCTCGGTCGCGTCGCCAAACTCGGCGTTTTCGGCCTCTCGGCCGCACAGAACCGCATCTGGTTCCGTCACGACCTGATCAGGGCCTCCGCATACGAGCGGCTGCCGCTTGTTAAGCGAAAGGAGGTCCACGGCCGGGCGGCTTCGCTTTTGGAAGTGGAAGGCGCCTACCCGGAGGAGATCGCGCATCACTACCTTCGGAGCGAAGAGCAGGCCAAAGCCCTCGAATACTGCCTGAAGGCCGCCAAGCGCCTCGCGAATCTCCCGGGGCAGGAGGAAGTCCAATCCTTCGTTTCCGAGGGCTTGGTGTTGGCTCGGAAGTTGGCGTCGGCGGAAGATTTTTTCCAGTTGTTGGCCATCAAATTCGATCTCGATACACGCGGGATGGAGGTTTCCGAAGGCCTTGAGGTTCTTTCAAAGTGCGAAGGGGAAGTGGATTCCGTCTTCGCGGCGCGGGCCGAGCGGTCCTTCCATCTCATGCGTGGCCAGTTTCTTTACAATCGCGGCCGATATCACGAGGCCCTTACGGAGGCGGAGCGGAGCCTGGCCCTCCCCGACAAGCAACTGGATCAAGCGGCGAGCCTGCTTCGAGCGCGTTCACTCGCCCAACTCGGCCGGCGGAACGAGGTGGTTCACAACGTCATGGGGGTCCTCCGGAAGGAACGGTGCCAGCCCTCCGAACGGGCCACGTTCTATTCCCTCCTGGGGTTCGTGACGTTTCAGGACCGGAAGGTGGAGCAAGCGGCGGATTTTCTCTCACAGGCCCTGGCCGAATACCGAAAGGCGGAAGATTTCAGCGGTGTCTTTCGGACGCTCCGGACGCTGGGCGGGATAGCCCAGGACCAGGTCGAACTCGAAAAGGCGCGCAGGACTTACCTGGAGGCCGGCGAAATCGCGTACCGCATCGGCGACATGAACGGGTTCGGCGAGGCCCATCTGAACCTGGGAAGCGTGAACTTCGATCTGATCCGCTTCGACGAGGCGCTGGAAAACTATGACCAGGCGTCATCTCTGTTCGAAATGATGGGGAACCGGGATCACGTGCACCGGAGTCGCGTGCTGATGGCCTCGGCATATCGGTATCTCGGGGATTTAAAGAGGGCCCGAGCGAACATCAAGGGGCCGCTCGAATACTTTCAAACTCAGGCGCTGGGTTTCGAGCTGGGCCTTGCTCTTTTGACGATGGCTTCCATTTTGAGGGACGAGAAACAATCCCCCCAAGCGTTCGAAACCGCGGAGAAGGCCTTCGACCTTCTCAAAACTTACCCCCAGCAGGCGGAACGGTGCAGGCTTCTAAAGAGCGAGGTGTTGATCGACATGGCGCGCCCGGACAAGGCCCAAGAGGAGATCCAAAGGCTCTTGGCGACGCCGGCCTCGGATCAGACGCAAACGGTTCGCTTGAACGCGTTGCGCCTCGCGTCGGTTCTCTCCGAGCGCCGGAATCCCGCCATGCACGCCCAAATTCTGGCGTACCTCGATCAGACGAAGGACCACCCGTTGCTCAGGCGGCGGCTACCGCTTCTAGTGGAAGCCCTGGAATACAAGAAGGATCCCGGGATTCTCAAAGAGGCCCGCGAGATCGCCGACCAAATCCGCCTGGCGTTCCCCGACGAACTCCGGCCCGGATTTGACCGAAAAGCGTATATCAGCCGCCTGAAAGAGGCAGGGAACTAAAGTTAACGCAACGTAACATTTGTAGGTTGCGGTCGTAGGCGTGCTTCCAGGTTCCCCTATTTCATTGTTGAATTAATCTCATGAATTTGTTATATTTTTAACGTATCAAGTGCCAGCCAATACTTGGCACGTGGTTTGTATAAGTACCCCGTAACTGATATGACCACAAGAAGCAAAATCCCCGCAATCGGCTCCTCATTCCTGGCCCTTCTCTTCTCCCTCATCCTGATCGCCTCGTGTTCGAAGAGTTCCGTCAGCCCGGACACGGACGGCACTGCCGGCATGGGCACGGGTGGACTCGTGAATGGGGGTCTTACCAGGAACGGCGACTCCGACGTGGGCCAGATCATTCCGGTACCCGGAGAACCGATACTGGTCTCAAGACTGATCTCGGCCCAACTCGTGGGCAAGTTCGCGGGCTCGGTCCTGGTCGTCGGTGCGGAGGGGGCCGTGCAGGCGGCAGGGGACGTGCGGATTGACGCCGAAGCCGGGTGCGTCTGCGCCGTGATCGTGGACGTCAATGGTTTCGCCACGCCCAATTCGCGGTGCTCCACGCTCGCGGACGACGGCTCGTTCCGGATTTCGCTCCCCTTTTCGGCTTCGACCAAAGACACGGTCTCCGTCTGGACCGGCAACCAATATGACATGTGCAGGGACGGTGTGGCCGTGGGCGCCAACGCCGTCAGCAAGAAGATCGTCGTCTACCGCACGCAATTCCCCTCGCAGGTCACCGCCATTGGCCGTTTCAAAGACAAGCTGGCCCTGGCCTCCGATAACGGGCTGTACCTACTCGATCTCAAGGCCGCCTCGGACCCGGACGTTCCCCTCAGCGAGGTTTTCAGCGAACGGTACACGATGGGGGACGCGCTCCCCAGCAACGAGATCACTCAAATCGGCACGTTCGACGATGACAGCGACACCCTATGGGTCGCAACCTCGAAGGGGGTTTGCAGAATGGATTTAACGCCCGGTCGGTCTCCGAACTGTTTCAATCTGCTCCTTGGGGATTCCGGCGGCGGGCTGGAGTGGGTCACAGCGATCGAGCCCCGGAGAGGCACCGATGATCTCTGGGTCGGAACGAACACGGGCCTCTTTCTCGTCGAAAATGCCAAGGGCACGCGGTCGAACATTCACATCCGGCAGTTTCATGCATCCGACAACCCCTTGTGCGGTCTTGTTAATGATCCAGTCCGATTGCTTATGGACGACGGATCGACGGGCGTTTGGGTGGGCACGAATTCCGAGGTTTCTGGCGAAACGTTCGGCGGCTTGACACACATTGCCCCTGTCGTTAACGAAAAGGACTCTTCCTGCCCTCAGAAAGGGCCGTTTTCCTTCCAACAGATTCCGCAAAATACAATATGGTTCTTGGGGGGAGAATTCATCTGGGCCAAGCCCCGTCTTTGTAGGGATCCGGACATGTGCTCGCTTCCAATTTTGGACGCGCCTTCTATTCAGCAGGCGAATGGAATCGTCGGACGCACAGTCACCGGCCTGTTTTCCACCAGCGGGGGGGGCTTCTACGCTTCGACTGAACTGGGGTTCACAAGGATCCGTTCCAATGGAACCTTTGAATTTTGGAAGAACCTGTGGATCGACAAACAACAGTCCAAAGTCCCAGTCTCAGTCCTTGACTTGACTAAGGACGACCTCGGAAACTACTTCGTCGAAATAAACGGTGGTCTGGCATTCCTTTCTATGGAGGGTTGGAACGAAATCCCTACCGTACACAGAATGTATAAAGTAAACGATATCGGCCAGCCCGTACCCATCTACAAGACGCGGCTGGACGCTCCCATATTCGGGTATAGCTGGTCCAAACCGAACGCCGGCCGTATGACGGGCATCTGGGTCGGCGATGACATTCTAACCTATTATTTCTTCAACAATAGTCGGTATGCGGGCGAGCGGAAGCTCGAAGTCACTGACGGCCTTCTGAGCAACCACATCCAGGCCGTAAGTCCCGGTTCGGATGGAGGGGATCTTTGGGTGGGCACAGGCGACGCGGGCGCCAGCCACATGACTCCCTCGCAGGATTCGGACGGCTTTGATTATAAAAACTTCACGGCTAACGAATTGTACAAGGATTTAGCGCCAGGGCGCGCGCTCTCGGTCCACGAAGTCAGGCCCGGCCCGGCCGGAGGTGCGTGGCTGCGGTCGGGTGGCGACGTGTTTCTTGCGCCCGGCGGAAGAAACGTTTTTCATAATGGCTCGGCCTCCTGGTTGTCGATCGCTTCGGACGGTGCTGACGGCCTGTGGATCGGCGACCCGCTTAAAGGAATTCTCTTCTACGATTCCAAGCTGAAATGCACCATCTATCCGCAGGTTCACGTGACAAGGAGTAGCCCTGACCCGGGCCAATGCCCGCTGGATCCTGCAAATCCGTCGGGGAGGCGGGCATCGATCTACGACCCGGCGGAATCGGTCGGCTTGTCCGGCGTCGTCACGAACGTGGATTTCGACACGGTTAGCGGCGCTCTTTGGGTGGGAACGCAGGGCGGTCTCAGCCGCGTCACGCGCAAGGCCAACGGGTACTACCGATTCGAAAACTTCACCGTGGACTCGGGTCACCTGCCTGTTCCGTACGTCCGATTCGCGCAGGCGGATGGAAAAAGAGGCGCTTGGGCCGTCTCGATGGCGATGGACAGCCGGGGCCGCCCAACGCTCGGTTACGTCACGCACATCGAGCGGTCGGCGGACGGCGCATATACGGCCCAGAGTTTCAATGCATGTGACTACCTTGTTTCCGACCAAGCGACGAAAGACCTCTGCCGGAACACGACGCTTGCACCCACGGCCTTTGCCGTGAAAAAGGGCACGCATCCAGCTCTGTTCGTGGGAGGGGTCGGCGGCCTTCTTGTGACGACGATCTCGGACAACGGAGCGCCTGTGTCCAGGTTTTTCACGACACCGGACGGCCTTCCGGACAACCAGATCAACGATATTACGATTACGGCCGACGGTCTGGCCTGGCTTGCCACCTCCAATGGCCTCGTAGCCTTCTAACAGAGCCATCGTCACAGGACGTTGGATTTTCGCGGTTTTGGCCTCTAAACTACGTCCGTGCGTTTTCCAAAGGTCTGGGCCGTCGTTCTTCTCCTCGCAGCTTGCACGCAAAGCCGGCCGGCGGCGCAAAAGGAAATCTCCTACCCCCTCAGCTCGGACATCCAAGGGTTCGACCCGATTCACTCCCGGGACACGTTCACGTCGATCGCCGTCTCGCAGGTCTATCAGGGGCTTCTGAAGTACAAGTACCTGGCGCGGCCGTACGGCGTCGAGCCGCTCCTGGCGGAGAAAATGCCCTCGGTCTCCTCCGACGGCCTGACGTACACGTTCCGCATCCGAGACGGCGCGTTCTTTCACGACGACGCAGTATTCGGCGGTGTCCCGAGGCCGCTTCGGGCTTCCGATTTCGTCTACAGCTTCAAGCGCCTGGCGGACCCGGAAAATCAGGCCCCCCAATGGTGGGTTCTTGAAGGCCGGATCACCGGCCTGGATGAATTCCGGGAGCGGTTGAAAGCTTTCCGGGGGACGGACCCGTATCGCGAGATCGATGTGGCGGGCCTTTCGGCCCCGGACGAAAAAACGCTGGTCGTGAAACTCAAAAAGCCCTATCGCCGACTTCCCTTCATTCTGGCCATGGCCCCGACGGTGGCCGTGCCCCGCGAAATCGTGGAGGCCTACGGCAAGGAGTTTTTAAACCACCCCGTGGGGACGGGCCCTTTCATCCTGAAGGAATGGCGCCGCGGCCAAAAGATCGTCTTTGAAAAAAACCCGAAGTACTGGAGCGAAACGTATCCCTCGGAGGGCGAGCCGGGGGATCGAGGCCTGGGTCTCCTGGAGGCGGCCGGCCGCCCGCTCCCCTTCGTGGACCGGGTCACGTTTTGGATTTACGTGGAATCGCAGCCGGCCTGGCTGAACTTTCTCAAGGGGAAGCTGGATCTGGGCACGATTCCCAAGGACGCGTTCGAGACGGTTTTCGATCCGGGCGGAAAGCTGCGGGACGAAATGGCGGCCAAAGGAATCATGTCGCGCGTTTCGAAGCAGTCGGACCTTGTCATGTTTGTTTTCAACCTGAACGATCCGCTTCTGGGTCAAAATCCGTTCTTGAGAAAGGCGATCAGCTGCGCCATCGACCGGGAACGCCTGATCCGGACGTTCTACAACGGCCGGGCGATCGCGGCCCGGGGGCCGATCCCCCCCGACATCTTCGGATACGACCCGAAGCTCAAGGATCCGAACGGCTACGATCCGGCAAGAGCGCGGGAATTTCTGGAAAGGGCGCGCGACCTGGAACGAAAACGGGGAAAAAACGGGAAAATCCCAGCCATCGTCCAGGACATCGAGAACTCCGCTTCCGCACGCCAGATGGCCGAGGCCGTGACCGCGGACTTGAAGAAGGTCGGCCTCAGCTCGGAGATCCGCGTCTCGACGTGGCCGCAACTGCAGCAAAGGCAGGCGAAAGGGGACGTCCAGTTCGTCCTTTATTCCTGGGTGGCCGATTACCCCGACCCGGAAAACTTTTTGCGCCTTCTTTACGGCCAGAACGTCTCGCCGGGCCCCAATGCGGCGAACTTCAAGAATGCGGCGTACGATCGGATGTTCGAAAAGATGCAGAATCTTCCCAACAACGCCGAACGAGCCGCGCTGATCACGAAGATGGTGAGCCTGGTCCACCAGGAGACTCCATGGGTTTTCCTGGGCCACCGGATGGCGTACACGATCCGCCACTCCTGGCTCAAGAATTTCAAACGGAACGAGATGTCACCGGCCCAAATTAAATATTTGGATGTGGATCCGGATAAAAAGCGGGAGACGCTTCCGAAACTTTGATGGCAACCTACGCCGCCCGACGTTTGATCCAAGCCGTCCCGACGCTTTTGGGCGTCGCGCTTCTCACGTTTCTGGTCTTTCACGTCGCCGGAGGGGATCCGGTCCTCTCTCTGGCTGGGAAGAACGCCACGCCCGAACAAGTGGCGCTCCTTCGGCATGAGTACGGCTTCGACCGTCCGCTTTGGGAGCAGTTTTCCCGCTTCCTGGGACAGGCGGTGACGCTGAAGTTCGAGCGCTCGTTCCAGACGCATCAGACCGTGGGAACCATGCTGCGGGATGGAGCGGGGCCTTCACTGGCCCTGGCGGTTCCGGCCTTTCTCCTGGGCCAGGTTCTCGCGGTATCGCTGGCCCTGGTCGCGGCAGCGTTCCGCCGAAGGTGGATCGACCGGACCATCGTCGTTTCCAGCATCGCCGGAATGAGCGTGAACATTCTGGCGTTCATTCTCTTCGGCCAATACCTCCTGGCGTTTCACTGGGGATGGTTTCCCGTTTCGGGCTACGAGCCGGGGTTCCCGGGGAATCTTTCCTACCTGGTGCTTCCGTGGCTGATCTGGGTGGCCGCATCCGTCGGGAGCGACATCCGGTTCTTCCGAACGGTTTTTCTGGAGGAACTCGGGAAAGATTACGTCCGGACGGCGAGGGCGAAGGGAGTTTCACCCGCCCGCGTTCTGTTCGTGCACGTTCTTAGGAACGCGATGGTCCCGGTCATCACGCGGGCCGTGATCGTGATCCCGTTCCTTCTGACGGGGTCGTTGCTCCTGGAGAATTTCTTCGGGATTCCGGGGCTGGGAAACCTGACGGTTAACGCGTTCAACAGCGCCGATTGGCCCGTCGTGAAGGCCGTCACGCTCGTGGGTTCCGTCCTGTACGTTCTGTTCAACCTTCTTTCCGATCTCCTTTGCGCCGTGGCCGATCCGAGGGTGACGCTCTCATGATGCGGCGGTTGACGAGAGACCGGTGGGCTCTGGCCAGTTTGTGCGTCGTGGGCGTCTACGCGGCTGTCGTTCTCGCGACACTTCTGGGCCTCCTTCCGGATCGTTCGGATCAGAGTGTTGGGCCGGTATACGCTTCCCCGTCGCTCAGGTTCTGGCTCGGGACCGACTTTCTGGGACGCGACGTCCTGGCGAAAGTCCTTAACGGCGCCCGCATCGCGTTTTCCGTGGGCCTGACGGCCTCCCTGATCGCGATTCCGATCGGGGCGGTCCTGGGCGCCGCGGCCGGCTTCTTCGGCGGCAGGCTGGATGACGCCGTGGTCTGGCTTTATTCCACGTTCAGCTCGGTCCCGCAGATCCTGCTTCTCACGTCGCTCAGCTTCATCATGGGACGCGGGTTGACGGCGATATATGCGGCCGTGGGCCTCACGTCCTGGGTGGGGATCTGCCGGATCGTCCGCGCCGAAGTCCTGAAGCTCAAATCCTCTGACTACGTGACGGCCGCGCGGGCGCTCGGCGCGGGAAAAGCACGGCTGCTGTTCCGCCACATCCTTCCCAATACCACGCACCTCGTGATCGTGGATTTCTCGCTTCGCTTTGTCTATGCGATCAAGTCGGAAGCCATCCTGAGCTACCTCGGCTTGGGCGTTCAGGGGCAGGCCAGCTGGGGAATCATGATCTCGGATGCGAAGGACGAACTCATCCGCGGGATCTGGTGGCAGCTGGCCGGTGCCACCGGGGCCATGTTCCTGCTCGTTTTGGCGTTCAATCTCTTGAGCGACGCGCTGCGGGACGCACTGGACCCGCGGGCGGCGGAGTGAGCTAGCGCGATTCGGGGGGTACCGGGAAGAGAACCAACCCGCTGTCGGTTCCCAGAAAGAGTCCCGAGGTCCCGTAGGGGGCGACGCACGAATAACGGTCGCCGGGCAAGCCCGCAGCGGCGGAGTACTGGGCGGAAACGACGTTCCCTTGGGCATCCGCCCGGACCTCGTAGAGACCGTCCGTGGTGGCCACCCAGAGTTGTCCTTGCGCCCCGGGCTGGATGTTCCGGACCGCATGTCTCGAAAGGGGATTCGGACCCAACGGGACGCCTTGAACCTCCGGAGTTCCGTCCTCGGCAAACAGAATCCGGCTGAGGCCGTCATAGTAGCCGACCCAGAGTTCCGTGGCGCTCGCGGCGTAAATGCTTCGCGCATAAGACGGAAAGCCCGCCGCGAACAGGTAATACGAGAAGGAGGCGCGGCCTTCGGGGTCCAGTTTCAATCGCGTGAGGCCGTTGTCCGAGCCGATCCATACGCCTCCCGACGGGTCCGGGCTCAAGGACAAGGTCAATCCGTCCGGCAGCTCGAAATCGTTGAATACCGTGTAGCTCGTGAACTCCACGTTCCCCCCGGCGTCGACGGTCCGGTGGGTCACGCCGGCACCGCTCCCGATCCACAGGCTCCCGTCGCGGTCCACGGCCAGGTTCAGGAGAACGGCGGTGCCGAGTGACTCGGTGGGGAATTCGGTGGCGAAATGCGCGACACCGGCCGGATCTTCCCGGAAACGTGCCAGACCCGCCCGGGTCGCGATCCAAAGAGTTCCCTCCCCATCCAGCGCCAGCGCGGTGACCGCCGGGCTGGGCAGATCTCCGTCCCGGGCGGGATTCGTGAAGCGGGCGATCCCTTCGGCGTCGAAGGCCATGCGCCGGATCCCGGCGTTCTCCAGGCCGATCCACAGGTTCCGCGCCGCATCGGTGACGAGCGCGGTGATCTTGTTGCTGGGCAGGCCGTCCGCGATGAAATAGTTGGTGAAGGAACTCCCGGACGCGGGGAGAAACCGGCTCATGCCTCCGGTGGCCGTGCCGATCCAGAGCGCGCCGTCGATCGAAGCCAGGGTCCGAACGTTATTCGACGGGAGACCGTCGGTGGTGGAATAATTCCTGACGGACAGCGCGCCGCCCGGATCGATGGTCAGATGATCCAGCCCCCGGGCCATCGTCCCGACCCATAAACCGCCCGCACCGTCGGCCAGGAGAGTCCGGAGGTGGGTGGCGTCGGAAAGACCGTCGGCGGCGGTGAAGACCTGGAACCGGGGCGCTCCGGGGGCATCGAAGGCCAGCCGGCACAGGCCCAACCCCGTGAGGCTCCAGGCGACCCCCGAGTCGTCCACCGCAAGCGCGGAGAAGCCAGTCATCCGTTGACCGTTCGATTTGGCGCAGTCATGGAACTCGAAGCGATACGATTCCTGCTTCAACCCGCTCGCCAGGATCAATCGATAGGCGGTTCCGATCCAGAGCCGGTCGGCGTCCAGAATCGCCAAGGAGAGCACGGGATCGGTCGTGGCACTCAACCGGGTGATGCGGACGGTTCCACCGCCGGCGTCCGTTTTCAGGCAATACAAGCCCGAGGACGTGCCGACCCAGAGGCGACCCGAAGGCTCCAGAGCCAGGCTGGTAACGGAGCTGTCGGCAAGGCCGTCCTCCTTCGAGAACACGCGGAAATTCGGTGCGCCCGAGGAATCCAAACGCAGCCGGACCAAACCGCGGGGCGTTCCGATCCACAGATCGCCCGCGGGATCGAAGATGAGTGACGTGATCTGCGTGTCGGGCAGACCGTCCCGGATATCCAGTTTCCGCGGATACAATTCAGCGGGGGATTGATTCAACTCCGCGTGCGAGAGGAACCAGAGGCCTTCGTCGGAACCGATCCAAAGCCGGTCGGGCGCACGGGCGAACGCCCGCACGTTCTCCGGGAAACGCGTTCTCCAGTACTGCACGCGTTCGTCGATGGAGTTGATGCCCTTTCCGCCGGGGCCGAACCCCGGGCCGATCCCCCACAGGCTTACGATCTGGCCCGGCTTAAGGTTCTCCAGAAGGCCGGTGAACGAACCGTCGGGCTCGGCGGCGATCGAGCAATCCTGAGAGCCGTCGGGCCGTTGCGCGCAGATCCCTGTGACTCCCGGGACCGCGGCGCCGGCCAAACCCGCTATGATCGCCTTGCCGGAGCCGGCACCCAGGCTCTGGACGTTTACGAGCGAGGCTTTGAGAAGAGGCGCGGGATCGATCCCCGCCACCGGAGGAACCGGCGCGGGCTCGGCGTTGGGGTTGCGGAGCGTCTGCGGGATTCCGGCTTCGAAGACGCCGCTCTTCGGTTGAGAATCGGGGCGGCGGCCCGGCAACCCAGGAAAACGACGAACATGAGGACCAGCGAGGCCAAAGTCCGACGTCCGCAACGCGCATGAATGGTCGCTCCGAGGGTCACTCCTCATCTATCTAAAGCAAGAGGCATACCAGAAATTGCGCCGCCAATCGCAATTAAGTTCCGTAATATCATATAGTTACAAACAGACTTTGGCGGGCGGTCCCCTAGGTATGAAAAAAGTTACACCCTGCACGGAACTCTGCTTCTCCCACGCCGCAGGGCGAGCAAGCCGAGCAGGCCCAGGAGGAAAAGGCTCAGATCGTTGGCGCCCGCAACCCCGCAGCCGAGCGGGGAGGCGCCCGACACGTTGACGGAGCCGGCGTCGGGCTGCCCGACGATCCCGACCTGGGAAGGATCCGCACTCGGAAGGTACGTCCCCGTCGTGCTGCACGAATAGACGGATCCGCCGTCGAAGAAGTATTCCAGCCACAGCGACTTGTCGGCCTCTGCGAGTTCGTTGTCTCCGTTGATGTCGGATCGGATCCTGTACGAGCCGGGACTCTTCAAATCCTGGGTCAACAACGCGAGATCCGCCGGCCCGGCGTCGCCGCTCCGATCCAGATCCAACGCCGTCACGATCTGGTCCGGAAACGCAACACCGTTCACCGTGAGTTTCGCGCACGCGCCCGGCGGAATCGTCAACGGGTCCACGCCGTACCGGCCGATCACGGACAGCGTCAGATTTCCGTTGGCATCCGTCTGCCCGGTGACGACGCGTCCGGAGAGATTGGGCGTGTCGGAGCAGATGTCGATATACGGGCAGGCGGAGAGATCCAGGCTCAC
>JAZDIZ010000131.1:0-15758 GCA_043804515.1 Pseudomonadota bacterium | reverse complement strand
GTCTTGGCACTTAGGATCATGATCCACCTCCGAAAGGACGCTTCCTAGCACGCCGCGTCATCTGGGGTCAAGACCGCCAGGGGAAAGGGGGAACGAAGGTCGAAATTACAGGCTTCGGGAACTTCCCGGGAAACGGGGACGGAGGTCAGTCGTCTGGGACGCGCGCGTAAGGTAAAGAACTAATAATATTAAATAGTTAAATCTATCTATTTAAGGTCGATTCTCGACGCCAGATGTCCCTGTTGACAAGGCCATCCAGGTGATTACATTACCGCCGCCACTGCTAGCAGATGAGCGTGTTATCTGCTAAAGGGTGGTTTGAAAGGAACGAAACGTGCCGATCTATGAATATGAATGCACTCGAAACGGTCACCGGTTCGAGGAGCTTCAGAAGATCAGCGCCCGTCCCCTTCAGAAGTGCCGGGTGTGCGGTGGCAATGTCCGCAAGCTCATCTCCCCGTCGGCGTTCAGCCTTCAAGGGGGAGGCTGGTCCAAGGACGGCTATCAGCACTCCAACGGCGCAAGGAAGAGCGAATCCACGGAATCGAAGGGCGAGTCATCCAAGGACTGCTCGCCCTCCAAGTGCTGCTCTTCGGAATGCAAGCTCGCAAAGTCCTGAATTTTTCAACTGGAGGATGAACGAATGAAGATCCGACCTCTGCATGACAAGGTATTGATCAAGAGAATCAGCGAAGAAGAGAAAACCAAAGGGGGAATCATCATCCCCGATACGGCGAAAGAAAAGCCGATGGAAGGCGAAATTGTCGCCGTCGGGCAAGGGAAGCGCCTGGAAGACGGCAAGCTTCAGCCGATGGCGGTGAAGAAAGGCGACCGCGTTCTGTTTGCGAAGTACGCGGGTAACGAGATCAAGATCAACGGCGTCGAGCATCTCATCCTGGGTGAGGAAGAGATCCTGGGCGTTGTGGAATAACCCCTAGAATTCAAGGAGTACGAAATGGCAGCGAAAATGATTAGCTTCGGCGAGGACGCGCGAAAGTCGATCCTCCATGGTGTGAACATTCTGACGAACACCGTGAAGGTGACCCTCGGCCCCCGCGGAAGGAATGTGGTTTTGGACAAGAGCTTCGGCAGCCCGACGATCACCAAGGACGGCGTCACCGTCGCCAAGGAGATCGAGCTGGAGGACAAGTTCGAGAACATGGGCGCCCAGATGGTCAAGGAAGTCGCTTCCAAGACGTCGGACAACGCCGGCGACGGCACGACGACGGCGACGGTTCTGGCCCAGGCGATTTACCGGGAAGGCTCGAAGCTCGTGGCCGCCGGGATCAACCCGATGGACTTGAAGCGCGGCATCGAAAGAGCCGTGGAGACCGTTGTGGCCGAGCTCAAGAAGCTCTCCAAGAAGGTCGAGGGAACCAAGGAGATCACGCAGGTGGGAACTGTTTCCGCCAACGGCGACACCGTCATCGGCGAGATCATCGCCAAGGCGATGGACAAAGTCGGCAAGGAAGGCGTCATCACGGTGGAAGAGGCCAAGTCGATGGAAACCTCGCTCGACATAGTCGAGGGAATGCAGTTCGACCGCGGCTATCTCTCGCCGTATTTCGTAACGGATGCGGAGAGAATGGAGTCCGTACTCGAGGATCCGTACATTCTGATCCACGAAAAGAAGATCTCCACGATGAAGGACCTTCTCCCCCTGCTCGAGAAGATCGCGCAGGCCGGAAAGCCCCTGGTCATCATCGCCGAAGAGGTGGAAGGCGAGGCCCTGGCGACGCTGGTCGTCAACAAGCTGCGCGGCACGCTGAAGTGCGTCGCGGTGAAGGCTCCGGGCTTCGGCGATCGCCGCAAAGCGATGCTGGAGGACGTAGCGATCCTGACGGGCGGACGATGCCTGAGTGAGGATCTCGGGATCAAGCTCGAGAACGTCACGATGCAGGATCTCGGCCGGGCCAAGAGGGTCACGGTGGACAAAGAGAACACCACGATCGTGGACGGGGCAGGCAAGCGCGCGGACATCGACGGGCGCGTCAAGCAGATCAAGGTCCAGATCGAGGAAACCACGTCCGACTACGACCGCGAGAAGCTCCAGGAGCGTCTTGCGAAGCTGGTCGGCGGGGTGGCCGTGATCAACGTGGGCGCGGCGACCGAGACCGAGATGAAGGAAAAGAAAGCCCGGGTCGAGGACGCCATGCACGCGACGAAAGCCGCGGTGGAAGAGGGAATCGTCGCCGGCGGCGGCGTGGCCTACATCCGCTGCCTGAAGGCCGTCGAGGATCTCAAGAGCAAACTCAAGGGCGACGAGAAGTTCGGCGCGAACATCGTCCAGAGGGCGCTCGAGGAACCTATGCGGCAGATCGCGGGGAACGCGGGCGAGGAAGGCTCCATCGTGGTCGAGAAGGTCCGTGAGAACTCCAACGATGCTTACGGCTACAACGCCCAGACGGAGAAGTACGAGGATATGATCAAGGCCGGGATCATCGATCCGACCAAGGTCACGCGCCTCGCGCTTCAGAACGCGTCTTCCGTGGCCGCGTTGCTCCTGACGACGGAGGCTCTGGTATCCGAGAAACCGGAAGAGAAAAAGACACAGGCCGGACCGCCCCCCGGAATGGGAGGGATGGACTATTAGAAGAATGGGGACACCCTTAAGGGTGTCCCCCCACTTCGGTTGGGGACCGGCCGCCGGTTGCTTCGTGGCATTGACCTACGGTCACTCGTCGCGGGGCTCCCCCCCCGGCGCCGCCCCAGCTGAGCTTTCCCCGAAAGGGGAGAACAAAGGGGCGCGGGTCACACCGCGCCCTTTTTGTTAGAGTGACCAAAAATGTTGAACGTTGAAAATCTGGCCAAGGCCTACGGTTCGCAGGTGCTGTTCCGCAACGCGAACTTTCTCATCGGAGAGCAGGCGCGGGTAGGGGCCGTCGGGCCGAACGGCTCGGGAAAGACCACTTTCTTCCGGATTCTTGTGGGGGAGGAGCATGCGGACGAAGGACAGGTCCGCAAACCGAAGAACTATCGGATCGCCTTGATGCAGCAGGAGTGGACGCCCCACGCTCACGATACCGTTCTGGAGGCCGCGTTGCGCGAGCACCAGGCTTGGTACAAATGCCGTGAGCGGCTGCGGCGGGTGGAAGGGAGTTTGGGATCCGAGCCGGACGCGCAGCGGTTGGCGGAGTATCAACGGATCGAGACGGAATACACGGCCCTTGGCGGCTACCACGTCGAGCAGACCGCCCAGGAACTCCTGTCGGGACTGGGATTCTCCGTCGATCAGTTCGGCCGCCCCTGCAAGGAGCTCAGCGGAGGATGGCGGATCCGGGTGCACATGGCGGGGCTTCTTCTCCAACAGGCGGATCTCCTGCTCCTGGACGAGCCCACCAACCATCTGGACGTGGAGTCGGTGCTCTGGTTCGAGGATTTTCTCCGCGCGTATCCCCATTCCGTGGTCCTCATCAGCCACGACCGGCGGCTGATGGAACGCTTCGCTACCGAGATTCTGGAATTCGCGCCGCCGACGCTTTCGCTCTGGCCCGGGAATCTCAAGAAATTCGAGGGCCTGAAAACCGCCCGGATCGAGCAACTCGAAGCGGAGATCTCGAACAAGGAACGCGAGATCGAGCGGCTCAAGGAATTCATCGATCGTTTCCGCGCCAAGGCCACCAAGGCCCGCCAGGCCCAGAACCGTTTAAAGACCGCCGATTTCTATGAAGAGCAGATCCGGGAGCTTCGGGCCAAAATGCCGGTGGTTTCCAGGCGCCCTTCACGGTTCCGCCTGCATCCCGATCGCAGATTACCGAGAGTGGTGATCGACATGCAGCAGAGCTCGATTGGATATCAAAAAAGTCACCCGCTCTTCTCCATCGACCGTTGCGTGATCGAGGCGGGAAAGAAAATCGGCGTGATCGGTGTGAACGGCGTCGGAAAGACCACGTTTCTGAAATCCTGTGCTGGGGAGCTCAAACCTTTGGCGGGGAGGTTGAAGCGGAACGAGGACCTGACGCTGGGCTATTTCGCGCAGCACCGGATGGAGGAACTCAAATCCTCCGTGAAGACCGTCGATTACCTTTATGGAGGGGGGCACGGGAACACGATCCCGCAGGTCAGAGGTGTCGCCGCGGCCCTGGGGCTTACGGAGAACGACCTGGACAAGCCGATCGACGTCCTCTCCGGCGGGGAGAAAGCCCGCGTGAGCCTCACGCGGATCCTCCTTTCCCGGCCCGGGTTGCTCCTTCTGGACGAGCCCACGAATCACCTGGATATCGAGGCCTGCGACGCGTTGGTTCGTGGGCTGGCCGCGTACGAGGGGACGGTGCTCGTGGTTTCGCACAATCGCGACTTCCTGGATTCTCTGGTGAACATGATTCTGGAGATCAAGCCGGGGCACGCGCTCTTTCATCACGGGAATTACAGCGACTGGCTGGCGAGACACGTTTCTCCGGTGCCTGCGAAAGCGGTTGGGCCGTCGGAGTTTTCACAAGCCAGGAAGGACAAGGACCAGAAGCGCCGGGAAGCCAAGGACCGCCAGAAGAGATTTCAATCCGGCAAAGAACTCCGAAAGAAGATCGCGGACGTGGAAAAGGAAATGAAACTTCGCAATGAGGAGCGCACCCAATTGGACGCATTCCTATGCGGTCCCGAGGCGCCCAAGGACGCCGAATTCGGATCGAAGCTGAAACGAAGATCTCAGCTGGATCACGAGATCGAGACCATCGAGACGGAATGGCTCAAGCTTGTTGAAAAGCGGGACGCCCTGGAAGACGCGTAATTCAAAGGATCTGGCCCGAACGGCGCCCTCCTGTGGAGGCTGCTTTTTGGGCGGATTTTGGGTAGAGAGGCGGCATGGTCGTGGGGAACCTTCAGCTTTCGCTCTATGTCGCCGAGAGCCGGTCGCTCAAAGAAAAAAGGCGGGCGGTTCGGAAGATCAAGGACAAGATGCGCAACCAATTCAACGTTTCGATCGCCGAAGTCGGGAAAAACGACGATTGGAAGCGGATCCATCTGGGCGTGTCGGCCGTGGGTAACGAGGAAGGCTTCGTAAGAAGCGAGCTGGACCGGGTTCTCCGGGCGATTGAAGGCCTCTATGTGGCGCAGGTCTTGAGGCACCAATTGGATCTGGTCCATTATCATGCGGATGATTTCGTCGGTCTGGAGCCGAATCCTTGACGCTGTTTTTCCTGATTGCCGCGGGTTTTTCCGCCGGGTTCGTGGACGCCATTGCCGGCGGGGGAGGGCTCATTTCACTTCCCGCTTTCCTGGCGATCGGCCTTCCGCCCTATGCGGCGCTCGGAACCAACAAAATTGTGGGACTGGCGACGGCCTTCGCCAGCTCGAACCGTTACCGTTTCTCGGGCCTTCTCTCCTGGCGCCGTCTGTCGCCTCTGTTCGCCGCGGCTATGGCACTCGCCTGGCTCGGCGCATTTACGGCGACGCACATCGATCCCCAAATTTTACGCCCCGTCATTCTCGTACTTCTCGTCGCGGCGGCTCTTCTTGTCGCGTTTCGCGACCGTCTCGGCCTCAAGCAGGTGCCGGAGCGCTTCCGGATCCCTCTGACGTGGGTTTTGTTTCCGCTGATCGGGTTTTACGACGGGTTTTTCGGCCCGGGGACGGGAACGTTCATGATGATCACGTTTCTGTTCGTGGCGGGGCTGGATCTTCTCCGGGCTTCGGCCCAAAGCCGCGTCGTGAATCTGGCCAGCAACGTGGGGGCGCTTCTCTGGTTCATCCCTCACGGGGATGTCCGGTTTCAATTGGCTCTCCCGGCGGCCATTGCTTCCTTTGTCGGGGGAATCCTGGGCGCGAGCCTGGCCGTCCGCCGCGGTCCAAGTCTCATCCGCCCCGTTTTTATGGGCGTTACCTGGGCGTTGATCCTCAAAGTCGCCTGGGACTTGTTCGCGTGAATCCTCGTCTTGGGATCGTCGGCGCGTAAGCCCACTCACCGGCGCTGCACCAAATTTGCTCCGGAAATGGTTGCTCAAGTTCTCTGGATCGGTGGCCGCGTAAGTGTTTCCGCCGGGGACGCAGTCGCCTCAGTTTACGCACTTCGGCGCCGCTCGGCGCTCAACGGCCGTGGTTTTAGAGGCATGGAGACGGCCGTTTCCGGCACGCCCCGTCGGAAGCCACTTCCGCGGCACCCAATCTTCGGTCTTGGTCTCGCTTGCTGCGCACGCCCCTGCGAGATGGCCCTCCGCGCCTCCGCTCCGAGAAAGGCTTCTGCTCTCTTTCTGAAAAGGCGACGTCTCGTTTGGAAGATAGATCTGCACTTCGTAAGGTAGCCTGTGTTTCACCTGTGGCCCTTCCTATTTTCCAAAAGGAGTGGCAGGCCAGTAAGACTGGCGCTCTTTCATCGGCATTCTGAAAACCGCCGTACAATCATCCTTGCTGGAAGGGAAATGCTGGCGGGACGAATGAAGGTGTTGACGGCCTTACCGACAAGGAGCCGGCGGGGGCTCCGGCGGCGGAGCCTTAGATTGCCGGCGGAGCCGACGGAACACCGACGGCTCCATCTGATGATTTGGGGTCATCATCGTCCCCTTCGGGTCGCCCAGCTTTGCTTTAAAGGCCGCGTGCTAATCGCGTTCCGGCTGTGGCTCGCGGGACAAGAGATCTTGAATCGCCTGCTGCGGATTCTTTCTCTCGTAGATCGAGAGATACGTCTCTTCCAGAATGGGAACATCCACTTTCATCTGCTGCGCCAGCAGGTGCGCCGTCTTGGCCGTCCGGATCCCTTCCGCCACCTGCCCGACTTCCTTCATGATCTGCTTGAGCGATTTTCCCTGGGCCAGCTTGAGCCCCACGCGCCGGTTCCGGGACAGATCGCCGGTGCACGTCAGCACAAGATCGCCGAGGCCTGCGAGGCCCGAAAACGTGAGAGGGTGGGCTCCCATCGCCGTTCCGATCCGGGCGATTTCATGAAGACCCCGCGTGATCAGGCCGGCCCGGGCATTGTATCCGTAGCCGAATCCGTCCGCCGCGCCGGCCGTAATCGCGATGACATTTTTGAGCGCTCCGGAAATCTCGACGCCGATCACATCGTCCGACGTGTAGATCTGGAAACGGCTCGTGTGAAGAGCCTCCTGCACTCTCAGGCCGGTTTTCTCGTTGAATGCCGCCACGGTCAGGGCCGTCGGAAATCCCCGAATGACTTCGTGCGCGAAGCTCGGTCCCGAAAGCACCGTGTAGTGCTCCTGCGCCCTCGAAGAGCCCAACTCCTCGCGCGCGACGGCGGAAAGCGTGCCGCGGCTCTTTCCGTCCAAGCCCTTGGCGGCGCAAATCACGTCGGCGTCGTCGGCAATCCACTTGCGGATCCGCCAAAACGTTTCGCGCACGCCGTGGGAGGGAGTGGCCAGAAGAATGAACCGGGCCGAAGCCACCTCGGAGAGATCGTGGCCTGCATGAATGCCCTTCGAAAGCGGGATCCCGGGGTGGTACCGCGTGTTCTCCCGTTGCGTCTCGATCGCGTCGATCAGCTCTGTGCACGGGTCCCAAAGAAACACGGAATGGCCGGCGCTGCATACAACCTGAGCCAGGGCGGTGCCCCAACTTCCCGCCCCAAGGATGGCAAATGAAGATTTCACGTCCGCTACATCTAGGCCCCCCGGGCCGCTCCGTCAAATCGACACAGGCCCGAAATCGTGCTAGCCACCGTTCCCACGCCGATGTTGAGGGAACTCAAGATCCGAAATCTTGCGATTCTTCCCGAAGTACGGGTGGATTTTGAGAAGGGCCTCAATGTCCTGACCGGAGAGACGGGGGCCGGGAAATCAATCCTGATCGGAGCCCTTGGCCTGCTGGCGGGGGATCGGGCCTCCGCCGACGATGTCCGCAGCGGTGAAGAGACCGCTTTGGTGGAGGCGGTGCTGGAACTGCCGTTCTCCTCGCCCGCATGGGCGATCATCCGGGAGGCGGGAATTCAACCGTCACCGCCTGAACTCATTCTGCGGCGGACGATTCACTCGGATGGCCGGAGCCGGGCCTACGTGAATGACGCTGCGTGGACCGTGTCGGGGCTGGGCCGGATCGCTCCCTATTGGATCGATATAAGCGGGCAGCGGGGTACTCAGCAGTTGCTGTCGGAGGATTTCCACCGGGATCTGCTGGACGCGTACGGAGGATTGGGGGCGCTCCTGGGCCGATACCGCGCCGCCTATCTTAAAGCGTTCAAACTTCACCGGGAATTGGAGGAGATCCTCCTGCAGCGGGCGGAGGCGGCTCGCAACCGGGATTTTCTCGAGTTTCAATTTCGGGAGCTGAAGGAGGCGCGCCTGCGGGCGGGGGAGCTCGAAGAACTCGAAATCGCCCATCGCCGGGCGGCCCACGGCGCCCAGCTCTCGGAAACCGTTGAAAACCTGGAACAGCTCCTGGCCGGGGAGGGAGGCGCGGACGAGAAAATGCGCCAAGCCGGGGGCCATCTCAAGTCCGCCGCGCGCCTGGATCCATCGCTGGAGAACTGGACAAAAACGCTGGAAGAACTCTCGGCCCGCTTCTCCGAATTGACGGAAGAGGTCGGCCGGTACAAGAGATCGCTGACCGTGGAACAGGGCGAGATCGACACGATTAACGCGCGGATGGCCCTGTTGCAGAACCTGGCGCGCAAATACGGTTCACTGGAGAAAGCGATCGAAACGCGGGACCGGATCGCCACGTCGCTCCTGTCCCACGAGGATTTCGAATTGAGGGAACGGCAACTTCGCGCCTCGCTCGAAGGGTCGTACGCTGAACTCGTCGATGCGGGAGCGGAATTGACGGCGGAGCGGGAGAAGGCGGGGCGCGGGTTCACGGAGGAGGTCGCAAGGGAGTTGCGTACGTTGGGTATGCCCTCCGCGGATCTCAAGATCGAATTCGGGCCTCCTCCGGCCGAAGGCAGCCTGGAAGCGGGGCAAAAGTTTTTCGGGCCGTTCGGCGCCGAGAACGTTCGCATCCTGTTCGCCCCGAATCCGGGCGAGGGATTCAAGCCTCTGGCCAAGATCGCATCCGGAGGAGAGCTCTCCCGGATCCTCCTGGGTGTGAAGAGCGTCGCCCTGGCGCGGGCGGATGCGGACGGGATGACGTACCTTTTCGACGAGGTGGACTCGGGAATCGGCGGGGAGACGGCTGAGCGCGTGGGAATCCGGCTTCGGGCGCTTTCCAAGGGGCGGCAGGCGCTTTGCGTGACGCACCTGGCCCAAGTGGCGTGCTATGCGACGACGCATCTTAGGGTCGAAAAGGAAGTGAGAAAGGGAAGGACCATGGCCTCGGTGGAGCGGCTCGGGGACAAGGAGAGGAAGGACGAACTGGCGCGGATGATCGGCGGGATCAAGGTTACCGAAAAGACCAAAGACTACGCTTCGGAGCTCCTGGGCCGCGGGAATCATCGCTTTGACGCCCGGAGACCCGTCCGATAAGATGAAAAACCTTCCGGTCACGGTTTCATGAAGATTATTTCCTGCGGCATTACGGATATCGGCCGAAAGCGCCAACGCAACGAGGACAGCTATCTCGTAAACGACAAGTTGAAGCTGTACATCGTAGCGGACGGCATGGGCGGGCACGCCGGAGGGGAGTTCGCGAGCAAGATCGCCGTCTCCACCGTTGAGGAGATTCTCAAAGGGGAGGACCGCAAGAAGTCCCGGGTGCAGGAGAAATCCTACCTGGATGCAAGCCAATCGCGGGGAGGGGATCGGTTCGAAGCCGACCGGCTTCGGGACGCCATAGCCCGAGCCGGGAGCGTGATTGTTCGGAGAGCTTCGGAAGAGCCTGAACTGCGCGGGATGGGAACCACCGCCACCATCATGCTCTTCATCGGCGACAAGGCTTATGTCGCTCACGTCGGCGACAGCCGCGCCTATTGTGTTCGCGAAGGCAAGATCATCCAGATCACCGAGGACCATTCCCTGGTCCACGAACAGCTCAAGAGCGGTCTCATCACGGAGGAAGAGGCCAAAACCCACCAGCTGAAAAACATCATCACGCGTTCGGTCGGAGTACAGGAAGAGGTCGAAGTGGATACGGTGGTGTGGAAGGTAGAGAAGGACGACCGCTATTTGCTCTGTTCCGACGGGCTTTCGAACATGGTTACGGATTTGGAGATCGAGCAGGCGATTTCCGTCAACGAGCCGGAAGAGGCCTCAAGGGTTTTGGTGGAGAGGGCCAACCAGAGAGGCGGCGACGACAACATCACGTTGATCGCCCTCCACGTCGTCAACATGAACGAAAAGTAAACTTTCGTTCCCGTTTTATCCTTCCCGAATATAAAATTCTTTGACGGATCGGCATCCGTCGTTAGGATGCCGGCTGAAACGTACGGTTATCTTGGACTGAGGAAATTTTGGGCAATCGTTATTACACATTCATGGTGGTTCCGGAACGGAGTTCCCATGTCACCAAGTGGGTATTGTCGCGCAATACGTTGATCTGGGCTCTGAGCGCCGTGGCTTTCCTCATGGTGCTGACCGTGGTGACCGCGTTTACGACGCTTCGGTATCTGGCCAAAAGCGGCGAATTCGAGGAAGCGCTCCTCAAGAACCAGTATCTCGAAGGGCAGTTGAGGAACCTCCACAACCAGCTGAGCACGGTGGATTCCACGCTGGTGCGGGTGCAGAACTTCGAACAAAAGCTGAGAATCCTGGCGCGCCTGGACACCGTGCAACAGAACCCCGGGATCGGACCGATCACGGTCGAGGAACAAGAGGCGATCAGCTCGATGGAAAACGGCACGAAGGTGGCCATGCTGATGCCGGGAGAGAAGGAGCCCTCGGAGTACGCTTATCGGGTGAAGTCGTTGGAACTCTCGATCGACGATCTGAGCGCCCGTGCTTCGTTGCAGGAGCAAAGCCTCCAGGAAGTGTACGAGCTCCTCAAAGACCAGCAGTCGCTGCTTTCGGCGACACCGAGCATCTGGCCCGCTCAGGGGTTCGTGAGTTCCCAGTTCGGATACCGCGTCTCCCCGTTCACGGGGATGAAACAACTCCACGAAGGCCTCGACATCGCGGCGCCCTGGGGCGCGAAGGTGCTGGCCCCTGCGAATGGGACGGTGACGTTCGTCGGAACCGATCCGAGCTACGGAAAAGTGGTGATCCTCAATCACGGCTACGGTGTGGTGACCCGGTACGGGCACAACTCCGAGATCCTGGTGAAACTGGGGCAGCGAGTGTCGCGGCGGGATCCGGTTTCCTTGGTGGGAGCCACCGGCCGGACGACGGGCTCCCATCTTCATTACGAAGTTCGCGTTGACGGCGTCCCCGTTAACCCGAACCGATACCTTCTCAACTAAACTCGGGCGACCGGCATCCGATTCCCGAAGCGGGCTTCGTTCCAAAGAAAGCTGATCCAGGATAGAATGCGCGCCGGTAGAACGTAAGCATGGTCGGGCAAGCTTTCTTTAAGAAAATCTTCGGAACGAAGAACGAACGCGAGATCAAGCGGATGCAGCCGCTTGTGGACCGGATCAACGCCTTCGAACCCTCCTTGCGCGTCAAATCCGACCGGATGCTCCGTGAGAAAACGGACGAATTTAGGGCGCGCCTCAACAAGGAGCCGGATCCGCGCCGGCGTAAGGCGATGCTGGACGAAATCCTGCCCGAAGCGTTCGCGGTGTGCCGCGAAGCCAGCCGCCGGACGCTGGGGATGCGGCATTTCGATGTCCAGCTCATCGGCGGAATCGTCCTCCATCAGGGAAAGATCTCCGAGATGCGCACCGGCGAAGGAAAGACGCTGGTCGCGACGCTGTCGGTTTATCTCAACGCGCTTTTGGGCAGGGGCGTCCATGTCGTGACGGTGAACGACTATCTGGCCAAGCGCGACGCCGCGTGGATGGGGGAGATCTATAAGTTTCTGGGCCTCACGGTGGGCGTCATCGTCCACGAAAAGAGCGACGAGGAGAGGCAGATCGCGTACCGGTCCGACGTCACGTACGGCCAGAACAACGAATTCGGATTCGATTACCTGCGCGACAACATGAAGTACCGGCTGGAGGAATACGTCCAGCGCGACCTCTATTACGCGATCGTGGACGAGGTGGACTCGATCCTGATCGACGAGGCGCGGACGCCGCTGATCATCTCCGGTCCCACGGACGAAACCACCGAAAAATACTATCAGGTCGACCAGATCATCCCGCTTTTAAAGAAAGAAACGCACTTCACGGTCGACGAGAAGTCCAAGACGGCCATGTTGAACGAGGAGGGGATGGCGGTGGTCGAGCGGGTGCTCGGGATTTCCAACCTGTACGACCCGGACAACATGGAGACGCTCCACCACGTCAATCAGGGCTTGCGCGCCCACCACCTGTTCCATCTCGACGTGGACTACATGCTCAAGGACGGCGAGGTGGTGATCGTGGACGAATTCACGGGCCGCCTCATGCCGGGGCGCCGCTGGTCGGACGGCCTCCACCAGGCGATCGAAGCCAAGGAGAAGGTGAAGATCGAGAACGAGAACCAGACGCTGGCCTCGATCACGTTTCAGAACTATTTCCGCATGTTCGAAAAACTGGCCGGCATGACCGGCACGGCGGACACGGAGGCGGAGGAGTTCGGGAAGATCTACAACCTGGAGGTCATGGTTGTCCCCACCGACAAGCCGATGATCCGGACCGACCACCCGGACGTAATCTTCCGGTCGGAGAAGGAGAAGTTCGAGGCGATCACGGAGCACATCAAGGAGCTGCACACGAAGAAGCAGCCGGTCCTGTTGGGCACGGTATCCATCGAAAAATCCGAACGGCTTTCGAAGTACCTGACGCGCAGCGGGATCAAACACAACGTCCTCAACGCGAAACACCACGAGCGCGAAGCGGAGATCATCAAAGACGCGGGCCAGCCGGCGCAGGTCACGATCGCCACGAACATGGCCGGCCGCGGTACCGACATCGTTCTGGGGTCGGGCGTGGCCCAGAACGGCGGCTTGTTCATCATGGGGAGCGAGCGGCACGAAGCCCGCCGGATCGACAACCAGCTCCGCGGCCGTTCCGGCCGGCAAGGCGACCCTGGTGAATCGCAGTTCTACCTCTCGTTCGAGGACGACCTCATGCGAATTTTCGGGACCGACCGCATGAAAGGGATCATGGAGCGCCTCGGAATGGCGGAAGGGGAGGCGATCGAAAGCAGGCTCACGACGGGGGCGATCGAGAACGCCCAGAAGAGGGTGGAAGGGCACAACTACGAGATCCGCAAACACCTTCTCAAGTACGACGACGTCATGAACCAGCAGCGCAAGATCGTCTACGCGCTCCGGAAGGACGTTCTGGGAAAGAGCGAGATCCGGGACCTGATCCGCGGCGACATCGAGGAAGTCGTGGGAGAGATGGTCCTGGCGTTCACGAAGTCCAGCCGCCCGCCGGAAGATTGGGCATGGAAATCGATTCAAGACAACGCGCTTAAAGTCTGCGATGTGAAGGTGCCGGTGGACGCGAAAACTCTGGCTCCGCGGACGCAGGAAGGGCTTCGAGACGCGCTCCTAGATGCGGCGATAGCCCGGTACGAGCAGAAAGAACACGAGTTCGGGGACGATCTGGCCCGGAGGATCGAACGGGAAGTGAAACTCCGGACGATCGACACACTCTGGAAGGACCATCTTTTGAACATGGACCACCTCAAGGAAGGGGTCGGGTTCGAGGGATACGCGCAGAAGGATCCGCTCGTCGTCTACAAGAAGAAAGGGTTCGAGCTCTTCTCCGAGATGATGTACGCGACGAAAGAGGCCTGCCTGGAGCGGATGTTCCACATCCGGATCGAGCCCGCGGAAGGGACGGAGAGGCTGCGGATCTTTAGGGCGCCGCGGCCGATGGCACAATATTCGATGTCGCACGCGTCCGCGCCGACAGCTACGAGTCCCGATGGGGAAGGGCAGCAGCAGAAGCAAGTGGCCGTGGAGGGAACGTTTAGGCGCCAAGGGGACAAGGTCGGCCGCAACGACCCGTGCCCCTGCGGTTCAGGCAAGAAGTACAAGAAGTGCCACGGCAGTTAACATCTAAATTCTAAAGTCACAGTGGGCAGGGCGGCCCGTTGCCTACGCTCCGTGGCTCGGATCGTATCACGGGGGACACCCTTAAGGGTGTCCCCCATCAGCGCGATCCTGCGCTTTACCTCCGCTCCGGCACCGGCCCGCCCTGCCGGAGTGGCGCCGAATCGAAGGTTCCCGCTCGTCATGACTTTGGATAAGTCGCAAGAACGACCCGGTCACGTTTGTTGTGGGCCTCGAAAAGTAAAAAAATCCAGAGAGGAATGGAAAATGGGGCACACAACCGGGTGGGAAATCGATAACGGGTTCCGTTGTGTGCCCCTAATTAACTTGGAGTAGAATCACTTTCGAAAATCGAATTCCCGGGGGTAACGATGAAATCCAAGACAAAACGAGCTGCCACACTTTCTCTTAAAGGCCTTATTCCCGGGGTCTGTCTCCTTCTGATCCCTGTCGCGACTGCGGGGGAGAAGAAGCCGCCGGAGAAAACGCCGATCCGTGCAGAACTTTCGGACGATCCATCGGTCGTAATTCGCACCGGTGGCGGCGTCATTGATGGAAGCGCCGCCAAAGGCGGAAAACCGGTCTCCATGGCCGAAGCTCAATCCCTGGAGGCGAAGTTGAAGACAAGCCCGAACGACCTCAAGGCCAGGACGGCATTGGTGCGTTATTACGCCGCGAGGATGACGCTGCCCGAAGAGAACGAGAGCGTCGATATTTTGAAAATGGATAAAGAGGTCTTCGGTAAAAAGATCCAGGCCCTCATGGAAAAAAAGAACCAGCTCATGGAACGGGAAAAGGATTCCATGCGGCGGTTGAAGGGGCACATATACTGGTTCATCGATCACCAACCGATGAGCACGTTCGCCACGGAGCCTCTCAGGATCAAATTCGACCTTTATCACGACAATGATTTCTGGGTGGGTGCGACGAACCGATGGACTGCTCAGGTCCAAAAACGGCCCAGAAAGGCCGTGCTACTGGCCGCGGCGGCAATTTTCTTTAAGACAAAGGAACGTGATCGGGCTGAGGATCTCCTGCGGGATGCCGAGAAGCTGGAGCCAAAGAACCCGAAATGGGCTCGTAAAATGGCCGAATTCTATATGTCGGGGCAGGCCGCTTGGATCATGAACACAGCGAAACGGCGCGCTGATTTGGAAGCGGCGTTGGGGGAATACCAGCAATGGCTGCGGCTTTCCGATCCACAGATCCAGCCTTGGCATCGGCCGAAGATCGCGGCTCTTGCCTTCGAGGCGGGTGTGACGATCCTGGCGAAACAGGAGGCGCAGAAGATGCTGGAAACGAGCCCGGAAGATGAAGCGCTTCGTCAGGACTACATTCATTACGGCAACACGATCCTGGGACGCATCGCTCTTCAAGAGGGGGACCGGGTCAAGGCCAAGGAATATCTTCTGAAATCCGTGTCGGCGACGGGGATGAAATTCAAGGGGGCGATGCGAAGGCCAGGATCGGATTGGGAGCTCCGCCATCCTTCGATGAACCTGGCCAAAGACTTTCTCGAGAAGAACGAGCGCGATACCGTGGTTGCATACCTCGAGGCGCTGAAGCCAATCTGGTCGATGGACCCGAAGCTTCAGGAGGAGCGGATCGCGAAGGCCAGAGCCGGCGACGTCCAGCAATTTTGGTCCAGCGCGAGCCTTGACACGTTTTGAATAAAAAACGGGGACACACGACCAGCGCGTGTCCCCGATTAGAGATATCTTCTTCTAATATGTCCGTCTTTGGTGCTTCTTTTTGGCGGGCTCGGCCCACATGCCTTTTTTCGCGGCCTTGGCCTGGTCCTGAAGCTGGGTCTCCGCGTCCTCGGTCACGGCGTTCGAATCCAGTGAGGCGTAGCC
>JAZDIZ010000130.1:0-16046 GCA_043804515.1 Pseudomonadota bacterium | reverse complement strand
GGAGCGTGAAGCCCGCGGCAATGGGAATCATCTGGACGGATCCGAGCTTCTCGGGAAGGTGTGCCACCGAAACCCCGCCCAACAGCGATCCCAATGTGGCGCAACCCAAAATGGGACCGTTGACGATCTTTCCCTCTTTTTGCGTCACGGCGCTGTTGATGAACGACCAGTGCTGGGCGATCAGGATCACAATGTAGACTTCCTTCGTCACATAGAGCACGGCGGTCAACACCCGCGCGCCGGCGAAGATCCCCACATAAAGAATCAGGAACACTACGGTCGAGAGAACCAGGGTCCATTGAAACGTTCGCGCGGGCCCGGAACGTTTCAGCAGCCGGCTGAACATGTACATCGCCAAGGCCACAGCGGGAGGCACGAGCGTCATCACGTACGGGAGGTTTTGCGAACCGAATTCCGATAGGAAGAGCGAATCCGTCACGGACCGGATGACTTTATAGCCGGCCAGGACCGAAGCTCCCGAGAGAGCCATCGACAGAAGAGCCAGGGCTTTTCGCGATTTCCAGTTCATAGGTGATTCAAGATTAAGGCTTCAGGTACTCACGAGTCTCGGACCAAAATTTCCACCCCGCAAGGGGGCGAAAATTTTGGAGCGGGAGACGGGGATCGAACCCGTGACGTCCAGCTTGGGAAGCTGGCATTCTACCGCTGAATTACTCCCGCTTAGCTTCGGTCGATACCACGGGGCATGTTGAAAATCCAGATTGCGTGAGCGCACCAGACCACTTCGCCGAAAACCCCCCACAAAACGCGTCAAGGAACCGATTCGGATTCTGCTGGACGAATCGGTCAAAAAGAGGTTTTCAATACGCCCATGAAACGGCTTATTCTCCTCAGCGTATTCACATCGTTGTTCTGCGTTTCTTCGGCTGCCGCGGGCTGGTATCTCCATCCTCGTATCGGCGCGTTCGTGCCTATTCATGACGGGGACACTTCCTACAGCATCGGCGGCTCCCTCGGGTATGCGTGGACAAAGATGTTCGCCACCGAGGCCCGTTATTCCCGGATCATGGGGACTCCGAGCGGGGACATTCTCACGGGCAATGGAATCGTCACGCTTCCCATTCCCATGTTTGCTCCTTACGGATCTGTGGGCATCGGCACCGTTCGGACCAGCGCAGCAGGGTCGAGCCATTGGAACACGATCGTGCCGATCGGCGCGGGCGTCACTATCGGGCCGCTGCTCTTCCTGACTTTGAGTGCCGGAGTCGACTACGACATCGTCCGGGGCGGTCCGGATTTCCTGGAACCGGGCGTGTCGATCGGCTTCGGTTTCTGAGGCTGTTGAGGCCTCAGTCTTCCGTTACCGATTTTTTCAGCGACGCCTGCGCGGCAGCCAGGCGCGCAATCGGTACACGTCGGGGTGAGCAACTCACGTAATTGAGACCCAACTTATGAAAATACCCGATGGAGGCGGGATCGCCCCCGTGCTCGCCGCACACGCCCACCTTGAGCTTGGGGTTCTGTTTGCGTCCGCGCTCGGTTCCGATCTGCACGAGTTCCAGAACACCGTATGCATCGATCGACGCGAACGGATCCTCGGGAAAGATCCCCTTTTCCACGTACGCCGGAAGGAACCTGGACGAGTCGTCCCGGCTCAACCCCATGCACGTCTGCGTCAGGTCGTTCGTGCCGAACGAGAAGAACTGCGCGGATTTCGCGATTTCGCCCGCTCTAAGGGCGGCCCTGGGGAGTTCGATCATCGTTCCCACCAGGTACGCCAGCTTGGACTTCCGGACTTTCTTGACCTCTTCGGCCACGGCGACGGCGTCCTCCTTGAGGATCTCGAATTCCCGTTCATCCATGACGACGGGAATCATGATTTCCGGGTAAACCGGTTTGCCGGTTTGCTCGGTTACGTCGATCGCCGCCGTAACGATGGCCCGTACCTGCATCCGGTAGATCTCGGGATACGTGATTCCCAACCGGCAACCTCGGTGTCCCAGCATTGGATTGAACTCGTGCAGCTTTTCGATCCGTCTCGTCAGCATTTTGGCGTCGATTTGAAGCCGCTGCGCCAGCTCTTCGATCTCGTCCTCCTTGTTCGGGAGAAACTCGTGAAGCGGCGGATCCAGAAGCCTCACCGTCACCGGGAATCCCTGCATCTCGCGGAAGATTCCTCTGAAATCCTCCAACTGGAACGGAAAGATCTTGTCCAGAAAACGGACCCGGTCTTCCACCGTCTCGGCCAGAATCATCCGGCGCACCCAATCGATCCGGCTCTTGTCGAAGAACATGTGTTCCGTCCGGCAGAGCCCAACACCGGCCGCACCCAGTTTTCTCGCGGTCGCGCAGTCCACAGGTGTGTCCGCGTTGGCCCGTATACCCAGCGTGCGGACCGCATCGGCCCACGAGAGGAACACATCCAAGAGTCCCTCCAGGCTCGGCGGCACGGTGGAAAGGGCTCCCCGGAGAACCTCGCCGGTGATCCCGTCCAGGCTCAAGACGGTGCCTTCGGAAATCCGCTCGCCCTTCGCCGTAACGATCACCTTCTCCTCGGCGGACACCGACAGGTCGTTGCATCCGGCGATACAACATTTGCCCATCCCGCGGGCCACGACGGCCGCGTGGGACGTCATCCCTCCCCGGCTCGTCACGATCCCCTGCGCCGCCTGCATGCCGCCGATGTCCTCGGGGGACGTCTCGGCGCGGACCAGGATCACTTTCTCTCCCCGGTTGGCCCACTCCTCGGCGTCTTCAGCCGTGAAGACGACTTTTCCCGAGACGGCCCCGGGTGAAGCGGGCAGGCCTTTCGCCAACACGTCTCGCTTTGCCGACGGATCGAAAATGGGGTGCATCAACTGATCCAGATCCTTCGGCTTGACGCGCAGAAGCGCCTCGTTCTTCTTGAGAAGGCCCTCTTTCACGAAATCGGTCGCCGTACGAAGCGCCGCGCGTGCGGTCCGCTTCCCGGAGCGCGTTTGAAGGATCCAGAGCTTCCCTTCCTCCACCGTGAATTCGATGTCCTGCATGTCACGGAAGTATTTCTCGAGCTTCACGACGGTCGCCGCCAACTCCTTGTAGATCGCCGGGAATTGGTCTTCCAGCGTCGGGCCGGTGTAGCCCTTCGGCGCCGTCCCTCGATTCATCGGAGCCGGCGTCCGGATCCCCGCGACGACGTCCTCCCCTTGGGCGTTCACGAGGTATTCGCCGTAGATCCCCTTTTCACCCGTGGAGGGGTTGCGCGAAAAGAGGACGCCCGTCGCGCTCAGGTTCCCGCGGTTTCCGAACACCATGGTCTGGACGTTCACAGCCGTTCCCATGTGATCGGGCAATTTATTGATCCGCCGGTACGTCTGCGCCCGTTTGTTGTTCCATGACCGGAACACGGCCATGACGGCGAGCATCAGCTGTTTCCAAGCGTCGTCCGGGAACGGCTGGCCGGCCTCTTTTTCTACGATCGCGAGAAAACGATCGGCGACGTCCTTGAGCGCCTCCGTGGATAACTCCGAATCGGATTTCACGCCAAAGCGGTTGCGGGTCTCGGTCAGCACGTGCTCGAAAAGCTCGTCGTTCACCTCCAGAACGACGTCCGAGTACATCTGAATCAGCCGGCGATAGCTGTCCCATGCGAAGTGCTCGTTGCCGTAGACTTTCGCAAGGCCCGCCACCCCTTTGCGCGTAAGGCCCAGGTTCAAAATCGTGTCCATCATTCCCGGCATGCTGACCGGCGCTCCGGACCGCACCGATACAAGCAGCGGATCGTTCGCGTCGCCGAATTTCCTGCCTACGATCTTCTCCAAAGTCTGCATGGATTTCTTCATCTCCGCTTCCAGGCCCGTGGGAGGCTTGCCGGGCTTTTTGAGGTATTCCCGGCAGACATCCGTAGTGATGACGAATCCCGGCGGCACTTTCACTCCCAAGAGGCTCATCTGCACCAACCCGGCGCCCTTTCCGCCCAGAGTCTCCACCAATTTTCCCGGCTTCTCCCGGATCGAACCACCGAAACGATAAATGCGCTTGGCCATGTTCAGCTTCCTCACACCGTTGCTTAAGAAATCAAACGCCGGTCCGTTCTCGCGTCGGAACTGGGACCGGCTTTCGAACCTCCGCACCTCGGAGGTCTCATCAAAACATACGCTTTTTACCCCATTTTTGAGAAGGGGGGGATGTTTTTCCTGAGATCGGGAAATCGGGGACACGTACGAAATTACGTTTCCCGGTTTCGACCAGTTAATTGGTACGTGTCCCCATTTTGCCATAAGATTCGCCTATGACTCACCGACTTCTCGTCCCGATTCTCCTTATCGCCACATCCTCTCTCGCAGCTCCAGCGTCATCATTACCCGAGGCTGTACCACAGAACGTTCCAGGCGCCGTTGAGAAGCAGCTGAAGGAAACGCAGCAGAAGCTTTTGACGCTGGACTGCCCCCTGCTGGTCCAGGTCTATGATCCGAAAGACGCCGGAAAGATGCCGATGGGTCTTTGCCTGTATACCAAGATCGAGGCGCGCGGCATCTTCGCTCAATCGGCTTGCGTGGGCGTATTCGTTGAGCCTCAGTCCCTCATTCGTTCTCCTTTCTATGGGAAGAACGGGCACTGGGGAGTCGAAGGACGCTGCACAACGGAGTCCCTCATAAAGAAATCCAAGGATCCCGAGATTTCCAAGACCGTGAATCCGATTTCGTCCCTTAGGATCAAACGCGAGGAGGGGATGAAGCTGCGGCTACTGCGCGACGACCTCAAGGTGTGGGACGCACTGGAGCCTCTCACTCAGCCGAAGAAAAAGTAGTCCGTGCACCAGATCCCGTTTCTGGACGATCTTCTGATCGTCATCCTGTCCGGTGTGGCGGTTACCGTTCTGCTTTCCCGCCTCCGCCTCCCGATGGTGGCCGGCCTCCTCCTCGCCGGTGCCCTGGTGGGGCCATCCGGTTTCGGATTGGTCCGGGACTCGAAGAACATCGAGACCTTGTCGGAAGTGGGCGTCGGACTTCTTCTTTTTTCGGTCGGCCTCGAATTTTCGCTGAGAAGGCTCCTTAAAGTCCTGAAAGTTTCCGCCTTGGGGGGCGTCTTACAGGTGGGCCTCACGGTCCTCGCCGTGGCTCTCGTCACCTACTATGTGGGGGAGCCGCTCACGCGGGGCGTGTTTTTCGGATTTGTGGTCGCCATGTCCAGCACCGCCATCGTGATGAGCTTCCTCTCGGCAAAGCAGGAACTCGACGCCCCGCACGGTCGTTTCATCGTGGGCATATTGATTTTTCAGGATCTCTGCGTGGTCCCCGTGCTCCTGCTGATTCCGGCACTTGCCGGTCAGGGTAAACACAACCTCGCGATGGAGTTGTTGCGGGCCTCCGGTTTGGCCCTCGCCGTCGTGCTGGCCACCCTCGGTCTTGCCCGCGTGATTTTGCCCAGATTCTTTGCGTGGGTGGATGCAACGCGAATGAGGGAGATCTTCCTTCTGGCCGTATTGGGTGTGGTCATCGGAATCGCATGGCTTACGTCCTACCTCGGCCTTTCCCTCGCCTTGGGGGCGTTTTTGGCGGGCGTCGTCCTGGCGGATTCCGATTTCGGGAACCGCGCGATGGCCGATGTGTTGCCTTTGAGGAGCACGTTCACCAGCATCTTCTTCATTTCACTGGGCATGATCGTGAATCCCCGCCTCGTGCTTTCGCGGCCCCTGGAACTGGGCCTTCTCGTCGCGGCGTTCATCCTGGGCAAGTGGCTCGTGGCTTCATTGGCCGCCCTGGTCATGCGTTTTCCGTCGCGCGTGGCCTGGCTCGCCGGAGCCGGCCTGGCGCAATTCGGTGAATTCGGCTTCGTCCTGGCCGTCCTGGGACAGAGCGTCGGCCTTATGGGCCATCGGGAGCTGGAGCTTTTCCTGACGGCGGGCGGTTTCAGCATGTTCGTCACGCCGATCGCCATGAGCCTTGCGCCTCATTTCGCGGCCGGCGAGAAAATCCTCCAGCCGTTGGAGCATCTTCTGGGCGTCCAGGGAATCGATGAGCCCGCCCCGGAGCACAAGAATCTCTCGGGACACATCGTGATCGCGGGATACGGCGTAGCCGGGAAGCTGCTCGCCTCCGCCTTGGCCAGGAGCGGAATTCCCTACCTGGTCCTGGAAATGAACGCGGAAACCGTGCGAACGGCCCGGTCGCTGGGGATCCCGATCTACTACGGGGACATCGCGAGCCGGGAAGCCATGGCCTACGCCGGTGTGGAGCGGAGCCGGGCTCTGGTTCTGATGATCAACGATCCGGCGGCGTCCCGCCGGGCGCTCACCGCGGTTCACTCGTTCGCTCCTCACGTCACCATCTTCATCCGATCCCGATACCTCTCCCACCAGATCGAATTGCGCTCACTCGGAGCGGATGAGGTGGTGTCGGAGGAGCTGGTTTCGGCCATGGAAATGCTCGGGCGGGTACTCCATCATGCGGGAGTGCCGGATTCCGAGATCACGCGATGCGTGGATGCGGCTCGCCTCGCAGAGGCGAAAGCCTAAGCCTTCGCTTCACGCGATCCGCTTCTGACCTGCCGACACGCCTTGCACCGGCCGTAAAGCTCCATCCGGTGGAATTCCAGAGAAAACCCGTATTTGCGCGCGACGTTCCCTTGAAGAGCTTCGATCTGAAGGTCGGTGAATTCCAGGATCCGGTTGCACTTCGTGCAGAGGAGATGATCGTGATGCACGTTCGGGGCCTTCTCGTAGGCCGTCGTGCCCGTCGCGAATTCCCTCCGAAGCGCCAAGCCGCTCTCCACGAGGAAACCGAGCGTCCGGTACACGGTGGCGATTCCCACTTTGGAATCGATTCTGTGGACTCTCCTGTAGAGCACTTCGATCCCCATGTGACCCGAGGAGCGGAAAAACTCCCGAGCCACAAGCTCTCGCGGCCGGGAACGCCGGAATCCCCGTTCGGAAACGTACTCCTGGAATTTCTCCATCCAACGATCCATGGTTGCCTCCCCCGAACGTCAGGCCTTAATTCGCTCCGGAAGTTTACTCCGGTTCGGGTGTTTCCTCATCCTCCGGCTCAACCGCCGGCTCGGGTTCCTCGAAGGATTGCGGGGCGTACGCCAGGCGTTGAGCCTCCTCCTTCGTAATGTACCCGGCTTGTGCCATCCTCCTGAGAATTCGATCCACAGCTCTCTGCGCGAACGGCGTCATTTGCCGCTGGCGAAACGAGGCGCTGTGCTTTTTGGGGCTGGGAAGCAGCATGGCCAGAAACGCGCCTTCCTTTGCGCCCAGCTGAGAGACGGGCCGGTTGAAATAGTAAAGAGAAGCCGGTCCCACGCCGTAAAGTCCCTGCCCCAGCTCCGCGATGTTCAGATAGATCTCCATGATCCGCGACTTCCTGAATGTCTTCTCCAACGTCACGGCCCACTCCAGCTCCTTGAGCTTCCGCCAGAGGCTCTTGTGGCGCCCCAGAAACAAATTCTTCGCGACCTGCTGCGTTATCGTGCTTGCGCCTCGGACGTACCGGCCTTCCTTAAGATCCACTTTCAGAGCTTCCACGATCTCCTGCGGGTCGTATCCTTTGTGGCGATAGAAAGCCCCGTCCTCGCTTACAATGATCGCCCCGATCACCTCGCGCGGAATATCGGAGAACTTCACCCAATCTCGGGGCCGCGCTTTCTGGAAACGCACGTCCGGCGGCTGATTGGGGCCGCGGTACACCATGACAGGGTACTCGGTCCGCAGACGGTGCACATCCAGCGTTGCGTGAAGAGCCAGGGCCACAAAAAGGCCTCCGAAAAACAGCACCAGCACCAGGAACCAGGTCCGCTTTCGCTTCAAACGCGCAGCCACGGAGGGCGAGATACCACAAATCGCGAAAATCTAAAGAAGTGCCGCTTTAAAGAATTTTCTTTGGCTCGGCAACAAATTGATGCTACGTTGCGTCACATTTCAAGACCTAGCTAACGGGGGTTGTCCATGAAATCGAGATCGTTCTTTGCGGCTCTCTCCTTTTTTGCTTTCTTCCCAATTGCATCACCGACCCAACTTCGGGCCGATGATGCAATGTACCTTGCGGTCGAGGACCAAATGCCCGCCGACGAAGTCAAGGCCAGCGGCATTCACGTGTCCACCGATGAGATCGCAAAGCTGGCCCTCGGCGGCGTTCCCTACCTGTCCAGCGGTTGCACGGGCACATTCCTCTCGAAAGACGGCCTGATCGCGACCAATTACCACTGCGCGGCTAACTGCGTGGGCACGCTCAAAGAGGACCCAAAATACAGCAAAGGTCCGCTGGCCAATATCCGAAACCTCGGCTTCGTCGCCGCCAGCCAGGACCAAGAACCCAGGTGTCCGACGGATGAGGTCCGAATCCCCGTCCAGATCACGAACGTCTCCAACGACCCGGAGTTGTGGAAACTCGAACTGGACCGGACGCTGCGACCGAAGGACTGGGCCGAGCAGGTTCGAATGCGGCGCGAGGAGCTCCGCCAAAAATGCCGTGGATCAGACAAGGACATCATCTGCGATGTCGTCCGGATGAACACCGGACCCGCTCCCTATTACCTCATTAAAACCAGAAGGTACCGGGACGTTCGCCTCGTCTGGGTCCCGCCCATCCAAGTCGGAAAGTTTGGGGGCGAGACGGACAACTGGCATTACCCCCGGCAAACCGGTGATTTCAGCTTTTTCCGTTTGTATCAGGACGGAAAGCCCTACCCGCCCTCGGCCTTTGCAAAGGCCTCCACGGCGGGATTCAAACCCGGAGATCCTCAGTTCATGTTGGGGTTCCCGGGCACGACGCAGCGGAACGTGACGTCCTTCCAGGTGGCCTGGATGGCCGCTCAGGCGCTTCCTCTGCAGTCCAGAGTTCTAACGCTCCTAATGGAGTACATCAATGGCTTGTATCCGCGCGGGGCGATGCAAGGCCCCTATGCCATCGAGTGGGAATGGATCGCCAATTATGCCCAGAACATGCAGCTCAAAGCCGATTTCATTAAGAAAGTCGATGTGGTCTCGGAGAAACGGGCCGCGGAAGAGGGCCTCGCGGAAAAGACGAATTTGAACCGCATCCGGGAAATCTTCGATCCTCAGCAGGGCGTCGCGACTTACTACCCCGCCTACTACATTCTGAGCTTCATGACGGGGAGGCATTTCCCCGCGAAGAGCTTCCTCTCCGCATACTACATCTGGAAGTGGAGCACACAGGATCCCGATGACATGAAGCGGCCCGACGAACGCTTCAAAAGTTGGAATGAAGCCCAGCGCACAGCCGAGATCAAGCAATCGGATGATCTCGGTACGTACAAAAACGACATCAAGCTGATGACAAGATACTTCCAATTGGCCCGAGAGCTGAACGTCCAGATCCAGACGTTCAATCGCCTGAGGGAAAGGGCCGAAGCGATTCACACAAACGAACCGGTCGAAATGCGAATGGCCAAACTCCTCTTTGCGAAAACGCGGATGGTCGCGCGGAACAAGGCCGACAGGGACCGGGCCACGAGTCTGAGGCTCAAGATGTTTGCGACTCCCGGGAAGGATCTCGAAAAGGTCGACGATTCCATGCTCAAGTTCGCGATCGATATCTCCAAGGAGTTTGAAGAGCTGCGATCCGGGGCCGCCGAACCATACGTGTTCGAACTGGAGCGCGCGAACTACCTGAATAATCTGGCGATGGGTGCCAAATACCCCGATGCCAACTCCACGATTCGATTTGTGTTCAGTACCGTCCAGGCCAGCTATGACCCGATCGACGGGACGGGGCACTTCCCCTACGCCACGACGCTTACGTCCCTCATCAGGAAGGACGGACTCGTGAAAGAGGGGATGGACAAGGAAGCATTCGTCGTTCCAGCTGGCATCAAGAAAGCCCAAATGAACCTGAGTTCGCTGGCAAACCGGTGGTATTTCGACACGGCACTCAACGACATCCCGGTGAACTTCATTACGCAGCACCTGATCACGGGCGGAAATTCCGGAAGCAGCGTTCTCAATGCGGACGGCGAAGTCGTGGGACTGGCGTTCGATGGAACGCCGGAGTCCATTCTGGACGACGTACGCAGGCATCCGGCCTCCCGGACGATCAGCGTGGATATGAGGTATATCGCGTTTTTAGGAGACCAGATTTATCCCGATGCGAGACGCATCATTCAAGAGATGGGTCTATCCACCGACTAGGCTTAAAAACCACGGCGCGGCGCGTTATTGACGAGACTCTTCGGGGTGGGTATCCCGGCCCGCTATGCTCGTTTTTTCAGCACATGCCGACACCAATTTCTACGTCCAGAGCCTGACGCTGAAGAACGACGGTTATTTCGGCCCACTCGACAATTACGTAGGCGTTTTCGCGGCCATGCAGGCCTTTTTTTCCGGTCAAATTCAGGGCGAGCACACCCGGATCGTCCTGACGGACCATGAAGAGACATCGTACCAAGGGGCATTGGAACTTCGGGATCAACTTTCCCCCGAGGACATGGTCGTCGTCGTGGACGTGACGGGGATCGAAGGCGATATGGACTTCACGATCGAGAAGTGCGCCGACCCGGTTTCACGCCGGTTCGTCCAAAACGCTCTCTCGGGGTTTCACTATAGGCTGTTCGAAAACTCTCCCGACCCCATTTCGGACTCGGATGAAGTGGACGTCTACGGGGAGAAGTGTCCCCACAGCTTCTTTCTCGGAATCCCTTGTTTGGGCGGAGATTACAATAGGGAGTCGGTCTTCTGCCGAAAGACGTCGGTCGACGCCGCCGCGCGCGCGATGATCGCCCTGTCCCGCGCCTATGCGGAATTTCGGCCCCTCAAGCTGGTTCCGCGAATCCAACCCGAAGACGAAACGCTTGCGCAGCGAGCATCGGGCGCGGCTAAATAAGATAACCCCAGGTATGCAATAGATCGCTGTCCCGGTTCCACCGTTCACCGATGTCCGTCCGGTAGAACATGTTGGGAATCAAAATATTGTGAATGCGGTTGTAGGCCTCACGACATGCTGAATCCATCGTGGTACCGGAACCCGTGACGATCAGGGCGTAACCGCTGTTCCCCGCCAGGATCCATTCGTTATCCACGATTCTCACGTCCCCGGGATGAACGCCTTCCAGGCTGGGTTTCTTGAAAATGATCGGCGCGTCGCCGGAATATTTCTCGTACGTGTCGCGGTCCGAAAACGGGAAAGGTGGCACGGCCACCACTACGCCCACCTGGAAGCCCTTCTTCACTTTCATCTGAAGCGGCTCGCCCATTGCCATCGCGTTGAGAGCGTCCGTCCAACGGGATTGAACGCCTTCCATCTGGATGTTGATGGTGGGGTATCCGAACCGGCTGGTGAACTCGAGCGGATAGATCCCGCGCCCGTTCGCGATGCAGTTGATGTCGATGTAGCCCGTGTATTTGGCCTCCCGGAGCTTCGGCACCATCTTCCCAAGCGTGCTTTTGAACAGGGCGTTCTCCTCCGACCAGAACATGGACGTCCCCATTTCGCCCGTGGACGGGCCGATTTCCCCCGCGAACATCCGCTTGTGCTCGAAGTTCACGTTGATCGGTGTCAGGAAGTCGTTTCCGTTGAAGAATGCCCCCACGGCCACTTCCACCCCGGGAACAAACCTCTGAAGTTGCAAGCTCTTGATCTTGGCTCCCCAGGTCTTTCGGTAGTGCTCCAGGATCGAAAGGATGTCCTCTCCGTGCTCCTCCTGCCCTACGAAGGAGAGCACCTTGTCGTCCTGCGCCTTGCCGGAAGGTTTGACGACGTACCGGTTCGGGTTGGCTGTCACGTACGCGATCGCTTCGTCGAACGTCAGGAAAAGGGAGGATTGAAGCGTGAGCAATCCCGCCGCTTTCATCTCCTCCTGCCCAAAATCCCGGTCCAGTTCCAGGCGATCCCCGTATGCGCATCCTCCCACTACCGGTTTTCCGGCTTTGCGGAACTTGTCCCCCAGCGCCGCGAAACCCAGGTCGTCGAACACAACAACGTCGGCCCAGGCTGCGGATCCGTCCAGATCCTCGGTTTTTTCGACGAATCCGTCCCCTACGTTCTTCTCGCTCTTGGACTGGATGTAGTACCGCGCTTGGGAGCCTTCCTTGACCACCTGCCACGCAAGGTCGTGGATCAGAGCATCGTGCGATACGAAGAGAAACTTCCGCGACCCGTTCCCGTTCACAGGCTCTCAGTGTCGCAGATGTGAACGTAGTTCTTCAAGAGAAGAACGCTTTTTTTCATCGCCGGGCCGAAACGAGGCGATCACGTCTTATTAAGTCGGTTGATGATTTTTCCCTCTCGGCCAGTTCGCCGACATGGCAGAGGAGGTACATTTTTCGTCTAGCTTTGTAATGCCGATGAACTACCCTCCCCATCATGAGCCTCGTCAACCCCTTCCTTGTCGCGTTCATCCCGATCTTCGTCGCGATGGACGCGATCGGAACGCTCCCGATTTACGTGGGCCTCGTCGAACACGTGAGTCCCCAGCAGCAGCGACGAACGTTGTATCAAGCCGTCATCACCGCCGCGATCGCGGGATTGGTCTTCGTTGGGTTGGGCCGCGTGATTTTCAACTTCCTCGGCGTGACCGTGGCCGATTTCAAAGTCGCCGGCGGCTTGATCCTTCTGATTCTGGCCATTACGGACCTGCTATTTGCCGACCGGCCCAGAAAACCGCCCACCGATACCATCGGTGTCGTGCCTCTCGGAATGCCCCTGATCGTAGGCCCGGCGGTCCTGACTTCACTGATCATGCAACTCGATGCCGTGGGGCTTCCTGCTACGGTGACTGCCTTCCTTGTGAATCTGCTCCTGGCATTCGCCATGTTTCACGCCTCCGACCGGATCATGAGGGTGTTGGGCAAGGCGGGGACGCAGGGAATCTCGAAGATTATGAACCTCCTTCTGGCGGCCATCGGCATCATGATGATGCGCGTCGGGATCATGGAAATCGTTCAAGGGACACTTTAACTTAATTATTCTTCTTATACAATAACTATGTAATATCGTTACATTTTATATGTTAGACTGACACGTCGTTCTATTTTGGTCGCCATTTCGCTCCTTTTTGGTTAGCCTCCCCTCCTCCAAATGCCCCGACCGACCACCGCAGCCTTTATTCGTGTGGAAGGAGTGCTCCTGGACCGCAGGGCGTTCCGTTCGTCGGCGTACATCGCGGCCAACGGACAAGGCTTCACGGAGCGAGCCCTCCGCCTGGGGCGTGTGGCCGCAACCGCGCCCCTTGCGGCGGTCCTGAGAAAAACGAATCCCGCGCAAGCCAGCCGGATCGTATACCTCTCGTTCCGGGGAATGTCGGAAGACCGGGTCGCCGTCCTGGGGCAGGAATATTTTAACGAGATTCTTAGGCCCAAGATCCGGCCGGAGGCGCTCGGATTGATCGAACGCTTCCGAAACGACGGGCACCGTGTCGTCCTGATCTCGGAGCTGATCTCCGAGGTGGTTACTCCTCTTCTGGAATACCTCAAGGAGCCGGACCAGCTCGTCAGCAACGCGTTGGAGTTTCGAAACGGCAAGGCCACCGGAAGGCTGAAGCCTCCCGTTCTCGGCGGGACGGCGACCCGGAAATGGCTCGAGCGTTTTTCGTCCGATGAAAAAATCGATTTAAAACACTCGACGGCGTGCGCCGCCTACAACACGGACCGGCCTCTCCTGCGCGGAGTGGGGAGCCCGTTCATCGTGAATCCGGACCTGATCCTGCGTCAATCGGCCCGCGAGTCACGCTGGCCCGAACTATCCCTGGCTCGGTAGCCCGAATGGAAGCCTTTTCGATTCAAGAAGCGTACGCCGGTCGGCATATCCTGATCGCGGGCGGTTCCGGTTTTTTGGGAAAAGTCTGGCTGGCCATGGCGCTCGAGAAGCTCGACGACCTGGGCAAAGTGTACGTCCTGCTTCGAAGGAGCAGCCACGGGTCCGCCCTCAGCCGTTTCGAGTCGCTCATCAATTCGTCTTATGTCTTCAAGTCGCTTCACGAGAAGTTCGGGTCTCACCTCACCTTCCGTCTTTCGGAGCGCGTGGAGGTCCTGGAAGGCGACATTACGGCGGAGAACCTGGGCCTGCCGGCCGCCACGGTCGAGCGACTGCGAAAGGACCTCGACCTCTTCATCAATTGCGTCGGCTTGGTGGACTTCAATCCGGACATCCGCGACGCCCTTTCCACGAACGTGGAAGGCGCTTTGAATGCGGCGCGTTTCACCTCGGGGCTTTCAAAAGCGGCCCTTCTCCACGTGAGCACCTGCTACGTCGCGGGATCGAGGGAAGGACGGATCCCCGAGACGATCGAAACTCGCTTCTCCCCGAACGGCGCGGTGTTTGATCCGGAACAGGAATACCGGGATCTCAAAAAGACCATCGGCCGGATCACCCGGGAACAATACACCGCACAAGTGGAAACCGAACTTCGCTCTCTCGTGGCAAAGCGGGCCGGAAAACGTCGACGAGCCGGTGACGTCGCCGAGAAGATGCTTCGGGCTCTTCGGCGGCGCCAGCTTCGGGAAACCATGGTCACCGAGGGCGTAAAGCGGGCCCAAAAACTCGGGTGGCCCAACATTTATACGTATACAAAGGCTCTCGGGGAGGCCCTCCTCACGCAGCGCTACGGTCATCTGCGCCTTTCCGTCCTGCGACCTTCGATCGTGGAGAGCGCTCTGAAGTATCCCATCCCGGGCTGGAACGAGGGATTCAACACTTCCGGTCCGCTCGCCTATCTTCTGGGTTCCTGGTTCCGTTTCTTTCCCGCCAAGATCGGGAACCCGTTTGACGTCATTCCCGTCGATTTGGTCGGAATCGGGATGACGCTGGCCGGAGCCGCCCTCCTGACCCGGCGCAATCGCCGCGTCTATCAGTGCGCCACGAGCGACTCCAATCTTTTCACCATCGACCGGGCTTGTGAGCTGACGTCGCTCGGCCACCGGATCCACCTCCGAAAGCACGGCAGCACGAAACTGAAGCGGGCCGTCCTCTCCCGTTGGGATTCCGTCACGGTCGGAGACCACTATCTGTTCTCCATTCGGAAACTCGGTACCGTGACACGGCAGCTCGAGCGCCTCCTTTCGAAAATCCCGTCCTCCGGCGTTCCCGCGCTCGAAAAGCCTCTAGAAAAAGCCCGGGGCGCCCTCGACCGGACCAATCGGAAGCTGGCGCAGGTGGACGAAATGCTGAGGCTTTTCATGCCGTACATCCACGACTACCACCAGATCTACGAATGCGCCTCGCTCCGTGAAATGGAGGTTCTGGAGCCCGAATTCCGTTTCGACACCGGGGCCGTGAAGTGGCGGGATTACTGGCTCAACATCCACATGCCGGGTTTGAGACGCTGGTGCTTCCGGGCGATCGAGGGAAAGGACCGGGAACGCCTTAAGCCGGAACATCCCGTAAAACTTCGGCGCGAGGACGTCTCTCAGCCCAAAACGGCGGAGGCCCCCCCGCCCGAAGCGCATCAGATCAGGGACCGCCCCCGTGAGGTGTCCGACCGATGACCGTATTCCTTACCGGCGCGACCGGTTACATCGGGTCTTATCTGGCCGACGGGCTTCTCCGAGGCCACAACGAACGGCTTGCGCTTCTCGTGCGTGCCAAATCACAAGATGAGGCCGAACGCCGCCTGTGGAAATCACTCCAGCTCCACATGGATGCCGAAACGTTCCATGCCCTCATGCACGACCGCGTCGACATTTATCTGGGCGATCTGACACAGGACGGCCTGGGCCTGGATTCCTCCGACCGGGATCGCTTGATCCGGTCCATGGACTCGGTCATCCACTGCGCCGCCTCCCTCAACCGGAAGTCCGAGAAGACCTGCATGAACGTGAACCTTCGGGGCACGCTCCAGGTCATAAAGCTGGCCCGGGCCGCGCACGACCAACACGGCCTGCGCCGCTTCAGCGACATTTCCACCGTGGCCGTGGCGGGAAAGCGTTCGAACGAGGTGGTCACGGAGGACGGGGCGATCGAATGGGACCGGAGCGATTACGACCCTTATGCCCGCACGAAGAAGCTGGCCGAGCACATGGTGGCGGAATTCCTGCCCGACGTGTCCCGCCTCGTGTTCCGCCCCAGCATCGTCCTGGGAGACAGCCGTTTTCCGCAGACCACCCAATTCGACATGGTCCGCGCATTCGCCTTTCTGGCGCAGCTCCCGATCCT
>JAZDIZ010000129.1:0-9990 GCA_043804515.1 Pseudomonadota bacterium | reverse complement strand
CTCAAGGCTGCAACTCCACATGAACAACGTCCTGAGACTGCACAATTAATCCTCCCGACTTCGCCAAGGCTTCGTCGAGGCTGGCGGGTAAGGCCTTAATCCTGTCTTCCGTTTCCCTGGTGATGAATACAACTTAGTTGTTTCGGACGTCCTTGTATTCCGCGTCGATCACTTCTTCTTTTTCGTCGGGGCCGTTCGCCTTGTCCGGGCCGGGGCCCGCCTCCTCGCGTGGAGGCGCACCCGCCCCCGCCGCAGGGCCGGCCGTCTTATAGAGCTCTTCGGCGAACTTGTGCGAGGTGCGCGTGAGGTTGTCCAGCTCGCGTTTCATGTCGGCGAGTTGGTTGGCTTCCAGAGCCTTCTTGGCCGCCTGCAACGCCTCCTCCAGCGGCTTGACGACGTCGGCCGAAACCTTGGCCCGGTTCTCCGAAAGGATTTTCTCCGTGCCGTACACCAGCGAGTCGAGTTGGTTCCGGGCTTGGATCTCGTCGTGCCGTTTCCGGTCCTCTTCGCGGTGCTCCTCCGAGTCCCTCACCATCTTGTCGATGTCGTCCTTCGCGAGACCCGATGAAGCCGTGATCGTGATTTTCTGCTCCTTCGCGGTGGCTTTGTCTTTAGCCGAGACATTCAAGATCCCGTTCGCGTCGATGTCGAACGTTACCTCGATCTGCGGAACACCTCGCGGCGCCGGTGGAATCCCGACCAACTGGAAACGGCCCAGGGTCCGGTTGTTCTGCGCCATTTCACGCTCCCCTTGGAGGATATGGATTTCCACGGAGGTCTGGCTGTCGGAGGCCGTCGAGAACGTTTCCGACTTGCGCAGAGGGATCGTCGTGTTCCGTTCGATCAGGCGGGTCATCACGCCCCCGAGGGTCTCGATGCCGAGAGAGAGAGGCGTCACGTCCAGGAGGAGGACATCCTTGACGTCCCCGGCCAGGACGCCTCCCTGGACGGCCGCGCCAGCCGCGACGACTTCGTCCGGGTTCACGCTCTTGGATCCTTCCCTTCCGAACAGGTCGCGAACCAGTTTCTGAACATAAGGAATTCGCGTGGATCCGCCGACGAGCACCACTTCTTGGATCTGGGAAATCTGGACCCCTGCGTCTTTGATGCATTGGAGGCATGGAGCCTTGGAGCGTTCCATGATGGAAACCGCCAGCTTTTCGAATTGCGCGCGCGTCAGCTTGACGTTGAGATGCTTCGGTCCCGAAGCGTCGGCCGTCAGGAACGGAAGGTTGATGTCCGTTTCCAGGACCGTCGAGAGCTCGATTTTGGCCCTCTCCGCCGCTTCCTTCAAGCGTTGGATGACCATCTTGTCTTTCGAAACGTCGATCCCTTGGTCTTTCTTGAACTCGGTGATCAGCCAATCGATGATCACCTTGTCGATGTCGTCGCCTCCCAGGTGCGTGTCGCCGTTCGTGGCTTTGACTTCCACCACCTTGTCGCCCACTTCCAGGATGGAGATATCGAACGTGCCGCCGCCGAAATCGTAAACCGCGATCAGCTCGTCTTTCTTCTTGTCCATGCCGTACGCCAGCGCCGCCGCCGTCGGCTCGTTGATGATGCGCTTGACGTCCAAGCCCGCGATCCGCCCCGCGTCTTTCGTGGCCTGGCGCTGCGAATCGTTGAAATACGCCGGAACCGTGATCACGGCCTCGGTGACCGGATGACCCAGGAAATCCTCGGCGGCCTTCCTAAGCTTCTGCAGGATCATTGCGGAGATTTCCGGCGGCGAGTAGTTCTTCCCGTCGATATCCACAGCGACGTTGCCGTTGGAATCCGCCACGACCTTGTATGGAACCGTTTTGGTTTCGGCGTCCACCTCGTTCAGGCGCCGCCCCATGAATCTCTTGATCGAATACACCGTCTTCTCCGGGTTCGTGACGGCCTGGCGCTTCGCCACCTGGCCCACGGCGCGGGTGCCATCCTTCAGGAACGCCACAACGGAAGGAGTTGTTCGCCCTCCCTCTTCGTTAGCGATGATCTTGGGCTCCCCGCCCTCCATGATGGCCACCACCGAGTTGGTTGTTCCCAGGTCGATTCCGATGATCTTTCCCATTTGTTCCTCCAAAAAAACGTAAACCCGTCGGACACTTAGATAGGCGCGCAGGAAGCCGTGTCAAGTGAGCGGAACGTCTTTTTCCCCAGGCGTCAAGTATTTGAAGGTATTGGACCTTTGGCTCGAAAGAGACCTACAATTCGGGCGTGGAAACCGGGAAGGCCCAATCCGATCTCAATCCGGAACTGAAAAGGAATGTCGAAGCCTCGGCGGAGTGGTTCCAACTCCTGGATAAGACCCTGAAAAGCTTCCGGATGTATGCCCCCGGCCATCCTACCGTTCTTCAGTTCCTCGGAAGACTGACCGAAAAGACCCAAATGCTTCTTAACGGGATGGGGGAGTTGACGTTGGCCGTAAAACCCTACGAGCTGATGTTCTCGGGCCATTCGATCTTCCGCGCCGACGAGAAGCAGGACAACCTCTGTTTCAAGCTTCATCAGGCCGGGCTTCGCCAGCTGACGTTCCGGGAAGGGCTCTCGCCGAAGGAGTTGAGGAAATTTCTTGAAATCCTCCGCACGGACTTCGAGTCCTACGAGCACTACGATGACGATATCGTCACGCTTCTATGGAAAACCGGATTCGAGCACCTCTCCTACGTTGTAGTGGAAGCGGTGGTTGAGGCCGGAGGCGGGTCGGATCTCGACGCGGCCGTCCGCCGGGACGTCGGAGAATTGCTCGGAGGAGACCTCCCTCTTTCGATTCACGACACGCTTCGAGAGGCCACCTCCAAATCGCGAAAGCTGAAACGCGCCGACATCGCGGAAATTGCGGCTCTGCCTGAATTGGCATTGACCGAGGAGAGCCCATTGACGGTCGAGATTTCGGCCGGCATCCGAAAGCAGATCGACTCCGATGAAGAAACCCTGATCCAGAAAACGCTGGTCGTTCTCTTTCGCGCGCTCGTCCAACAACAAAGCAGTCAAGCCGATTTCGACTCCGTCGCTTCGGTTCTTAAGAAGCTGACCGTGTCGCTCATACGCGTCGGAAGATTCGGCCTCGTTGCCAAGATCCTGGGTAAATTGAGGGACCTTTCAAGCGCTCCGGCGTCGGATGGAGGGGCCGCGCGTTTTATGCCTCCCTTCTACGAATCTTTCGGCAGCGCCGATATCGCGGGGGAGATTCAAAAACCGGTTCTCGGCCCCGGATTCGATGCTTTTGACGGCCTTAGGGATCTCGCGGGCGCCCTGCCCCGCTCGGCATTCGGGATTCTGTTCGAGATTTTCCGAGTGGCGCCGCGGCATCAGGTTCGGAAGGCGCTGATACCGGCCTTGGCTCCCTGGATAGGTGCCCATGTACAGGTGATTCAAGCGGCTTTCAGCGCAGCCGGAAAAGAACTGGCGCTGGGACTCGTGGAGGTTCTCGTGGCCGCGGGGCCCGGTGCCGAACGAACCCAGCTCCTTCGACGTGCGGTTCGCCATCCCGAGCCGCTGGTGCGCTTGAAGGCTTTGGATCTCATAGCTTCGGAACCCGTGGATGCCACGCGGAACGTGTTCCATGCTGCCTTGCGGGACCCGGAGTCGATGGTGCGCGTGAAGGCCCTCCAGCACGTCGTGAAGGTGAAAGATCTCGACTCGGTCCGGGCGATTTTCGATCTCGTAGGCGACAGCGCGTTTGATTCGCGGGATTTGAACGAGAAGAAAGGTTTCTTCATGGCCTTGGCGGCGTTGGGGGGGCCCAACCTTCTGGAGTACTTCCGTCAGGAACTGGACCGCGGAGTCTTGAGCCGGTCGGAGAAAGACACGGACCGGAGAATCTCGGCCGTCCACGCCTTGGCCGTGCTTGCCACGCCCGCGGCCCTCCGAATCGTAACGGAGGTCCGGGACCAGAAGCTGCTTCCCTCCCGAGTGCGCGAAGTCTGCGATGGGGTTTTGGCGGCATGGTCGAAAGGAAAGGAAATGTGACGCCGGAGGACCCAAAAGACCCGGGCTCCGTCCTCAAGAACGTCTTCGATACGGAGCGGGAACGCGATCCGGAGGTCGTTAGGCAAGCGTTGGGGAGGGAACTCGTGAACCGCCTCTTCATGCTTTACCGAACCGCCAGGTTGCATGCTTTGGACAATGAGGCTGTTACGGCGACCATCGAGGCGTTTCGAAAGGTGCTGGAAGAACTCCAGAAGGTCTCCGAAACCCCCAGGCTCACGGCCATGGAAGATAGTTTCTATTTGGACGGCGCCCGGCTCAAGGCGGATTTTACGAGCTTTGAGAATTTCCGATTCCTCTCCCAATTGTTCGCCAAACTCAAAATCGGTTCGCTTCAGTTCGCAGAACTGCCGGAACCCACGGAGTTGCGCGAATTCGTCGGGATTATGCTCAAGAGCGAAGAGGGAACGTTGGAATGGATCGGAAACCAGATGTTTCCATCGTTCCGGGTCATGCCTCCCGGCGATATGATGGAAACCTCGGAGAGCGTAGCGCAAACCGAGAGCCTCTCCGACCCCCTGTACCTCCTCAAGCTGTATGCAAAAGCCAGATTTTTCATGACGGACTTTCTCGGGCACTTGAAGAAAGGGGATTTCCTCTCGATGAGCCGCCTCCAGCGGATCGTCCATGAATTTATCGATGCGATGGGTGAGGACGTCGATACGCTGCTGATTCTTGCGGGCATCCGCGGGACCGCAAACTCGCTGGTGGACCGAGCTGTCCATGTCATGATCCTGTCGCTTCTCTTGGGCCGCGAAATCGGGATGAACAAGAGACAACTCTCGGATTTGGGTCCCGCCGCCCTTCTGCATGACATCGGGAAAGCGGACCTCCCCCCGGACCTTCTGGACAAGACGGAAGCGCTGACGGAAGAGGATTGGAAGAAAATCCGAGAAGCCCCGATGAATTCTTTGCTCCAGTTGATCCGGCTGAAGGGATTCAATGAATCAACCTTGAAACGCATGCTGGTGGCCTACGAACATGCCGAGGGCGCCCGAGAAGGCTTGGGGAAGTTCTCGCTTCTGGCCAGGATCGTGACGGTCGCGCATTGCTACGTGGCGATGACCAGCCCGCAAACGTACCGGGACGCTCTTTTTCCTCACGAGGCGCTGACGCTCATGAGAAAGGAGGCCGGAAGGAAATTCGACCCCTTGCTCTTGGAACTTCTCGTGCACTTGGTCACGCCGCATCCTCCGGGGACGGTTCTCCTGCTGGATACCGGCGAAGTGGCGATCGTCGCAAGCCGCGCGCCGATGCTGAAGATTCTTTACGACGCGGCCCAACAACGAGTGGACCGTCCGTCGAAATCCTGGGACCGCATACATCCGAGAGTTGCCCGCGTGCTGGAACCGCGCGCGCTCGGGATCAATTCCGTCGCAGTTCTCTTAGCCGGAACGGGCTAGTTTTTCTTGTAAAGGATTTCCTCGACGAAGCTTCTATATTGATCGAACGAGGGGTCCGCCCCCGAGGGAATCTGGCGGATCTCCACGCCCATTCCGACCGGCGTTTTGTCTGGACCGGTCCGGATGTGAACAACGCGACCCACAAGCTTGAACGGCACTTCGATTCGGGGATGCCTCAACGTAAAAGGCACGGAAACGCCTTTTGCCAGAGCATGAGGGGACGCCACGAAAAATCCGTCGAGGCCGGCGTCCTGGGTCTTCCCAGTGCGGAGCCCGCCGGGAGTGTTGAACTCCACGTCGATCTCGAGAGAAACCCTCTTCGATTTGCGGCGTTCCGGCCCGTTGTATGTCGGCACGGCATCACTCCTTGAGAAGCTTCTTGAATTCCTCCGTCAGCGCCGGAAGAACCTCAAACAGATCGCCGACAATCCCATACGTGCACTCCTGAAAAATCGGGGCTTCGGGATCCGAGTTGATCGCCACGACCACTTTCGACGTGCGCATCCCCGCGAGATGCTGGATGGCGCCCGAAATCCCGGCCGCTATATAAAGCGTGGGATTCACGGTTTTCCCGGTCTGCCCGACCTGGATACTGTGCGGAACGTAGCCGGCATCGACCGCCGCGCGGGAAGCCCCCACGGCCGCGCCCAGGGTGTCGGCGAGTTCGTACAGAACCTTGAAGTTGTCGCCGCTCTTTAGGGCCCTTCCCCCCGAGACGATGACGGAGGCTTCGGTGAGATCCGGACGGTCGTTTTTCGCTTGGATGATCTCGACGATCCCGGCCTTTGGTGCCAGCGCCGCGGCCTCTTTTCCCACGTCGGTGGTCCGGGGCTTCTTGGACGGGTCCGGCTTTGCCGTCTCGAACACATTGGGCCGGCACGTAATCACTTGCGGCCGGGTTTCCGGGATCTCCACTTCGACGGTGGCTTTCCCGGCGTAAATCGGCCTGCGTCCCACCAGCTTGCCGTTGCGGGCCTCCAGTGCCGTGCATTCCGTGATCATTCCCGTGTTCAACCGGGCGGCGACGCGGGGCATGAGATCCCGCCCGATCGAGCTGGCCGTAGCCAAAAGCGCCGACACCTGGCCGAGCCGGCAGGTTTCCACCGCCACCGCCGCATACCGTTCCGCATTATAGAGGCGGAATTCGGGATGATCGGCCACATAGACTTCGGATGCGCCGTAAGGGCCCGCCTCCAGGGCGGCATTTCGGACGCCTTCTCCGATCAAAAGGGCTTTCACGCCGGCTCCGAGCGAAGAACCCAGGCGCGACGCTTGGCTCAACAGTTCGAAGGAACTCTTCTTGATCTTCCCCGACTTCGTTTCGACTAGAACCAGGATGTCACCGGCCATCACAAGCCTCCTAAATTACCTTGGCTTCTTGCCTTAGAAGCCGGACCACTTCCTGGGCCGCTTTCTTCGGGTCGTCCTTGAAAACCCTGCCCACCTTCCGTTCCTCGGGATTCCGGAAGCCCGCCCAAACCACTTTGGGAGCCAGCTCCCCAGCCTGCAAGCCCGCTGCGGTAACGGCGATTTCCTTCAAGGGCCTGGACTTGGACTGCATGATCCCTTTGAGTGAGGCGTAACGGGGCTCGTTCAGACCTTTCGTGGCGGCGATGACGGCGGGCAGCTGCACTTCCCACACCTCCCTCGCTCCTCCCTCGATGTCCCGTTCGGCACGCGCATTTTTTCCATCCTGCCCGAGTTCGAATTTGCTCACGCCCGCCACATGCGGCCACGAAAGCACCTCCCCAAGCATCTGGCTCACCTGGGAATTATCGTCGTCCGCGGCGTTCCGGCCGGTGAAGACAAGCTCCAGCGCCTCGCCCTGGATCTGCGAGGCTAAGAGGCGTGCTACGGCTAGGCTGTCCATCAAGCCTTGCCCGTCCGAGTTGATGTGCACGGCCCGGTCGCACCCCATAGCCAATGCGCTTCGCAATGCCTCCTGGGCGCGTTTGGGGCCCACCGTCAGAACGACGACTTCGCTTCCTGCGAACTTCTCCTTTGTACGAAGAGCCTCTTCCACGGCGTATTCGTCATAGGGGCTGATGACGTACTTGATTCCCTCCTCGACGATTCCGGAGCCGTCTTCCTTTGCGCGGATCTTGGCGGCGGTGTCGGGGACCTGTTTGATGCAAACACCGATTTTCACGTGGAGGCCTCCTCTTTTCGCGGGGAAATCAGAACCGGTATCCTACGGAAGCATACACGGAGTTCATGAACGCCACGGTATCTTCGCTTACGACGTTCAAGATGTAACCTACGCCGACCGTCAGGTACGGAAGGATGTACACGTCCACATTCGGGCTGATTTCGTAGACAAAGTTCGTGAAATTCAGCGTCCCGTCGCTCCGGTAGGTCCACCCGATCCCGGATTGAAGGGAAAACTCCACCCTTTTGAGCGCATAGATCGGAGCGATGAACCGGCCTCCGACTGTGGGAGTGACCCAACTTTGGTGTCCCAAGCCGGCTTGGAGCAAAAGTCCCAGTGCGAAGAAACGGTCCAGGCGGTATTCACCACTCCCCACCAGGAGAAAGGAATTCGGATGAACCGACATGCCCGGGGCCAACCTGAAATCGTACGGATGGTACGTAAGAAACGGCTGGTCCGTTTCCTGCGCGTGGACGATGGGCGAGAAAGCCGCCCAAACCGTAAGAACGAGGATGAGTCTTTTCATGATGTTGGAACCTTTTGCCAATCCTTCGAGAATGTTTCAATGCCGATGTCCGTGAGTGGATGCTTGGCGAACTGTTCCAGCACCTTGAACGGGATCGTCGCGATATCCGCGCCCAGCATGGCCGCCTCGATCACATGATTGGGAGAACGAACGCTCGCCACAAGGATTTCGGTCGTGAACTTGTAATTCGCGAAGATCCGCACGAGCTGGGCGATCAATTCCATGCCGTTATGGGAAATATCGTCCAGTCTTCCCACGAACGGGCTGACGTAGGCGGCACCGGCTTTGGCGGCCATGATCGCCTGCGTGGGAGAAAAGACCAGCGTCATGTTGACGTGGATCCCCTCTTTGGCCAGGGCCTTCGTGGCCGCAAGAGCGGGAAGCCCCATCGGCAGCTTGACCACCGCGTTCTTCGAAATGGCCGCCAGCTTTCGGCCCTCCTCGACCATTCCCTCGGTATTCGCGGCCAAAACCTCAAGGCTCACCGGCCCCGGCACTACCCGGCAGATCTCATCCACAACGGCCCGAAAGGACTTGCCTTCCTTGGCGATCAAGGAGGGGTTCGTCGTGACTCCGTCCAGAATTCCCCAAGAAAGCGCGGCCTTGATCTCGGTTATGTTGGCTGTATCAATGAAGAACTTCATCGCTCGGGTGGTATCGGATGCCCCCCGCGCTGTCAAGAATAGGAACCCGCCGGTGCGGCCTCCCGGGATTTCCGGAGACTGGACCCGGACGGCCACCGATGTTATGAGCGCCGACGTGACTTGGAACGAGGATAGAACCTTCCGCCAACAAATCGTGGAGGTGCACCGCCACCTCTACAATCTCGGTTTTTCCGTCGCAAACGACGGAAACACGTCAGTCCGGGTTGATCCAAAGCGGATTCTGATCACACCCATAGGAGTCTCCAAAGCGCGCCTCACGCCCGACCAGATGGTGCTGCTGGATATGGAAGGGAACCCTGTGGGTGCGTCCGCTTACGCTCCTTCGTCCGAGAAAGCCCTCCATGTGGCGATTTACCGAGTACGCCCCGACATCCGCGCCATCATCCACGCGCATCCTCCGTTCGCCATTGCATGCAGCCTGGCGGGTGTTTCGCTTTCGGACTATTTTTTGCCTGAAATAATTCTCTCACTGGGGAAGATCCCCACGGTCCAATACGTCACTCCGTCCACGAAGGAATTCGGCGAAGCGGCCGCCGAGCAGGCCAAGAAACACGACGCCTTGATCTTGGACCGGCACGGAACGGTCACCGTAGGGACCACGCTCGATGAGGCTATGGAAAGAGTCGAACGACTTGAACAAGCGGCCAAGATCGCCATGCTCGCCCGCGCCATGGGAACCGTGACCCCTCTGCCCAAAACCGAAGTGGATCGGCTTCTGGAAATTTCGCACGCACCCAGAGAATCCGAGGACGAGAAGCCGAAAGAAGCCGGAAGACACTCCTACGATCCCGCGTTGATCGAACTCATTACGCGGGAAGTGAAAGCGGCGCTGAAACGCGACTAGCCAATAATTCCGAGCATCAGCACGAGAAGTTGTTTAGGGGCCGTGGCCTCGCGGCGCATTGGCGTGGATGAGAGTTTGATTTCATCGAGAGCCCGGAGAGGAAATCCAGAAGTCGTTTAAAGGGGAGCTCTTTCGGGGAATCTTGCCGGTAAGGTGAGTGAAGATCGGCGCGAAAATTCGAAAAAAATCGGAAAAAGAATACTTTTTTTCTTGACTCAATTGAACCAGAAGTCTTCTGCGCAAAAGTCCTAATCTCTATAAGGCCCTTATTCCGCGCGTATTTGCCGCTGGTCGCGTGAAATGCCTTTATTGGAAAATCACTGCTTTAGGCCCGCCATCGTCGCCAGACAGCCCTAAAGAACACGCGAAAAAACAGGTGTTAGTGTGCTCCCAAAAGGGAGAAACACCATGGCCATTTCTTCGAATCT
>JAZDIZ010000128.1:0-29590 GCA_043804515.1 Pseudomonadota bacterium | reverse complement strand
GATGTCCCGATAGGGAATGCCCATGGTTCTGGCGAAGAGTTCGGCGTTGCAGCCGGTCAGACCGACCTCGTCGAAGCCGGTGACATCGAGGCGATCCATGGCTTCGGCCAAGGCCTCGGCCGGTTGACCCCGGTGCCGTTCATAAAAACCCACGAGAAGCTTTCCGGTGTCGTCGACGCGGACGGCTTTTACAAAAACAGCCCCAATATCAATTCCAACCCGCGTCATGGATTAAGTCGTCCGCCCCGCCCCTGAAAGATGCGCTCGTATAGCGAATCCCGGCCCGACTTTCAAGTGCCGGAAATAAAAGAAGAAATTCTACGTAGTTAGCTGGCGTCGATCATTTGATTAAAGCGGCGTGTTGGGTGGTTGCCTGTGCTCCGTGGCTCGGATCGCATCACGGGGCATCATGGGGGACACCCTTAAGGGTGTCCCCCGAAAGAACGGGGGAAAGAACGGGAACGGAAGTCGTGTCCCCAATGGCGAAATTTGGCTCAGGAAATAAGACGAGATCGCAGCTAACTACTTGAAATCATAGACAACGTTCGTGGCACGAGATCTGCTCTTATTGGGTTCAAGATGCCTTGTCGGCAGGACTTCCCGTTCCTAATCGGCACCCTTCTCGTTGGTGTGGTGGCAAGTCTTTTGTCGAACGCCGGTGCCCAAACGAACGCCCCCACGTATACGATCCAATTTCCCGGCGGTCAGACGTCGGACCCCAGCAAAAACGCTCACCAGAACTTCGGGACAGCTACGTTGAGTCAGCCATACGAGTCGCACGGAGGACAAATCACCGGGACCCAAGCGACAGGCCAAGCTTCCACTAAGCGAGTGATTAAGATTCTGGCTCTGACGGATGAGAGCTTCAGACACACATATAAAACCGAGGAGGACGAAGGATGTCCTGAGCTTTGGGAGGACGCGGCTCGGATGATTCTTGAGGATGCTTCGGCGGTTTTTGAGGGGGAATTCAGAATCCGGTTCGAGTTGCTGCGCGTGTTGCCCCACTTCACGGTCGCGCCCATGGAGACGAACGCTCTATTGGCAAAGATTAAGAAGGACTTTCCCGACTCAAGGCTAAACAGCCTTGGCGCCGACATGGTCGTCCTTTTCAGCTGGCAGGACGCGAGTTCTCCGCATCAGTACGGCAGAATCGTTTCCAAAATTGAAACTGACGCCACGTATGCGGCAGGCGCATCAGCACCTTTCAGTCGCTACGCCGTTGTCAATTCGCCCACATTCGACCAAACGGCGCACATCCTGGCTCATGAAATGGGGCACATTTTCGGCGCCGTCCATGTAGCGGATCCGGGTTCGGTCATGTGCGGCATTCGGCTTGCAAGCAAGCAAAACCCGTGCGATTCGGAGGCCAAATCTTTTGATGAGGCCAACGCAGAGATCGTCCGGATGACGGCACCAAAACTGGACTTTCGCATGGGAGACAGGAGCTTCGATAAAGAAACGAGAAGCCATTATTCGGAATTGGTCGCACGGACGGGGTCCGGAAAAGCCAATTTCTTAACAAATCGGTATATCGAAGAAGCGGATGCAGCGCTGGAAGCTAAAGATTTCGAATCGGCTGAAAAGCTCTTTGCACAGGCCGTAGCGGAGAACCCCGCAGATTCATACTCGCGACTGAGCCTCTGCTTGGCGAGAGCCGAGCTGGCTAATTCCTATATAAAACAACACGACTACAAGACCGCACGCCTCTATCTTTCCCTTGCGAGGGACCCGAAAGCAGACTCAACGTGCAAGGAGCTTGTTGATTCGACTGAAGCACTTCTAGAACTTGATTCCCATTAGGTCTGACCTCTGGGCTCAGAAGCCGTACCCCAGCTCCATGTAAAACGCGTGGCCTTCGGAGGCGTAGGCGTAATCGAAGCAGATCACCGTGGCGAGATTCCAGGCCAGCCGGAAGCCCAGGCCGAAATCGTTCTGCCAATGCTTCAGGCTGGTGTCGGAAACCTTATTGAACACGCGCCCCGAGTCCCAGAACGGCGAGATCGTCATCCGGAGGAGCTGATCGAACCAGCGAACGGCGCCGATGCGCCAACGGAACTCCCAGTTCGTCATGGCGGCGGCTTTTCCGATGAAACGATCGGCCCGATAACCCCGAAGCGTTCGGAATCCACCCAGGCCTTCCCAGTCCCGCTCGGAATAAGCCAGCGTGGCCATCGAGTAGACCGGCACGTCCCCGAACTGCATGGAGTAAAGAAATCTTCCGGCCAGGACGATTCGGTCGGGTCTCGGCATGAGGTCGAAATATCCCGCCGAGCTGAACGTCATTCGCTGGTACTCGAACGAGGAACCGAGCGCTTTGCTGGAGATTTCGGCCATGGCCTGCGTGAGCGTGCCCGAGGAGGGATCGGGTTCGTAGTCGCGGGTATCCAGCGTCATGCCGGCCTTGAGGTAATTGTCCCAGCCGCCGGTACATCCTTGGATTCGTCCCGAAGCGCAGTCCTCGTTGAGCTTTGTGGGCGACTGCGTGGCCCGGACTCCGACGCCGGCCGGCGTGACCGCATCCACCATTTCGCCGGTGTAATCGTGGACCCAATAATAGGCGGACTGAAAGCCGATCAAGGGACGGAGGAGACCGCCGAGAAGATCGTATTCCGCGGACGCCTTGAGGTCGGCCCGTGTCCGCCGATATTGAACAAAACGAGTGTCCGCCGTGGTGCCCGAAGTGACTTCGAGCGCGCGCACGTAGTCGCCGTATTTCTGGAACGTGGTGCCGGTTCCCGGAAGTTGGAACGGCTCCAGACTCGCGTCGCCTACGCCGTAATATCCCTGGATCGGATTCCGATAAAACCCGGCGTCGGCCTTGATCCGCCATGGGGTGTCGGCGATGTATGGCCGATCGTAGTACACGAAATAATCCTGAATCCCCCGGCTCGTCGTGAGGCCGGAGATCGAGAGCTTTTGCCGGTACGGCGTGTAACGGAACAACGGATCGTCCCGGGTCTTGTTGTTGAAAAAATCCACTTCCGCGCCGTAGTTGACGCCGGTGTCGGGGTCCCAGCCGAACAGCGGGATCGCCGTGAAGTAGCCGTTCTCCTTCTTTTCCTTAATGGTCAGGTCCGGGAGCGGACGCTTTCGCGACATGAAGGGAAAGGGGGGTTGGTCACCCGATCCGGCCTCGGGTTTCACCTCTTGGGCGGATGCCGCGAACGAGGGGCATACCGCAACCAACAACGCGAGAAGCGGCTTGAGACGGGACGCGAACACCAACGGAATTTACGCAGAAAAGGCCGGCCCGTCATGAACAATGCGGGGAATCCAAGGAATCGACAAACGCAAGTTGACACGGAATGGACCTGAGTCGAAGCTGGCGCCCTCCGGAGACGGGAGTTATGCAGCGGACCCGATTCTTACGAATCCGTATTTGGGGCCTGGGCGACGTTCTCGTCCTGCTTCTGCTGGGCGCTGTGATCTTCGGCGTCGTCTCGTTGGCTCGCCAGTGGCGGTCCGAATTTCAGCCGTTGACCGAGATCAGTCTCTCGGTCTGGGCGCTTCCCCGATACGCTTTTTTCTCGGCGGCCCGGGGCCTGGCCGCCTACGCGATCTCTCTCTTTTTCACTTTGATCGTGGGGTACGCGGCGGCCCGTTCCCGCCGGGCCGAGCGCATCATCCTCCCCGCATTGGACGTTCTTCAAAGCATTCCCGTCCTGGGTTTTCTCCCTGGCCTGGTGCTGGGACTGGTCGCGCTTTTTCCGGGCTCGAACATGGGCCTCGAGCTGGCCGCGATCATCATGATCTTCACGGGACAGGTCTGGAACATGACGTTCGCGTTCTACGGCTCGCTCAAATCCATCCCCACGGAATTGATGGAAGCTTCGACGATGATGGGATTGAGCATGAAAGAACGTTTCAAACGGCTGGAGTTCCCGTTTTCGGCCGTGAACCTGGCATGGAACAGTCTGATGTCGATGGCCGGCGGCTGGTTCTTCTTGAGCGTCTGCGAGGCCTTCACGTTGGGCGATAAATCGTATCGCCTCCCGGGTGTTGGAGCGTACATGGCGGAGGCCGAAGCCCGCGGAGATGCGACGGCGATGATCCTGGGGATCGCGGCCATGGTGGGGATCATTCTCGGCCTGGACTTCCTGATCTGGCGCCCGATTCTTGTGTGGGTCCAGCGTTTCCGCCTCGAGGACAACCCGGACGCGACGTCGGACGAGGAAGTTCCAGAGGCTTTAATCCGGTTGGTCTTCCGGAAATCCAGGATCCTCCACTGGGTCCGCGTGCTGGCGCGCCGATGGGTGCTCAAGCCTCTCAAGAAGGAGCGGCGGAAACTGGTGGCGGCGGGAAAAACATTGTTCGCAAAACCGTTGGCCCTTGCTCCCGCGATTCCGAGGCAAGTCTCGGGTCTTTGGTGGAAGATCGTTCTGGCTCTCGTCATTGCGGGCCTGGGCTACGCGTCCGTCCGCCTCTTCGGTACGTTCCGGCAGGTCGCGTGGGTGACGTGGTGGTCGTTGATTCAGGACACGCTCTGGACGGCGGCGCGTGTCGTGGCCGCGGTGATTCTCAGCACTCTTTGGACGGTGCCTGTGGGGGTCTGGATTGCCCGCTCCCCAAAGCGCCTCCGCAGAGCGCAACCGGTGATCCAGGTCCTGGCCTCCTTTCCCGCTCCGATGCTTTATCCGCTCGTCCTCGGGATCTTGTTCCATTGGCACGTCCGATTCGATTTCGCAGCCATGTTCCTGATGCTCCTGGGGGTCCAGTGGTACATTCTGTTCAACGTGGTGGCCGGAGCCATTCGAACCCCCCAGGTTTTAAAAGACGTCCTTTCCCTGTCGGACGCCTCCCGATGGACCCAGTGGCACGCGCTTTGGCTCCCGAGCATCTTCCCGGCGCTGGTCACCGGGTGGGTCACGGCGGCCGGCGGGGCGTGGAACGCCAGCATCGTGGCCGAGAGCCTTTCGTATAACGGAACCGTTCAGACGACCCGGGGATTGGGAGCCACGATCAGCATGGCAGCCTCGCGCGGGGATTTCGCTCTCCTGGCCGCAAGCATCGCGGTGATGGTGGTTGTAGTGATTCTGGTGAACCGTTTGGGTTGGAGGCGCCTGTACGCCGTGGCCCAAACCCGCTACCGATTGGTGGACGTGTGATGTCCGACGCTCAAGTCCTTTCCCTTGCGAACGTTTCAAAAACCTTCCGCCTGGAAAGCAAGACGAAACATGTCGTTCTCAAGGACGTCAACTTCGGCGTGAACGAGAACGACATGGTGGCGCTTCTGGGCCCCTCGGGGTCGGGGAAATCCACGTGCCTTCGGATCATCAGCGGTCTTATCCCGCCGACGTCGGGAGACGTGCTGATGCGGGGCGAGCCGCTTGTCGGGATCAACCACGCGGCGTCCCTGGTTTTTCAATCCTTCGCCCTGTTTCCGTGGCAAACCACGTACGACAACATCGCCCTGGCCCTGGAGCCACTCGGCCTGAGCCACTCGGAAATCCGGAAGCGCGTTCGGCACGCGATCGATCTCGTGGGCCTGGAAGGATTCGAGGAAGCCTACCCTCGTGAGCTTTCCGGCGGGATGAAACAGCGGGTCGGCATCGCGCGGGCGCTGGTGATGGAACGCCCCCTTCTTCTTCTGGACGAGCCGTTCAGCTCGCTTGATGTCCTGACGGCCGAAACGTTACGGTCGGAAGTTCAGAACATTTTTCTCAAAAAGAGCACCGAAACAAAATCGATGATCCTGGTGACGCACAACATCCAGGAGGCCGTGTTCATGGCGAACCGGATCCTCCTGATGGGGATGAACCCGGGCCACATCCGGCGCGACGTCGAGAACTCCCTCCCGTTTCCGCGCGACGATCAGTCGGCTGACTTCCAGCGGATGGTGGCGATGATCCGCGAACTCGTGACCGAGGTGCTGCTGCCGGATGCGCCGCCCGTGGGACCGGGAACGCCCCGGGTGGGGCGGGAATACGATCTGGCACCGCCCGAAACGATCCCCGTGGCCCATGTCAACGAGACGATCGGCCTTCTGGAAGCCGTTGCGGACGAGGGAGGCACGGCCAATATTTTCGAGTTGGCCCATCGGACGGGGAAGGAATTCGGCAAAACGCTGCTCCTCGTGAAGGTCGCCGAATTATTCAACCTGGTCGACACGCCGAGGCAATCGATCGTTCTCACGCCTTTGGGGCGCAGGTTCGTGGCCGGCGACATCAACGTGCGAAAGAAAATCCTCCATGACGTGTTCCAATCGCTCCGGATCGTCCAAATGGCGACGGACATGCTCCAAATCCAAGGGGGGCAGAAGATGCCGTTCGAAGACCTCTTGGTCGTGATCCAGGAGTGGCTTCCCAACGAAAATCCAAAAGAAGTGGGGGAGGCCCTCATCACATGGGGCCGGTTCGCCGAATACTTCGGTTACAACGACGATACGAAGGAGTTTTACCTAGATACGGGCCAAGAACCGGCCTAGCCCGGATGATCCCTAAAACCGCGGGGAATAAAGCGGGGCGAGCCGTTGCCTCCGCTCCGTGGCTCGGATCGCATCACTGGGGACACCCTTAAGGGTGTCCCCCTCGCGGCGATCCTGCGCTTTATGTATGGACCCGCCCGTGTTTGCAAGGGGGAATAATCAGGGTTGGCAGAAGGATGGATGCAGTTATGTATTCGGCCTCTGAGGTGGGAGACCTGAGGTTCCCGGGCCATGATGAAATCCGCGTTCTCTCTCCTCATTACCTCCTGGGCCTTTCCAAGGCCGTCAAGCGCATCAGGGTTTGAGAGAACCGGTCCAACCTGTCGTGCCATCACCGTGAGTTCCCCTCGCATTCCTCGGAACAGGATCGTTCGGCGGCCTAGGCCGCCCGATACTCCTGCCCCGAAAGCATCATCGCCCAAATTCTCCGGGCATTCTTGTTGGCCAAAGCGACGGCCGATTTATTGAACCCTCGTTGATCCCGCACCCTTCGAATCCACCGGCTGGCGGGATCGACTTTCTCTCCGACGTGCTGAACCACCGCCCGGGCGCCGTGGATCAAGAGCTTTCGAAGATACGAATCCCCTCGTTTGCTGATCCCTAAAAGACGCGACCGGCCGCCCGTCGAATGCTGCCGAGGAACCAGACCGATCCAGGCCGAAAATTGTCTCCCATTGCGGTAATCCCGAGCCTGAGCCACCGTGGCTTCGATCGCCGTGGCCGTGATCGGACCCACCCCTGGAATCTTTATCAGCCTGCGACCCAACTCGCTGGATTGAAACTGAACGCGGATCTTCTCGTCGGCCCAGGCCACACGCTCATCCAGGTTCAAAAGCTCTTCCCACAAGACTCGAAGAATTTCCCGGCCCTGCACAGTCAGACCGTCGGGCTGGACACCTTCCAACAGACAGGGAAGCCTCTTTCGAAGATGTCCGATCCCTTGCGGCTCGACGATCCCGTACTCCATCAGGAAGGATCGGATCTCGTTGACCAACGCCGTGCGTTCGCTCATCAATCGCTCTCTCACCCGGTGGACCATCAACCGATCCTGTTGTTCCACCGTCTTAGGCCGTACAAATCGCATCGTCGGCCGCATCACCGCTTCCGAGATCGCTTCGGCATCCGCTTGGTCGTTCTTGTTCGTCTTCACGTAGGCTTTGACGTACTGCCCCGGCATTAGACGCACCTCGTGCCCCAACCCCGCAAGCTCCCTCGCCCAATAGTTGGACCCACTGCACGTCTCCATCCCCACCATGCACTTCGGAAGCTGCCGGAAAAATCCCAGCACCTGCCCCCGCCGAAGCTGTCGCCTCAATACGACTTCTCCCTGAAAACCTCTCCCGCACACTTCGAACACGTTCTTTGCCAAATCCAGGCCTACTACGGTAATACGTTCCATCGGACCCTCCCGTTTCTGAAGGTGAATGATTGAAGTGACCTCATCGTCACAAATACAACATTCTGGCTCGTAAGAAGCCGCCATGTAAGAAACGAGCGGGTCCATCCCATTACCTCCGCTCCGGCAGCCCCCCGCCCCGCCGTAAGTCCTCGGGAAGGTTGTGGATTCTCCGGTCGAACGAAGAGAAAACAGAGCAGAATCCACAGAAGTCCGGTGAAAGCAGCCTTGACACAATGCGACAGTTTTGATTTAGGGACATGATTCAAGGAGCCGCAAATGAAGTGGTTAATCTTACTATTTTGCTTGGTGTCGTTTCTTCTTCCTTCAGGGAAAGCGGAAGGAGGAGCAACCGTGTTAAGCGACCCTCCATCCATTTACGAGAAAATCGTCCATACTTCCTGTTATAAAAAGATGTTTTCGGACCCGCACCTGAAGGCGGCCCAACTTGCGGGCATCCCAATCTCGAAAATCGTCGTCCGAAGCATCTATGCCGAACCGCAGGAAGGATTTGGTTATGGATTGGGATTTTCTCGTACGATTTTTCACGAGGATTTAACGGTCGTCACGCCGACGTATACGCACACGTTCCAGGACTGTCAGACAGGTACGGATTGGGAATAACTGATCGTCCGCGCTGGTCATGTGTGAATCATTCTCCGGCCCCGTTTGATGAGGGTCCTTCTTGAATCACTGATTCCTGATCCGGTTCCTGAAAACCGATTCTGGAATCCCTATATGGACGCCCGGCGGGGGTCCAGGGCAATGGTTCCAGCCGGATTATCGCAGGCGTCGGACCCGTTCGACTAGGCCGCGCCCGAATTCCTCCGCCAGATCCCGGACGAACCGGGCGGGATCCAGTCCGGGATTCCGGAGAAGAGGCCTAAGATCCATCGCGAACGTGACCTGAGCGGTCCGATCGATGTCGTGTGATTCGGCGAATGTGGCGTTGGCCATGCGGCGGCCGAGCGTCGCCAGGTCGTATCGCTTGCCTCCCGCGATCTGGGACCGGAAGATTCCCAACAGTCGCGCCGATAAGGCGGGGCGGGCGCCTGCATCCAGGGCCGCTTTTTGCTTCCGGGGCAGCCAGTCCAGGCTGCGCCAAACTTCGCAGCCATAGAACCGTTTCGGCCAACCGTGCGGTCGGAGCTTACGCAGGGCCTGGATCGTGAGAAGCGCCGCCGCGGCGTGCGTGTCATGATCGTCGGCAAGGCTATGCGTGTAGATCACGCCCGGCCTGGTTTCCGCAAGGATCCGCTTGAGTTGCTCCAGGCAGTGCCGATGGGCAGATCCTTTGATCCCGGCGCTGGAGAATCCCAGTTGAAGGATCGCCCCGTACCTGCCCAAGCGGGCCGCCCGTTTTTGTTCGCGCTGTCGGATCCGGACATAGGCTTCCTTCGTCAGCTTGGAATATTTTCTGTTTCTAGGACCCCCGGCGCCATCCGTCAGAACGACACCCGTAAAAAACCGCCCGGGATGCCGGTAGCATTCCAAAATTCCGTGGATTGCGAGGATCTCAAGATCGTCCGGGTGCGCTCCGACGCCCAAGTGCGTCGTTCTTTTTAATGCCTTCGAAAGAGGAGTGCCGTCAGGCACGAAAAAGTCGGGCAAGGAAACGCGGGACCCGGACATATGGCTGAAATTACACTATTTTTTTACCTCCGTCCCCAATTCCAGGTCGGTGGAGAAAAGGGGACAGTCCCCCGAACCGGATAAGCATTTACAACTCCACCCGGGTGTGGTCGGATCGGGCCGCCCAAGGGAGGCTTCTATGACGTTTATAGAAAAACGGCGATCCCCTCGAGTTCCGGTGTCCATGAACGTTCAGGAATCTGAGATCTTCAAGACGCTCGGTTTCGGCTATGCCCGTGACATTTCGGAACGGGGTCTGGCCGTCGATGCGGAAGCGCTGGTGGACGAGGAGAGCGTTCCCAATGTGGGGACCGAGCTCCGGATGCGCTTCAAGCTTCCCAAGAGCCACTTCGTGATAACGGCCCGCGGCAAGGTAGTGCGCGTGGATCGGGAGACGAAAGCTCCCCGCATTGCACTCGAGTTCACGGAGCTGGCTAACGAGTTCCGGACGGAGATCCGGAACTTTGTGAAAAGCACGCAGCCGATCTGATCCAAGGCCATACATCGCCATATATTGCTCTCGCGAATTATCCACAGCTGTGGATGATTTTGTGTCGCAGTAAACGTGACGGATCGGCGCGGACCCGGATGCCTCAGACTTTAGAAAGAGATTGAAATGTCCGGGAGTTGGACCTGCTCAAACTTGGTGCAAAGTGTGAAACCTGCGGACAATTCAGGGGAAATTTCGAAATCGAGAGCCGGGCGAGGGGACTTATGCACATTTTTTGTGGATAACTCGTTTCTCCTCGTTCAGGTCGTCAGCCCACCAGCGGGCACACCACATACTCTTGGCCTTGCATCTCTTTCCTGCGTCCGTTTTCTTTTTTCTTTTGGCCTTGCATGTCCGCTTCCTCTCACCCATTTGCCTAAGCATCGATCGTGCCAAGAAGGCCTTTTGCAAACAGGCTGAAAATAGGGCGATTTTTCAGGGGACGTTGTTGCGCGGGTGGTGCGTTTTGATCCCTGGTGTCTTTTTGACTCTGGCCAACCCCCCGATTTTCGTCTAAAAATGCGCACCTCATGCAGTTTCCTTCGGGGGCGCTCGCGTATAACGCATCGATTGTCGCGATGATCTGGCTGGGAGCGTTTCTCTCCCTTGCCGGGCGCCGGCAGCATCGGTTTCCACGCCTGGCCATCAGTTTTTCCGCCGGGCTCTTTCTCGGCGTTTCGTTCCTTCACATGATTCCGGAATCAATCCGCCTCTTGGGGGAGCAAGCCGGATTTTGCATTCTGGGGGGCTTCCTGATTCTGCAACTCTTGGAGCGCTTCGTGATGACCCATCCGTGCGAGGAAGAGGAGTGTGACTACCACCAGGTGGGGATTGCGGCCTTTGTCGGACTGTCACTCCATTCCCTCATGAACGGCTTGGCTCTCGGCGCATCCCTCTTGGTGCCGGGCCTCGGTTTCAATGTCTTTTTGGCGACGTTGGCTCACAAAATGCCGGAATCGTTCTCGCTCAGCACGCTGCTTCTGGCCGGGAAGCGAACCGCGTTCCAGGTCGGGCGTTACGTTTTGGCGCTTTCCCTGATGGTGCCGCTGGGTTGCGGGATTGCGCTGGCCGGCGTGGCTCCGTATGGCGAAAAAGCCATCGGGGCGGCGGTGGCGGTTTCAGCGGGCACATTTCTGCAGATCGCCACGAACGACCTCCTTCCGGAAACACACGCCGTGGGCGCGGATCGATGGAGAACCCTCGGCAGCTTTCTCCTGGGTTTGGCATTGACGGCGGTTCCAAAACTGATGGAGTGAAAACACCATGCCTCGCTTATTCAGCCTGAATTTTCAGATCGTCCCTCCCGAAAAAGCCGTCGTGCCCGTCATGGACCGAAGCTTTCTCTACGGCGACAGCGTGTATGAGACCGTTCGGTCGTACCGGATTCCCGACGTGTTTCTATTGGACCGCCATTACAAGAGGCTTCTCCGCTCCGCGGAGGCGATTGCGTTCCGGATCCCGTTCTCCCTCGAACGGCTTGTGACTCATCTCGGAGAATGCCTGAAGAAGGCCGGGAATCCCGAATCCTACATTCGGATCGTTGTAAGCCGCGGGACCGATTTCAGGTTCAACCTGTTCCCGGATCCGGGCATCGAACCCACGACGGCGATTCTCGTGGACGCCGTTCCCAAAATGCCCGCCGAATACTACGAAAAAGGCGCGGAAGTGGCGCTGGTCTCGGTGATCCGTAACCATCCCCGCTCCGTGGATCCGAACATCAAGACGGGCAATTACATGAACAACATGCTGGCGTTGATCGAGGCCTACCGGCGGAACGCGGTCGAAGCCATCATGCTCAATCAAGAGGGATTCGTGACCGAAGCCACGACGAGCAACGTCTTCGCCGTGAAGGACGGGAAGGTCCTGACGCCCGAAGTACGGAGCGGCCTGCTCGAAGGAGTCTCGCGGTCGCTGCTGGTGGAGATCGTGCAGCGCGAAAAGATCCCGTTCGCCGAAAAAGCCATCTCCGAAGCGGAGTTTCTCTCTTGCGACGAGATCTTTCTGACGGGATCGATCAAGGAGTTGTTGCCGATCGCCCGGATCAACGGCCGGCCGGTCGGAAACGGCGGCGTCGGGCCGATGACGAAGCGGATGATGCAGCTCTGGCGGGCTGAAGTGGAGCGGATCAACCGAGGTTCGTGACGTATAGGCGGACTGGGTCGTCGCGTGTGCTCTGGCTGCGATGGAAAGTCGGTCGGTCCGAAAAAGACGCGGTCGTCGAGCGTTACGCCGCCCTCCGCCGCTCGGCGCTCAATGGCCGTAGTTATTGGATGCATGGAGACGGCCATCCCTCCCAACAGCTTCATCGCGTCTGAGGCTGTGCCAGCTCGCCTCATCCGCGTGAATCTGTACGGTCGGTGGCACGCTTTTTCGTCCCGCCTGCCTTCCCCTCGCAGCAAGGATCTCCCGGTTTCTCGTATGCTCCATCCCACCGGGACGACGCGACATCTGTGGTTCCCACCCACCTTCGCTTCGCAGCGGAGTCAGGGGCCGACGCTGGGCTGTCGGATGTTGGATCGGAGGTTCTTTTTTAGTGTTTCAGATTCGTCTGGTCCAGCGTCCAATCCAGCGCGGCGAATTTCACCCGGGCCAGGTTCTTGGGGATCATCGCCGATTTCTCCTTGGGAAGGCGTTTGCGGATAAAAGCCAGAACGCCTTCTTCCGTCTTTCCGAAATCCGACTTATACCAACCGAAGAGCGGGGAAAGCGTCAGCCCCGTGGGCGTGGATGAAAACTCCACGTTCACCGGGTCGATCACGAATGCTTTGGTCTGGTCCTCCAGCATCCGGTTCAAGGCCTTGCCCTCGTACGGGACCGCCGCCAGCCTCGGGCCGCCCTTGATCCCCCACCACAATGCGAAATGCGCTCTGGGTTCGGAGAAAAGCGGGCCGATCACACCGCTCTCGATGTCCACGAGCGTCCGATCCTGTCCGGCTACGGAACACTGGAGGCGGTCGCGGAAGCCGGGGAGTTTCATGACATCCTGGATCGGCATGTGGTCCAGAATCAGCTTCATCACGCAGGCGTTGTAAGCGTTGATCCAGAACGCCAACTGCGCTTCACGCGAGGGTTGGTCCGCCGACCGCACCTCGGAAGCGTAGGCCAGGAAGGTCTTCAATTCCTCCTTCTGGGCCGGCCCGACCAGATCCCATCGGACACCGTCGGTTTGAGCCACGGTCTTCAGGAGGTCGGCGTATGCCTTCAAGGCTTCCGCCGGCCCGGCCGAAACGGGACGGAAGGGACAAGCCAACGCGAACACCAAAGCGACGCAAAATCCGATGATGTGCTTCATATGGGAACATTCTAGAGAGTTCTGCCGCCACTTTGATAGTATTTTCCTATGAGCTCCAAGGCGGCGTTTTTGGTCCTGGAAGGAAGGGATGCCGGGCGTGCGATCGAGATCGATCGGTTCCCGTTCCGTATCGGCCGGGATCCGGACAACGAGCTGATCGTCGCGGACGGAGACGTGTCCCGGCATCACGCCCATGTGGAGGAAGGTCCGGACGGGCCGGTGATTTCCGACGTGGGGAGCCGCAACGGCCTTTACGTGGACGACCAAAGGGTCGAGAGCCAGGTTCTCCGCCCCGGAGATCGCGTCCGCGTCGGATCCACGGTTCTGGTGTTCCAGAAGGATCTGGAAACCGCCCGGTCCGTGACGAGGGACACGATCCCCGATTCGGCCGCGTTCGCCATGGGCCTTCCCGATCGGGCCGCCGATCTTCTGCCCCCGGAGTCGGAAGCCGAGGAAATCACGGCATCGGGCCCCGCCGTTGGGGACGAGGCTTCCGAGCCCGCTCGGGTCAAAGGCAGACCCGCCCCCCCGCAGGTTTCCCGAGCGAAACCGAAGCCAAAAATCGGATAACCCCCGCCGCACGTTTTCTTGACGAATGACGCAGTGCGCGCTAGAAGTCGCCGTCTTTTCTTAGGGGGATCAAAATGAAAAAATTCGCATTGGCAGCAGTAATCGTGTCACTCGGTGTGCTTCAGATCTGCGATGCAAGTGCTCAGGTCCGAAAAGCGGCTCCGGCTTTAAGCAACTCACGGTATGTCTTCTACGGTCTTTTTCCGGAAACACGCGAATGGAATTTCGACCGCGTGCAAAACGCGTTGCACCGGTATTTCGGATACGGGCAACAAAGGGCCACATTGTTGTTTCGTGTGGGGCCGAAATTCGATCACGTTGTTCTCGCCGTGGCGAGAGAGGAAGTCCGAGAGTTTGAGGAATACCTGAGGGAGAATCCATCTATGGGTGGAGTGAGGATCAGGCCCGACACGAAATTTCTTTTGGATGTACGTGTAGAGGCTGAGGACGGCCGCGTGGTCAATGTCCCTTGCCAGAGGCTTAGGGCGAACAATCTAGAAAACGTATTCCGCACGGACAAAGCATTCGCGGCAAGAGTTCGGTTCGACGACTATTTCGGGCTGATTCAAGGAACCATACGTAACGTCTGGGAGCGCCAGGGACGTTTGGGCAGATACGAATACATGCTCCAGAACGGCAGTGAGTCAGATATCGACTATAAGTGGACCGTTTTGATCCCCGTGGATCGGGATTCCTTTGTGGATGGGGATATCTCAAAAAGCGCTTTCGCGTCGCCCTCTAACCCAATGGCATTCAAGTTTCGGGGTGCTACCGAGGGATATGTAACGTTTCCGCGGAATCCGGGTACACCCGATTAGATTTGGAGCCTTTGGTTATCGAGCTTTAGAGACGCGGGTCTCTAGAACGGAGGCTAAATCCCGAGCCCCTTGGCCAGATCCTTGGCCGTGGCGGGGCGCTTCGTTTTGTCCTTTTCCAGGCACGACATGATCGTCCGCGCGACCGCCTCGGGAGCGTTCGGCGCGAATTCCTGGATCGGCGGGGCGGGCGTATGCACGTGGGCGTACAGGACGTCCCCTTCCTTGAAGGGTGTGCGGCCGGCCAGCATTTCGTAAAAGAGAATGCCCAGAGAGTAGATGTCCGTGCGGTGGTCGATGTCCTTGCCGAGGACCTGTTCCGGCGACATGTACAGAGGGGTTCCGCGGAGTGACGTCTTGTCGCTCGAAGAATTCCGAAGGACTTTGGCGAGGCCGAAATCCATCAGTTTCACGGTGCGGCTGGGGAGAAGGATGATGTTGGACGGCTTGATGTCCCGATGGATCACGTGGTGTTCGTGGGCGTAGGCCACGACGTCGCAGAGGGCTTTGGCCACGAACTTGAAGCTCTCCACATTCACCTTCTTGATCTGCTTAAGGACCTCTTTGAGCGTCTTCCCCTCCACGTACTCCATCGCCATAAAGAAATTTCCCGCCTCCTCACCGATGTCATAGACCGTGACGATGTTCGGATGATTCAACTTCGCGGCGGTCTGCGCCTCCTTCATGAGGCTTTCGAGCGCGGAGGGATCGTCCTTCAGCGTGTGAGGGAGGGTTTTGAACGCCACGATCCGGTCCAGCATCTTGTCCTTGGCCCTGTACACGACGCCCATCGCGCCCCGCCCGAGTTCATCCAGGAGCTCGTAGCGCGTATCCTTCGAGGCCTCCGCGTTTAAAGCGGCCTCTCTCACCTTGGGTCTCAGCAGCTCCGCTCTGGCGCCGGCGTCCTTGTATTGGAAATCCTTCTTGAGAATCTCCTCATAGAGGTCCAGCGCCTTGGCGTAGTCCCCATGCCGCTCCAGAAGCGCCGCATAGGCGTAGAGGGAATCGGCGTCCATCGCGCCCGCGTTGGCCACCATGGCCTGATCGAACGTTTTGAGAGCGAGATCGTCCTGGCCTTTCTCGGCGAACAGGTTCGCCAGGAAAAGCTGCGTGCGGGGGAAGTCGTCGTGGTGCGAGGGGATCTTCTGGCACATCGAGATCGCCTCGTCCGGCATCCCTTGATCGCGGTAGGCCACCGCGGCGTCGTAGAAAAGACCCTGCCGTTCGAGAAGAGCGATCACCTTCGGCATGTCGTTGAGGTCCTTAAAGAGGGAAACGGCCTGCTCGAAATGCCCTCCCTTCTCGAACGCCGCCGCCGCGCTTGTCGGGTCACCCGCGCGGGCGAACATCTCCCCGGCCATGAGGTAATTCCCGTCCTTGGCGTGCTGATCGGCCGCGTTGTTCAGGTCGTCCAGGGACTCGTAAAGGTCGGCGGCTTCCGAATGGGCCTCCGCCAGGGCGAACGCCGCCGCCGCTTCGACCTTCTCCCCGCGCTGCGAGTGATCCTTGGCCTTTTCCAGAAGCGCCGACCTCGAATCCCCCAGCTTCTCGTGGATTTTCGCAAGCAGGCCGTGGTCCTCGCTGTCGCGCAGGAACTCCAGCGCCTTCGCAAAGTCCCCCTGGGCGAAATTGTGCATTCCGTAGAGGTAATCCGCTCTTTCGTGCTTCCCCATCCGGCGGAACATTTCGGCGGCTTTCGAATATTCCTTTGCCTTCACCAGCTGTTCGGCCGCCGTGTCCAGGTCGCCCTCGGACAGGGAGACCTCGGCCCGGAGCTGCTCGGCTTTCTCCGTGTCCCCGGCTTTTTCCAGATACTTGGCGGCTTCCTCCAACCGGCCGGTGGACCGGTATTCCTCCGCCACCTCCCGAAGGTCCCGCCCGCCCACGAACTCCGCCTCCGCCTCGTCCGCCGTGCGCAGATCGACCTGGACCATCTGATCATCCAGGGACCGGACGAGGACGCTTCGTTCGATCGTTCGCCCCTCATGCGAGACCTGGATCTTGGTCTCTCCCAGAGGAAGATAGATGAAGGCTCCGGCTTCCGCGCGCGAGTACACGGCCTCGCCGTGTCCCTTCACGCGGATCTCCGCCCCCGCAACAGGTTCCTCGCCCTTCGTGACGAACACGGTCGTGAAGGCTTCCTCTTTTTCCAGCTGGAACGTGAGTGTGGCGGTCGCGTCTTTCCGGATCAGCACCTTTTGGACCATGAAGTAGTTGCCGATCGTTTTCTTGAGGTAGTGCTTGTCTTCGATCGTGCCGTAGAGATAGCAGAAGTATTCCCTCGCCGGCACTTTCTCGAAGACGGTGTCCCGGCCCACCATGCGCCGCACCCAGGTTCCGTGCTGACGAAGGAGTTTCTTGTACTTCCCGCGCTCGTATTTTTCCTTGTCCCGCACGATGACCATCGCGGGATCCCTTTCCTCCTCTTGCTTCTTGGCGAGTTTCAGCGTCAGGAAACTCTCCAGCCTGGGATCGTAGTTGATCAAAACTCGGAGCTTTCCCTTGCCCCGGGCGCTGCTCTTGTAGGCGAGATACGACGTGACCAGAAGGATGGGGACACAGATCAGAAGAAGCCAGCGAATGACGACCGGAAGGTTCAGATGGAGGATCTCGGCCGTCGGATACGTGATCTGAGCGGCGAATCCCTCGCGCGAGGAAGGGTAATGCCGTTTGTTGATGGCGGAAAAGAGAATAGGAGCGACCGTGACGGCAGTGGTTTCGCCGTTGCGGAGGGCCCCGGACAGCTCGAAGAGGAAGAGGCCGTCCAAATGGGCCCGGCCGGCCTTCGATGTCGCGAGGCTCTCGTTTGCGAACTCCGAGCTCGTCAAGCTGCCCCCAACGGTTTTGGAAACCGCGTCATGCGCGATGACCTGATATTGAAGCTGGAGCGCCAGCTCGAAATCTTCCCGCGCGCGGCGCGCATCGGTCTGGTAGAGGGGCCAAAACCACGAGTATATCCGGTGCACCAATCCCTGATCCGCACGGGAGAGATCCACGACAGAGACTTGATTGATCGGGGATCGCCCCACGGCGGAAGGGACCATTTTGGGGAACTTGCGGACCAGGTTCATCAGGTCCTGGGAGACCAGGGGCCGCAGCAGCTCCGATCCCCGGTCCACGAAAATGTTGTCGGAAGCGTCGATCCTGTACACGCGCTGGATCGCGGCGACCGCATCCTCGCGCCTGCCCGTCTTGAGATAAAGCTGGGCGAGCGCTTCGTGCGCTTCCCGCAAGTCGGCGTTGATTTCGACGGCCCTTGCGTATTCGATTTCCGCCCGGGCGGTGTCCTCTTTGGCCGCATAGGCATCCGCGAGTTCCTTGTGGGCCCGGGCGTTGCGCGGATCTAGTTTGACCAGTTTTTCCAAGAGGCCGACCGCAGCGTCGACGTGCCCTTCATCCAGATACGCTCGGGACAAAAGATACTGCGTCTGCACTTCATCGGGCCGGAGGCGGACGGCTGTTTCCAGGTGCGGGATCGCCTCTTGCCGGGTCTGCCGGCTTTGGAGCAACACCCTGCCCAGGTACAGATTAGCCTCATAGCCGGAGGGGTTGAGTTCGTACGCGCGGCGGAGCCTGCGCACCGCCTCCGCAGGCTGCCGGTTCAGATAAAAAGCCCAGCCCGATTTCGCCCAGACCGCATCGCGGTTCGGCTCGAGCGCAACGGCCTTCGCATACGTCGAGATGGCGGAAGGAAGCTCGTTTTCGGCCAGATAAAGATCCGCCTCTTTTTCCAAGCCGGGAGCCGACCGGGTGATCCGGTTGGCCCTGGCGTATTCCTCCTGTGCCCGGGAGAAGTTCGCGACCCGTTCGGCCAGCTCCCCCGCCGTTTGGTAGGCTTCCACCGCGGCTTTTGTGTTCCGGCGCAAGGAGTAGAGGGCTCCGAGCGCCTCATAGACATCGGGGGAAGTGGCCCCGAGTTGCCGGGCGCGCTCGTATGACGCGAGAGACTCGTCGGCCCGGCGCAAATCCTGGAAGGCCCGGGCGAGGCCGACTTGGGCCCACGCGTTCTTGGGATCCGATTGCGCGGCCCTTTGGTAGTACGGCAACGCCTCGGCGGGCTTCTTCATCTGCAGAAGGAAATCCCCCCGTCCCACCAACGCGGCGACGTTGCGGGCGTCCCGCGCCAGGGCCCGGTCGAACGCGGCCGTGGATTTCTTGGCGTCCCCGATGAAAGCGTAGGCGCGCCCCGCCTGAGCCGGATCCGCGATCTGAGCGGCCCATTCATGGCCATGGATTTCCAGCTGAAGCTTGGGAGCCCGGAACCGGGGATCTATAGAGCGGGCCCGGGCGAGACCTTCGAGAGCGTCCACGTAGCGCTTCTCCCGCAGAGCGGTGTCCGCCTCACCCAAAGCCTGGATCGCACCTACCTTAGTTGTGTGATTTCCAACGATGTCCCGTTCGATGCCCTCCGGAACCGGTGTTCTGAGAATTTCGGCGGTGGCGTGGAACAACCGGTCCTGGAATAGCCGGATCTCGCCGTAGGTGCCCTCGATGGAGCGGCTACCCACGTTGAATCGGGTCTCGGCGTCATATGCGCGCACGGAGACCGTGAAACGGGACGTCCCCTCGATGAACTGGATCAAAAGGACGGTGTCGACCGGGGCGCTTTGAACAAGCGAAGGCAAGTTCGCGATGGAGGCCGATTCGGGGGAAATCTGGATCGGCAGGGCCTTGAGCATCCCCGTCTGCTCGAGGTCGGTCCAAAGCACCTGCCGGAGCCCTTGCATGACCAGCGGGTATTTGGCGTTTCCCTGCACGGGCGCCACGCCGACGGTTTGAATGGCGTATGCGCCGCACGTCCAGAGAAGAGCGAAAAGAAAGGTGAGGAGTCGGAGCGCCAGGGGATCGATTCTACCCACGGGGCCAAAAAAACCAACGGATCGCGTTTTCTGTGGGGAACGGCAGCAGCTCTTCGATCCGCAAACTTCCGGCGGTGGTGCGATCTTCATCGAGGAATCCAAATCCGACCTTTTGGTCCGACGGTTCCGGGCGGAACAGGTTCCGGCGGTTCGAATCGGAGAGGTCACGGGAGCCGGAAGGCCGCACCTCCAAGTCCTGCGTTGAATTGAGCGTCTGAGCCGATCTTCGCCATCATCGGAGGCTCGACGGGCCATGGTGAGCAGAAAAATTATAATGATATCAAAATGTTAGACGGACTGAACAGGTCCGGCTTCGGGGCACCGACCTTGCACTATCTGATCTTTGATGTACGGATTGAGCAAGTTTCGTCTCCCCCTCGTTCTGGCCATGATGGCCTTTCTGGCGCCGGGCGCGGCTTTCGCCGGCGGGTTTTTCCAAGTTCTGCCTCTCGCTTCGTCCTTCGTGGGTGCGCCGTCGATCGTAGGGGCGGGATCGAACGGGGAGTACTTATCCGAGGCTCAGACCGGCGAGAAGAGCACACCGATTGACCTATACGCAGACCCGATCTATCGCCTGCTCTCATCGGTAGGAACGATCAATCTGGCGGAGAGGCTGAACGTCTTTGCGGGGCCTTTCGCCACGATCTCCCTCGAGTACAGATTCAACTGAAATCAGGGGACAGAGGCCGAAATTGGTACGTGTCCCCAATTTTCCCGTCATTCCGCGGTGCCGGAACTGTCACGGGCTGACATATACGATGTCCAGAATGTCCCCGTTCTGTTGGTCCAATCGTGGAGTGCAACATACTGTTTCGCCCCACGGGCGAAATCCCGGAAGAAACTCGCCAGGGTTTCTTCAGAGATGAACCGGGCCACGAACCCGTCGGGATCAACGCGCCGGTTTTTCCGCTCAATGTGTTTTGCCCACAGGTCTTCGCGAAGATTCGTGGGGGACCTGCGTTCCTGAGTCGGTACGGTCGCCAAGAGAACGAGTTTTCCGGTCAGGGAATCGCCGCGGCATTGGAGTAGAGGCATATTCCGCAATCGGGGTCCGTCGACGGCGGTCCGAACATCAATGTTATCTTGGACCAGTATCCGGACGATTAATTGCTCTTCGGGGCTGAGCCTGCTCAGCGCTTTTTGCAGGATTATCTTCTGCATTGTCGCGACTCGGTCCTCCTCCCCGCGTGAGTAAACGATCGGCTGGAACGTGATGTCACGACCTTGCCGGGAGCAGAAATGGATTCCTTCGGATCCTGACCTGGCCCGATAGACCTCCGCTCCCAAGCGCGCGCGAAGCTCATCTTCCGTAGCTGCGCTCTCTTCAAGAAGACCGTTGATCGGCTTGTTCTGTGTGTGCCTCGCGAGATCCCTGGGTATCAACGTGTTCGCCAGGTCGGCACTGGTCATGGGCCTCAATACAAAGAAGGCCTCGGGCTCGTATTTGAGGAAGTCCCGAACATCCAATCCGTAGAGACCGTCGCTTCGAAAGACCCGGACCTTTGCCGGGCCGAAAGGCGGAGCCATGACCATGAGTCTGGATGTGGGGTCAATTCGAAGCTGCACGACCAGCTCCCTATTCGGGCCCACGGACTCGATCCAAGCCTGCGGGCCGATCCCTTTATCGGCCGTGATCCGGATCGAATCAAAAGGAACGGATAATCTGGCGTCGTTGTAGATACCGGAGACGGCATAAAACATCTCCAGGAGATTGTTGAGGACGGCCAATTGCCGCTGCAGGGCGAAAGCGACGAGTCCGTTTTGAACCGCCGTTTCGATTTTATCTGCGGGCGCCACCGGAATTCTGTCCCAATCGATCCGAACGGGGTACGTCCGTCCGTCTTTGCCATTTCGGATTTCAAGGGACCCGCTGACGTTCGCTTTCACGCGATCGGGACTCCATAGATCCTGAATTTCGACCGGAAACGTGACGCCGGGAACGTTCTCGGGATCCGAGACACTCCAGGCGGGGGACGCCAGGAACGTGAGCAAACTGATCAAGGTGAAAGGAAACGCTCGATGGGCCGGATTCATGGCCACGCTATATATGACGCCACGCGCTATTTTACAAGTGGCGCTAAGTAGTCGATTCTATTTCCTTTTAATTGGGGACACGTACGAATTTCGAAACCGGAATGTTTACGATTTCGGCTCGAGGCAGCGCTTCAACTGCGCCAGCACTTGCTTTTGCCTGTGCTCCAGAGTGAACACATAGAAAAAAGTGGCTAGCCAGAAGACGAAATAGGCGGCGACAAGGTAACTCATGAGTTCTCCGAAGCTTTGAGTTGAACTGATTCCAAAAGTGTACGGGAACGCTCCAGGCGGAAGCGAGCCCGGAACAGCGTTGCACCCAAGAGAAGCACCGCCACGATGGTTACGGCCATCGTGACCAGCATGCGGGGCGTCAGGATCCCCTGCGGCGGATGCATGCCCCGCCACAGTTTTACCGAGAAATGAACCAAGGGCACGACCAGAAGATCGACGACGAGCAGGACGGAAGTGATCGTACGACCGCGCGTGTCCGTCGCGAGATAACTCCGCATTACCAAATATGCGGCGTACAAAAGCCACATCAAGGCCGTGGACGTGATCCTCGGGTCCCACACCCACCAGGCCCCCCAAGTTGCTTTGGCCCAGAACGGGCCCGTGAGCAGAACCGCCGTGTTCAGGAAGAACCCGACTTCGGCGGCCGAAACGGCCACTTCATCCCAGATCCTGCTTTTTCCCAGGAGAAACATGAGCGCCGCCAGAAAGGCAATGCCGTAACCCAGATACATCGTGATCGCCGAGGAGACATGAATGTAGAAAATCTTTTGCACCACGCCCTGTTCTTTTTCGATCGGGGCGTAAAAAAAGATCACGGCGAGAGCGCCCAGAAACAGGATCGAAGTGATTCGACTCAATTTCAACTCGCATCCTCCAGAATGAAATCGAACAGCAGGGCCGACGCCGTGACGAATATGATGTCAAACCCCAGGAAAAAAGAAACGTGCGGAAGCGGCTCCCCATCCATGGCCGCCGCCGTGGCTTTTACGGCCACGATGAACCAGGGAATGATGATGGGGTAGAAGACGACGGGGAGAAGGAGATCCTTGAGCCGGGACCGGCTGAGCAGCGTCGCCAGAAGCGTCCCTACAGCCGCGTACCCGACCGTCCCCAAAACCAGGATGACCAGGAAGGGCGGGAGCCAACCCGCAGCCGGGAAATTGTAGAAAACCAGGAATAACGGGATCGCCACGGCCTCGATCAACGAGAGGAAGACCATGGCGGCGGTGAATTTTGCAAAGAAGAGAGTGCTCCCTCCCAGTCCGGTGAGGAGCAGCCCTTCCTGAACGCCGTCGTTCACTTCGCGGTGGGAGAGATGCGAAAGGGCGATCGTGCCGGAGAGCGCGATCACGATCCAAAGGATTCCCGGTGCGGCCTGGCGGACGACATCCGGCTGCGTCCCGAATCCGAAATTGAAAATGAACAAAACGAGGATCACGAACAAAAGCGTCGAGAATATTCCTTCTTTCGACCGGATCTCGATTCTGAGATCCTTTCCGGCCAACGTGAGAACGTCGGAAAGAAAGCGCCTCATTGGAGGCGACCCCTTTCCAGGCGGAGGGCCCGGTCGGTCCAGCCCGCGAGTGCCGCGGGGTCATGCGTAGCTACGAGGAACGTGGTCGCTCCCTTGAGTTCGCGGGCCACGTCATTCACGATCTCGCGTCCCCGAGTGTCCAGCCCGGTGGTAGGCTCATCCCATATGACGAAGGTCGGCCGATGAAGCAACGACCGGATCAGGCCTGCCCGTTGGCGTTCCCCGCGTGACAGAGTCCGGACGGGGGAGTCCAAGTGCGCCTCCATCCCGAAGCGCGTAAGCCACGTGGAAATCACGGCATCGCGGTGGTCGATGTGGTGGAGGTTCGCGTAAAGCCTCAGATTCTCGCAGACGCTCAGGTCGACGTAGAAATGGGTGTCGGCGAACAACGCGCCGATCCGCCTCCGAATTTCCGGCAAAGTATCTTCAGCATCGCTGTCGAACAGCGTCACGCGTCCCGAGGAAGGGGTGAGCAGCGTGGTGGCGATACGCAAGAGCGTCGTCTTTCCGGCGCCGTTATCGCCGGTGACGGACACGGCTTCGCCGGACTGCACGGAAAAATTCAGATCCCGGAGGACGTAACGGGCGCCGAAAACACGGCATACGTTTTCGGCTTGAAGAACCGCGGGGCTCATTCGGCGTGGCCCGCCTTCGCGTTCATTTCCAGATCGAAGTAAAGCTCCTGCAACGCCTGTCGCTCCCGTTCATATTCGGACTGCTGGAGCTCGCCGCGCCGGAACCGCCGCTCCAAGTCCACGATGCGTCCGAATGTATCCTCTTTTGCGGCGTTCCAGTTTGTTTTGTCTTGTTTCTTGGAAGCCCGAAGGCCCAGAAATACGGCCGCGAACGCTGCGGCCGCCAATCCCGAAAGAAGCCCCCACCGCTCCCAATCTCCTGAAAGGGGAAGGCCCTCCAGTGAAAACGTGAGGGGTTGTCCCGCCTTCAGCGGGCCGGCGGCATAAAGGTAATAAGTTTTTCCTTCGTTCTTCCGGCTTTCTTCGAACTTGAGGAGGCCGGATTGAATTTCCAAATCGCGGCCCACGAGAGCCAGCGACACGCGGCTGACCGGAACCGATACCGCGTACGAAAGGGGGAGGGCGCGTGAACGGTACGGCATCCGATACGCGTACTCGGCGCGGTACGGAACGTCGGGATTCGCCGGTACCTGCACGCGAAGTGCGAGCGCATTCTTGGCGGAAAGAACCTCGGCGGAATCGCCGCTCAGTCCCGCGCCCAAAGAAAGATCGAACCCGCCGCCGGGAAGTGAGACTTCAATGGGAACGCCTCCTTCGGCGTGGGGGTCGTAGACCGTCCGGCCCTTGTTGGTAAACGTGAATGAATGGCTGATGTTGAGAAGCCCTTGGGCCGCAAACTCCACGACGACGAGTTCCTCGGCCTCGATGTGGTCCGGTTTGCCCGTCGTAGGGGCGACGACGATATCCGATACATCCAAGGTTTTCTTTTCCCGGAACCAGAGTGGCGGCGACTTGAAAGAGACACCATCCGGACGGGCGGCGACTTGGTACGCGTATTCGGAACCCGTATCGAGGTCCCGGAATTCGTATTTCCCCTTTACATTCGTCCGGGTTCGCGCCGCTGCGACCTGGAAGTCGTTCTTGTATATCGTGAGTTGCACGGTGGTCCGGGCCAGAGGCTTTGGAGCACCGGTATCCCGAAGAAGAACCGTTCCCCGGATTGCGCCGCCGCCTTGGGCAAACGCAAGTGACGCGAGGAGGGGGCCCCACAACAAAACCGACATCGGGACGGAAAGCGCAAAACACTTAGGCCCGTTCATGCGCATCCTTCTCCCTCGCATGACCGCATTGACTGCAGAAGCGGTCGGAGGGAAGGAAACCCGTGCCGCACGCAGGGCAATTCAATCCGGGGATCGAGGGAAATTCTTGGGACGATGAGACGCCCAGAGCCTGGTTTAAGCGGGCGTCCAGTTCGTCCTGCACCAGCTTCCAGGCGGCCTCCAACGGCTCCAGTTCCTTCATGGCCTGGATAGCGAGGGCCCGGTGCTTTGCACGCATCAGGTCGTAATCCTCTTCCGAGAGTTTTTCCGTATCGAAGTCGAACTCCAACTCCCGCAGGGCCTGCGCCGAGGAATCCTTTCCGGCCCGAAATTCCGCCAGCCGAAGGCTGGGACGTTCATCGTCCGCCAGCCGCACGAGCCGATCCCTCGTCCAAAAAGGATATGCGACCAACGCGACAACCCCCAACGCGACCAAGCCGGCGACCAGGAACGTCATGGCGCCGACCCCGCAGCCTTGGCTGTACTCTCGACGGCATGCTCCCGGCGGGCGGGAAGCATGACGATGACCGTCCCCAGGACCAGAATCAGGCCCCCGATCCAGATGAAATTCACCAGGGGACTGACGACCACTTTCACGAACGCCGTCCGCGTATCTGGATCGAAACTCAAAAGGGCGAGGTAGAGATCCTCCCGCAGAGAACGGCGGATCGCCACATTCGTGTAGGGCTGCGGCGGTTCACCATCGGCCCCTCCCCGGAAAAACACGCGGGAAGGGCGCATCGTGCCGGCCGGCTGGCCTGATTTCCAGACAGCCAGGTTCGCGAACACTTCGTCCTTGTGCCGGTCCGATGCCGACGTGAGTTTGTCGTATTGGAGCGCGTATCTTCCCACGTCTCTTCTCTCGCCGGACTTCAGCTCAATCTCCTCATCCACCTTGAACGCCGAACCCGTAAAGCCGACAAAAAGCAGGACGATGCCCAGGTGCACCACATACCCGCCGTAGCGGCGCCGGTCGCTGCCCACCAAACCCATAAAAGCTTTGACCGGATTTTCACGCTCCGTCCGGATGCGGAATGCGATGCCCCGTTTGTATTCCAACGTGATCGTGGCCAGGACGAAAGCGCACAGCGAGAAGGAGAGGATCACGTACACCTGATGCGAGACGAAAATCCAGGCCAAAACCGCCGCTGCGACCGCGATCCCCGCCGGCGTCAAGAAGTTTCGTCGGAGTTGGAGAGGCGTGGAGCGTTGCCACGCCAGCATGGGTCCCATCCCCGTCAAGAGAAGGAGAAGAAGACCGATGGGCGTCATGACGGCATTGAAGAACGGGGGACCGACCGTGATCTTCGAACCGTGCACGAGCTCCGAGAACACGGGGAACATAGTTCCCCACAGGACGGCGATCGCTCCGCCGAGCAGGACCAGATTATTCAGAAGAACGGCGGACTCGCGGGAGAGGAACGAATCGAGTGCCGTCCGGCTCTTCAACTCTTTGAGGCGGAACAGAATCAGTCCCACGGAAACCGCGATGGACAGGCCCAGGAAAACGAGGAAGTACGTCCCGATATTGGACTTCGCGAACGAATGGACCGAAGAAACGATCCCGGACCGGGTCAGAAACGTACCGAACAACGTGAGAACGAACGAAACCACGACCAGCGACATGTTCCAGACTTTCAGAATCCCCCGCTTCTCCTGGACGATGGCGGAGTGAAGCAAGGCTGTGGCCGTCAACCACGGGATGAACGAGGCGTTCTCCACGGGGTCCCAGGCCCAATACCCTCCCCAACCCAGAACTTCGTAGGCCCACAGCGCTCCCAGCAGGTTTCCGACCGACAGGAAGAACCAGGCAACGAGTGTCCAACGGCGGATCGCCAGGACCCACCGGTTGTCCAGCTTCCCCGTAACGAGCGCCGAAACCGCATAGGCGAAGGGAATGCTCATTCCCACGTAGCCCAGATAGAGGGCCGGAGGGTGGATGATCATGTAGAAGTTCTGAAGCAGGGGATTCAGGCCGCGGCCGTCCCGCACCGGGTATTGCATGGTTTCGAACGGACTTGCTTCGAAGAGGAGGACCACGAGGAAGAAGGCGGCGATCGTAAGGAGCGTTGTGATGATATACGGCTGAAGCTCTTCTTTCCTCGTCCGCATCCTGACCATCGCCACGGACGCGTAACCGCAGAGGACCAGAAGCCAGAACAGAATCGAACCTTCCTGGCCGCCCCAGAACGCCGCCAGTTTGTAAAAAGAAGGCATCGTGGAGTTGGAGTATTCGTAGACGTATTTCAGGCTGTAGCGATCCGTCAGAAACGCATAGACCAGGAGGGAGGAGCTTCCGACAACAAGCGCCGAGACACCCCAAACGGCGTTGCGGGAGCTTGTGATGAGGTCGCGACGGCCGGTCCGCCCGCCGATGGCGGACGCGAGGATGCCGTAAAAAGAAACGACCAGGGCGATATTCAAAAAAACAGTCCCGAGCGTTTCCGGCACGATTGACGATTCCTTATTTCGACTCGGGTTGGTATCCGCGCTTTAAGCGGTCTTCGTATCGGGAGGCGCATTTCGCGAGAACTTCCGTAGCCACCATTGTTCCTTCCGAGGTGTATTTCCCGGTGACCACGACGTCGATTCCCTCTTTGAACGTGTCGGGGAGACCGCCCCGGAACGTGACCGAAACGATCTTCCCGGCGTTCGCCACACGGAACCGATGGGTCATTGAATCCGCTCCCGGTTCCACCGAACCCGGTTCCACGGTACCCGCCACCTTCAGCGTTTTACCCAGATACTGTGATTCCTTGGCCATCAGTTCGTCGACCGTCACATAATATTGGAGCGATTTCGGAAGCGCGGTGGCCAGGATGATGCCGATCCCCAGCAGAATAAAAACCGCGCCGATCAGGTATTTCGTGTTCCTAAATTTCATAGGCCGCGCATTCTCTCACGGGAGCGTTAGGGTCCAAGGAATTCCGGGGAGTTTCCGCCACGAAGCGTGCGAGATCATCACGTCCGTCCCCCCTCCGTCAACCCCAAATCGTTGGGAATAACCGCAATAATTATGGATAGTTATCTATCTTGGGACGGAGGTCGAAAAGCTGTGCGCGAAACTCAAGGTCCGTCCCTCTTAGCTTTCCCCCAGAATCAACTCTTCCACGACTCGCGTCTCCGTCTTTCCGGTCCGGACGGCAAGAGAGGAGAGGTGCGCAATCACCTCCGGCCGGAGACGAAGGGTTTTGTTCCGGCGGATTGCCCGCGTGGGCCGGGTTCTTCGATCAGGAAGAACGCGGTTTGCCCAGCGGATCATGTCCCGTACACGGATTCCTCGATAGTCGGCCACGTTCGGTTGTTGACGCTTAACGGTTTGGATGATCCGCACGAGGTCGGGAGGCAGGTCCTTGTGACGCAAAAACGCACGGGGGAAATGGAGATAGGCGGCCGGAAAGACTTCCAGAACGCGAGGCTCTACGTGCTCGGCCACCCACAAAACGTCCCGCACATTGAACTTCGCGTTGGGGAGCGGTGGGATATCCTCCGCGCGTAGAAGGCCTTTGGCGATCAAGAACCCGAGGACTTTTCGGGCAATGTCAGGAAGCTCTCTTTTCAAAATAGTCACAATCGCCGCCGTGTTTGTTGATTAGATCGCGGAGCTCGTTCCCATAAACGGAAAGGGCGTCCCGGACCAGAATGCGATTTTTCTCCTTGGCTTTGATCGCTTTCGAAACCAGTGAATAGACCGGATCGAGCACTTCGCACTCAAGGCGGAGAGTCGAGAAGATTGGCGTGAATGTGGATTCCTTCGGGATCCAAACCTTCTCACTGTCGTTGTCGTATTCAAGTCCCGCGTCGGCCAAAAGGCGCTTAAACTCCGTTTTGACGAACTCGCTCGCATCAATCCACGCGTCCACATCGAGCGTCGCGACCAAAGAGAGTCTCTTGAGGGGGCGATCGGGATGGGTGAGAAGGCCGTACTGCCCTACAAGGGTGATCCGCGCCTTCGGAAATCCAAAGCCGCTTTCTTTGCGCCGCAGCTGATTCTCGACTTCGATCAGCTGATCCAGGGTTTCGAGGATCGTCTTGAAAACCAGTTCTTGGCTCATCGCAATCTTGAGAATAGCATGAAATTGAGACTAGTGCAAATGCACTGTTATTATATTGTATTTGCTGGATTAAATAGGCCTGGGGGCCCACCTACCTAATTCCTAAATTTGGGGACGGAGGTCGAAAATCGGGACGCGGAATCAAAGGGTCTGCCCCCGCCTCCGTAAAATTGACAAAAAATGACGCGTCGTGCTATATGGCGCCTTCGGCGGCGTTGGCCGCTGTTGAACAGAACCTGGAGTGACTATGAAAGTCTTGATCCGATTATCTATTGCTCTCTTGACGCTCGAATTTAACGCCGCTCTTGCGCAGAACACCGAGAGGGGTGTTTTCGTCGGAACGGCGAGCAGTGGAAGAGTGCTTCTTACTGAAACTACGGACCTTGGCCAACGCACAAGCATTGGAGATCTCGATCTCGCACCAGCTTGTGATGTTAAGCAGCCGGCTTGCTCCGACATTCATCTCTCCAATGTGGCCATGTTTTCAAATTCAGTAATGCCTCTGATAAATCGTATGTCATCGACGTGGCACGTCGATGACATACGTTCGGTCCACACGCGATCGTTTGTGTAAATTACCGTGAGCGTCAATACATTGAATTATTGGCGGCAATACTGCACTCAAGCTGACTCTTGGGAATTGTAACGTTGGAGGCCTAAAGCCTCATACCCCAACAAG
>JAZDIZ010000127.1:0-13562 GCA_043804515.1 Pseudomonadota bacterium | reverse complement strand
TTGGGGGCTTCATGAGCAACCGGCCGTGAGCGGCTATTGGAGGCCCGTACCGACGCTTTTGTACCTCCTGACCGGGCAGATCTTCGGCAAGAGCGCGTGGGCTTTTCACGCGTTGAACCTGGGATTCCACGTCGCAGTGGGAGTGAGCCTGGCGCGGCTTCTTTTGCTCCTCGGGTTCGAGCCTCTTCCGACGCTGTTCGCGTCCCTGTTCTTCGTTTTGAACCCCCTTCACGCCGAATCGGTGTCGTTTGTCTCGGCCCTCCCGGATCTGGCGGCCGCGTTTTTCGGTCTTCAGATGGTCCGGCTCTGGCTTGTGGGGACGCGAACATCCGCGATATGGGGCGGGGTCTGTCTCTCCTTGGCGCTCTTGACCAAGGAGTCATCGGTCATATTCCCGGTCGTGTGGTTCGTCCTGGCCGTTTCAGGGGCCACGGGACCGAATCGGCTAACGGGCCTCGTTTCGCGCGTCTCCTGTGGGGTTGTGTTGATTTGCGCCTACGTCATCGCGCACGGATTGGTCACGGGAGGGATCGAAAGCCGGTCGGCGTGGGGTGGGACATGGGATGCCCATCTCGGCACGGTCGTAAAGCTTCTTCCATTCAGCTTTGCTCTCTGCATTTTTCCTTGGAGTACGACGCCGACCCGCACGTTTGATCTGGCCCGGGGGGTGGGGGATCCCCAGGTGTGGCTGTCACTTCTGACCGTCGCGGTGCTGACGCTGTTGTGGCGGTTTCTCAAACGCAGGGAATCCAAGATTCAGGTCGGGTTCCCGCTCTTTTTCCTGTTCTGGCTTCCGGTTTCGAACCTGGTCCCGGCGGAGGGGTTGATCGCGGACCGCTACCTGTACCTCGCGGCGGCCGGTACGTCGATCCTCTGGGGTGGGTTGATTGCGGCTCTGGCGGCACGGATTCGGACGCGTCGGGTTTCATCGGGAGCGATCACCCTGGTCTTCTTGCTGTGGGGGGCGTGGGCCTTCCGCGCTGCACTCCCCTGGAGATCCGAACTCAGTCTTTGGGATCACGCGACTCGGGTTTCCCCGACATCGCCCCTGGCATGGAATGAACGCGGCAAAATGTTCCTGGGGGCCGGGGAGTGGAAGGCGGCTCGGGACGACTTCGAAAGAGCGCTCTCCCTTCGCCCCGGATACCGCGAGGCGACGCTGAATGTCGTGGTGTCGGACCTCGATTCCGGAGATCTCCCGGAAGCAAGAATGCTTTTGGAGGAGTTCCTGGCCCGGTCGCCGGGGGATCCCGAGGCATGGGATCTGCGCTCGGCTTTGGCCGAGCGCGAAGGGGATCTCGAGTCCTCGCGTGCGTTCGCCGAGCGGGCCGCGTCACTGGCGCCGGGGGAATGGAAATACCAGTACAATCTGGGGACGATCTGCCTCAAGACGAATCGGGTTGAGGAGGCGGTTCGGGCGCTGGAGAGCGCGGCGAAGAGGGCTTCGTACAGGCCCGGACTACTCCTGAACCTGGGCGCGGCGTACTATGCGGCGGGAGCCCTTCGGAAAGCTGCGGGAGTCTATCGGGAAATCCTTCGGAGGGATCCCCGGCACCGCCAGGCGGCGGAAAACCTCCGGATTGTCGAGGAAAGGCTGAAGCGGGGGAAGGGATCGGCGCGATGAAGAAAGTCTGGACGGACGCTAACGCTCTAGGGGGTAAGCTGGCGGCCTGCGCCGTGACGGTGGGGAATTTCGACGGCGTTCATCGAGGTCACCAGGACCTGATCCGCGAGCTGGTTCTCCGCTCGCGCAAACTGGGAGTACCCTCAGTGGCCATGATGTTCGATCCGCACCCTTCCGTGATCCTGGGCCTGCCGGGGCCACCACTGCTGACGCGGCCGATGGACCGGGCGCGGATGCTTTACGCACTCGATGTCGAATACTGCCTCATTCAGCCGTTCTCCGCGGCTTTGGCGCGTCTGAGCGCGCGCAAGTTTGTGGAAGACCTCTTGATCTCGAAACTCCATATGAAGACGTTCTGCGTGGGGCCGACTACGCACGTGGGCCGTGCCCGGGAGGGAAATCCGGCGCGCCTGGCTTCTCTGGCCGGGGAACTCGGGTTTGAATTCGCTCTGGTTTCTGCGGTGGTGGTGGACGGACAACTCGTGAGCAGTTCCGTGATTCGCAAGCTTCTCGCCGAAGGGGACGTGGAGGAGACAACGAAGCTCTTGGGCTGGACGTATGTGACGAGAGGAAAGATTGTGAGCGGGAGCGGGAGGGGAAGCAAGATCGGCGTTCCCACGGCAAACCTGGAGAACGTTTCGACGCTTCTCCCCAAACGAGGCGTTTATGCGACGGTTCTGCGTGCGGAAGGAAAGCCGTATCGGGGCGCGACCAATGTGGGGCTCCGGCCCACGTTCGGCAACGGAGAGCGACTGACGGTCGAAACGCACGCTTTGGATTTCCAGGGAAGCCTGCTGGGAAGGGAGGTGGAGATTTTCTGGGTTAAGCGTCTGCGCGACGAGGTTCGGTTCCCGGACGCATCGGAGCTAAACCGGCAGATCCAAAGGGATGGCGGGGAGGTCCGGAAACGGATCCCCGAACCGGCCCGTGGCATACTGGAACTAAAGTAAACGAAACCATTGCCGTAATGCGCAAGTATGTATTCTTTAAGATGTAAAAAGGATTGACAGAAATTGTCATCGCTGGTACTTTTCATCCTTAAGGCTTGGATTTTGAACCAAAACCTGGCAGGATCAACCGGTCAACCCTCTGTACGAAAAAGCCGATTGATGCGTCTTTAGGAACGGAGCCCACGCGGAGGACTCATGAACACTCGCCTCGGTGAACTTCTTGTCCGTGAAAACCTCATCTCGAGCCAGCAACTGCAAAAGGCCCAAGAGGAGCAACGGAAGGGTGGAGGACGCCTCGGGTACAACCTGACGAAGCTCGGCTACATGAAGGAAAGCGATCTCACTTCCTTCCTTTCCAAGCAATACGGCGTTCCGTCCATCAACCTTCAGGACTTTGAAATCGAGCAGGACGTCATCAATCTCGTGCCCAAAGAGGTGGCCGAGAAACACCAAATCATCCCCGTGAACCGGTCGGGCGCGAGCCTGATCGTGGCCATGTCCGACCCGTCCAACATCTACGCCATAGACGACCTGAAATTCCTCACGGGTTACAACATCGAAGTGGTCGTGGCTTCGGAAGCCGCGATCAAGGAAGCGATCGAGCGATATTACGACCAGGGGGAGAAGTTCGAAGACGTTCTTTCCGGGTTCGATGATCAGGGGATCGAATTCGTCGAGTCCGAGGAAAACATCGACGTCAGCGATCTTTCCAAGAGCGCCGAAGAGGCGCCCGTCGTGAAATTGTGCAACCTCATTCTGACGGACGCCATCAAGAAGGGAGCGTCCGACATCCACGTGGAGCCGTACGAGAAAACGTTCCGCGTGCGCTTCCGGATCGACGGGGTGCTTTACGAGGTGATGAAGCCGCCGTTGAAGCTCAAAAACGCCATCACTTCCCGCCTGAAGATCATGAGCAAGCTGGACATTGCCGAACGGCGTCTTCCCCAGGACGGACGCATCAAGCTGAAACTCGGTAAAGGGAAAGAGATGGATTTCCGCGTTTCCGTTCTCCCCACCCTGTTCGGCGAGAAGGTCGTGCTGCGCCTTTTGGATAAATCCAATCTGCAGCTGGACATGACCAAACTCGGGTTCGAGGAACGCGCGCTGAAGGATTTCAAAGACGCCATCGACAAACCGTTCGGCATGGTGCTCGTTACCGGGCCCACCGGGTCCGGGAAAACCACGACGCTCTATTCGGCCCTGGCGGAGCTCAATAAGATCGCGGACAATATCTCCACGGCGGAGGATCCCGTCGAGTTCAACCTGCCCGGAATCAACCAAGTGCAGATGCACGAGGACATCGGCCTCAATTTCGCCTCGGCTCTCCGCTCATTTCTCCGGCAGGACCCGGACATCATCATGGTTGGTGAGATCCGCGATTTCGAAACGGCGGAAATCGCCGTGAAAGCCGCGCTCACAGGCCACTTGGTGCTTTCCACTCTCCATACCAACGACGCGCCGTCCACCATCAACCGCCTCCTCAACATGGGCATCGAGCCGTTCCTGGTGGCTTCCTCGGTCAACGCGATCGTCGCCCAGCGCCTGTGCCGCAAGATTTGCGGCGAGTGCCGCGAGGAGGTGAAGGTGCCTCCGCAGACCTTGATCGACGCGGGCATGGCCCCGGACGCGGCCCACAAGGTCGCCCTTTTCCAAGGGAAGGGCTGCCCGAACTGCAGTGACACCGGTTTCAAGGGACGGATAGCGATCTACGAAATGATGCCCGTGAACGAGGAGGTCCGGGAGTTCATCCTCAATGGGGCCTCCACGGCGGAAATCAAGCGTGAGGGCATGCGCCTCGGCATGAAATCGATGCGCGGGTCGGCGCTGACAAAACTCGAGGAGGGGATTACAACTCTGGAAGAGGTCCTTCGCGTTTCAATGGGAGACAATTAGGAGCGGACATGGCGAACCTTCACCAACTTTTAAAAACCATGGTCGAGAAAGGAGCCTCCGACCTTCACATCACGACCGGTACGGCTCCCCAGCTGAGGATAGACGGAAAGCTCACCCCCCTGAAGCTTCCGCCGCTCACCCCACCCGAGACGAAACAGCTCTGCTATTCGGTGCTGACGGACGCCCAGAAGCACAAATTCGAGGAACAGAGCGAGTTGGACCTCTCTTTCGGGGTCAAGGGCCTGTCGCGTTTCCGGGCGAACGTGTACATGCAGCGCGGAGCCGTGGCGGGAGCGTTTCGCGTGATCCCCCACAAGATCATGACTTTTCAGGAACTCGGCGTCCCGCCCGTTCTCGCGGAACTGGCCCGGAAGCCGAGAGGACTGGTTTTGATCACCGGGCCCACCGGGTCGGGGAAGTCCACGACGCTGGCCTCGATCATCGATACGATCAATACGGAACGGAACGAGCACATCATCACCATCGAAGACCCGATCGAGTTTCTCCATCCGCACAAGGGCTGTGTCGTGAACCAGCGGGAAGTGCATACGGACACGGAATCGTTCGCCGTGGCGCTCAAGTTCATCCTTCGCCAGGACCCGGACGTCGTGCTGATCGGAGAGATGCGGGACCGGGAGACCATCGAGGCGGCTCTGATCATCGCCGAAACGGGGCACCTCGCGTTCGCCACGCTTCACACCAACTCCTGCGTTCAGACGATCAACCGAATTGTGGACGTCTTCCCGGCGCACCAGCAGCCGCAAATCCGGGCCCAGCTCTCCTTCGTTCTGGAGGGTGTGCTTTCGCAGACTCTCCTTCCCAAGGCGAGTGGAAAGGGGCGGGTGTTGGCCGTGGAGGTCATGATTCCGAACGCGGCCATCCGGAACCTGATCCGGGAGGACAAAATCCATCAGATCTACTCTCAGATGCAGGTGGGACAGAGCAAATACGGTATGACGACGCTTAATCAGTCCCTCTTCAATCTCTTCTCAAAGCGCATCATTACGATGGAAATGGCTCTGTCGCGCTGCTCGGATCCCGACGAACTGAGGCAGATGATCGCCAGCGGCGGTGCCGTGGTGCCGTCGGCTCAGGCTCAACAACAGAGGAGGGCCTAGTCCGGCGCGAACATGAGGGCGCGGCGTTTCCATCGGGGGCAATTCGCGTTAAGGAGAGATTATGCCGGTCTTTAGATGGGAAGGAATCACTCCCCAGGGCGTAGCCAAGAAAGGGGAACGGGAAGCCCCGAATCAGGCGGCGGTCGTTACGTGGCTGCGCCAGCAGCACGTGCGCCCGAGGAACATCTCCGAGAAGAGGCGGAAGAAGGCCCACGTCGGTTTTCCCGGTTTCCTGGGGGGCGGGGTGCGCCAGAAGGACATCGTCGTCTTTGCCCGTCAGTTCGCCACCATGATCGACGCCGGGCTCCCTCTGGTCCAGTGCCTGGAGATTTTGGGTTCCCAACAGGAAGCAAAGGCGTTCAAAGACATCCTCCTGGCCACCAAGGTGGATGTCGAATCGGGCTCCACGTTCGCCGATGCCCTGCGAAAACATCCGAAAGCCTTCGACGAGCTATTCGTGAACCTGGTTGCGGCGGGGGAGGTGGGCGGTATTCTCGACACCATCTTTTTGCGGTTGGCGAATTACCTGGAAAAGAGCATGAAGCTCCGCAAAAAGGTGAAGGGCGCCATGATCTATCCGATCACGATCATGGTGGTGGCCGCAATCGTCGTCGCCATCCTGCTGGGATGGGTGATCCCCGTTTTCGAGAACATGTTCCGCGAATTCGCTAATGCGGAGCTGCCTGCGGCGACCTTGATCGTCATCAAGATCTCCCGCAGTTTCAAAGCCTTCTTTCTTCCCCTTGTGGGCGTGATCGTGGCCGGCATTTTCGGCTTTAAATATTTCTACGCGACGCCGAAGGGGCGGCTTGCAACGGACCATTTCCTCCTGAAACTTCCGATCTTCGGCTCCCTGCTTCGCAAGGTCGCCGTGGCGCGCTTCTCCCGAACTCTCGGCACAATGATCACGAGCGGCGTTCCCATTTTGGAGGCGCTGGATATCGTGGCGAAGGCGGCGGGAAATAAAGTCATCGAGAACGCCATCATGGAAACGCGGGCCTCCATCAGCGAAGGAAAAACCATGGCGGAGCCGCTGGAGGAAAGCGGGGTATTCCCCCCCATGGTGTGTCAAATGATCAGCGTGGGCGAAGCCACCGGTGCCATGGACACGATGCTCAACAAGATCGCGGATTTCTACGATGACGAGGTGGATGCCGCGGTGGATGCCATGACGTCACTTATGGAGCCGGTGATGATGGTGTTTCTGGGCGTAATTATCGGCGGACTCGTCGTAGCCATGTACCTTCCGGTCTTCAAACTGGCCGGCACGATCAGTGGCGCCGGATAGACTCGATCCGATCCAAACGACGGACCAGCCGGGACTCAAGCAACGGCTCGGCTGGCTGATCGCGTTCAGGATCGTCTTTGCAAGCGTTCTCGTGATCGCGACGCTGGTCTGGCGTCCCGGCGAGGGAGGAATGCCTTTCCTGGCGCTTCTGTTCGCCACTTCGGCGCACCTTGCCATGGCGATCCTGTTCGTCGTGATGGACCGGATCGAAGCGATCCGATGGACCCGGACCTTCGCCCTTCTCCAGATCGTTTGGGACCTGATTTTCACCACATCTCTCGTGGCGGTGACCGGCGGGCTGGACAGCGACCTCAAGGGCCTCTACTGGCTCACGATCGCCATAGCGGCGATCCTCCTGTTCAGGTTCGGGGCTTTCCTGGCTGCCCTGCTCAGCGGGCTTTTGTACGGTGTTCTTTTGAATCTGGAACTGTTCGGCCTGGTCGTGCCGCTGTTCAACGTGGTGGCGGAGTCCTCCATTTGGAAGGAAGACAGGATCTGGCATTCCATCATTCTGCAGACGGCCGGATTTTTCACCGTGGCCTATGTTTTCAGCACGATCTCCGTGAGGCTGAGGCGCGCCGAAACGATGTTGGTCGAAAGAAACGCCGACCTGGAAGATCTCGAGGCCTTGATGGGACGCATTGTGGAGAGCATTGCGAGCGGCCTGGCCACGCTGGATGCGAAGGGCCGGGTCCGGTTTTGGAGCAGGACGGCCGAGGAAATCACCGGCCTCACGCAGGAAGAAGTCCGCGGGAAGGCGCTCAACGCGGTCTTTCCGGAAGCCCGGGAGCTGGCCGGCGGCGGCGAGGAGCGGATGCCCTCGGCGCCCCGATCCAAGCGGTTGGAAGTCCCTTTCCGTGGAAAGGCGTCGAAGCCGCGGATTCTCGGGTTCTCTCTCTCGCCTCTGAGGCATGGGGCCGGAGGCGAGCCGGGGATGCTCCTTCTATTCGAGGATCTGACGGACTTCCGTGAGATGGAAGAACAGGTCAAGCGGGCGGATCGCCTTGCGGCCGTCGGCGAGCTGGCGGCCCGGATCGCCCATGAAATCCGGAACCCGCTGACCTCGGTCTCCGGATCGATCGAGGTGCTCAAAGCCAGTCTGAAATTGAACGAGAGGGATCGGAGGCTTATGGAGATCGTGGTGCGGGAAACCGACCGGCTCAACCAATTGCTGACCGATTTTCTCCAATTCGCCCGCCCCACGACGATCCAGGCCGAAGAAGTCGAATTGGACCGGTTGGTTCGGGAGACGGTGGAACTTTTCTCGCGGAGCCATGGAGGCGAATCCTTGAAAGTTCGATTGGAGCTGGCCCCTGGGGCCGTGGTAGAGGGGGATCCGCGGCAATTGAATCAAATGTTCTGGAATCTCATCAAGAATGCTTCGGAAGCCATGCCCAACGGGGGCGAGATTCGAGTGGCGCTGGAAAACGACTCCGATCCGAGCCACGTCTCCATCGAAGTGCATGATTCTGGGGCGGGAATACCCCGTGAGATCCTGGAGCGGATCTTCACTCCCTTTTTTACGACGAAGAAAAGGGGAACGGGACTCGGTCTGGCGATGGTGCGCAGGATCGCCCAGGAGCATGGCGGGGAGGTGTTTGTGGAAAGTTCGATGGACTGCGGGACGACGTTCAGGGTCCGTCTTCCCCGGGCGCAGGCCCGGGCGACGACGAAGGGTGCGTGATCGGTGGCGCGCCTTCTCGTAGTGGATGACGAACCCTCCATCCTGGAGTTCTTCGAGATCCTTCTGTCCGAAGAAGGATACGAAGTGGATCTGATCTCGACGGGCCGCGAAGCCCTCGAGATCCTGGAAAAGAAACCCTACGACCTCGTCATCACGGACCTCGCGATGCCGGAGGTGGACGGAATGGCGGTCCTGGAGCGGGTGAAGGAGATTTCACCCGAGACCCTGGTCTTGATGATCACGGCCTACGCGACGGCCGAATCCGCGGTCGATGCCATGAAGAAGGGAGCCTACGACTATCTCCTCAAGCCGTTCAAAGTGGACGAAATACGCCTGGTCATTCGAAACGCCCTGGAGCGATCGGACTTGCGGCGGGAAAACACGGTTCTCAAACAGGAGGTGAATCGCAGGAGCGGGTTCAGCCATTTCATCGGCGCGAGCGAGAAAATGCAGAGGGTGTTCGATCTGATCGAGAAGGTGGCCGGTTGCAAGTCGAGCGTGCTGATCATCGGGGAAAGCGGAACGGGGAAGGAGTTGGTCGCCAAGGCGATTCACGAAAATTCCCCCAGGGCCAGCCGGCCCTTCGTTTCCATCAATTGCGGCGCCATACCCGAGAGCCTGATCGAGAGCGAGCTTTTCGGATATCAACGGGGGGCGTTTACGGGAGCCACGGCGAACAAGATGGGGCTGTTCGAAGCGGCGCACCAGGGAACATTTTTTCTGGACGAAGTGGGCGAGATTCCTTCGGCGGTCCAGGTGAAGCTGCTCCGAGTCTTGCAGGACAAGACGATTCGCCGCATCGGAAGCACGGCGTTCAACCCGGTGGACGTGCGGGTCCTCTCCGCAACGAACCGCGATCTGGAAGGCGATTTGGCGTGCGGCAGGTTCCGGGAGGATCTCTATTATCGATTGAATGTGATCCAGATCCGGATCCCTCCGTTGCGGGACAGGCGTGAAGACATCCCTCTCCTGGTCCATCATTTCCTCAAGCGCTCGGAGAAAGAGCACGCAAAGGGCATCCGCGGCGTATTGCCGGAGGCTCTCCACGCCCTTGAAGCCTATTCCTATCCCGGTAACGTGCGGGAACTGGAAAACGTCATCGAACAGGCAGTGGCCTTCGAAACCGAGTCCATGGTCCGGCTGGAGAGCCTTCCCGAAAAATTGCGGCAAGCGATCCCTCCGACGCCCGAGTTATCTCCGGTGCTTTCCTCCGGGGGAATTGACCTGGAACAGACGGTGGACAAGTACGAACGGAAGCTTTTGGTCGAAGCCTTAAGGCTCGCCGGAGGCGTCAAGAAGAGGGCGGCCGAATTGCTCAAGATCAGCTTCCGGTCCATGAGATACCGACTCTTAAAGCATGGGCTGGCCAGCCCAGATGACGACTAGGCAGAACTGACAAAATTTGTCACCGAAGCCCTCGAAAAGCCGCGCTGGTGCCAATTTTTGTCACCGAAGTATTCATCCCGACAAGGGTTCAATTCTAAGTATCTATAATTAAATACAAAAAAATCGTCTCCGAATGAGTTGTATGGTACAAGACTTGCTCAAGACCATACCAGTCCCTCGGGGCAAAGCTCTGGGGTATGGATTAAAAAACGGAGGAAATTCGAATGCTTAAATTGCTTAAGAAAAGAGGCGTGAAAGGGTTCACGCTGATCGAGTTGATGATCGTCGTGGCGATCATCGGCATTTTGGCTGCGGTGGCCATCCCGGCCTTTATGCGTTACATCAAAAAGACCAAGACCACGGAAGCCGCGATCAACGTCCGCAAGATTTATGACGGCGAGATCGCGTACTTCGACGAAGACCACGTCCTACAGAACGGCACGATCCTCACGAAGCAGTTCGTGAGCATCGGTCCGAATCCCACCACCGCCCTTTCAATACAGAAGCAGACGGCGAACTGGGAAACGGACGGCTGGATCGCGCTGAAGTTCGGGACGGATTCCCCGGTTTTGTACCGCTATCAGGCGATCGGGACCGGAACGGGTACGGCCTCGAATTTCACGGCGCAGGCGCAGGGTGACATCGACGGCGACGGTACGACGTCGTTGTTCCAACGCATCGGCAGCGTCGATTCTGCCAGCGGGGAAGTAGTAGGCGGCGCGGGTCTGTATTCATACAACGAGCTCGAATAGCGCGGCCTCAAGAAGTCCGGAGCTTTGCATAAGAGGAGGCCGGGGGATTTTTTCCCCGGCCTCCCTCCTGTTTCGGGGGAGCTTAAAACACGGCACGGAGAGGAGTTGGAATGTTGACCCGCTTTAGGAAGAGAGGCGTGAAAGGGTTCACGCTGATCGAGTTGATGATCGTCGTGGCGATCATCGGCATTTTGGCCGCGGTGGCGGTCCCGGCTTTCATGCGCTACATCAAGAAGTCCAAGAACACGGAGGCTTTGATCAACATTCGCAAGATTTACGACGGCGAAGTGGCGTACTTCACCGAAGACCACGTGTTGCAGAACGGCACGATCCTCACGAAGCAGTTCGTGAGCGTCGGTCCGAATCCCACCACCGCCCTTTCAATACAGAAGGCGACGGCGAACTGGGAAACGGATGGCTGGATCGCGCTGAAGTTCGGGACGGATTCCCCGGTTTTGTACCGCTATCAGGCGATCGCGACCGGGACGGGCACAGGTTCGGCGTTTACGGCGCAGGCGCAGGGTGACGTTGACGGCGACGGCACGACGTCGTTGTTCCAACGCTTGGGCTCGGTGAACGCCGTGGGCGGAGAGGTCATAGGTGGGGCCGGAATCTATATGTTCAACGAGTTAGAATAGCGCCGGCGAAAAGGCGCGGACTTGGACGAGAAGGATACGAGGAATTCTCGGCTGACGGGGGACATGCCTATGTTGCAACTGCTCAAGAAAGGACGCTTGAGGGGGTTCACGCTGATCGAGCTGATGATCGTCGTGGCGATCATCGGTATCTTAGCCGCGGTGGCGATCCCGTCGTTCATGCGTTACATCAAGAGATCGAAGAGCACGGAAGCCGCGATCAACATCCGCAAGATTTATGACGGCGAAATCGCGTACTTTACCGAAGACCACGTCCTGCAGAACGGCACGGTCCTCACGAAGCAGTTCGTGAGCGTCGGTCCGAATCCCACCGACGCCCTTGGAATACAGAAGGCGACGGCGAACTGGGAAACGGATGGCTGGATCGCGCTGAAGTTCGGGACGGATTCCCCGGTTTTGTACCGCTATCAGGCGATCTCGACCGGGACGGGCACAAGTTCGGCGTTTACGGCGCAGGCGCAGGGTGACATCGACGGCGACGGCACGACGTCGTTGTTCCAACGCTGGGGAAGCGCGGACGTCACGTATGGCGAGGTAGTGAGCGGCGCAGGCATGTATTCCTACAACGAGCTCGAATAGCGCCGGCGCACGACTTTCGGATTATGGAATGTAAAGAGGCGAGGAGGTTCTCTCCCCGCCTCTTTTTTTGATAGGGTGTCCTGGGCCTTATCCATGCTGTCGCATTTTTCACGCCGGGCTTTGATCGGGGCGATCTCGTTTGCCGCCCTCGTGGGCCTCCTACGCTCCGAGATGGATCTGAGGGCCTACGAAGCGCGGAGCCGGGAGATTGAGACCGTCCTGTATGTTCCGAAGGCCGAGGTCCTGCGCCCTTTTCTCTTGGGGCAGGATGGGTTTCTGGCGGATTTGATCTGGATCCGAACGCTGGGCTATTTCGCCGACGAGTTCTACGGGAGGGGAAAATACCAGTACCTTCAGGACTTGTTGAATCTGGCGACGGATCTGGATCCACGCTTCGAGAAAATCTACATCTGGGCGGGCGCGGCCCTCATGTACAACGCCGGCCGGATCGGGAGGCAAAAGATTCTGGCCAGCTCACGTTTTCTCGAAAAGGGATGGAGGTTCATCCAGCAAGACCCCGTGGGGTGGAAGCACGATCCGCGGTACTGGATGATCCCGCAAATGATCGGTTTCAACTACGCCATTGAACTGCATGACAGAGTCCGGGGGGCCCCCTTCATTGCGGCAGCGGGAAAGATTTCCGGAGCCCCGATCATGTACAAGACCTGGGCGGCCACGCTGTACAGCCAGGCGGGGCAGACGGAAAAGGGGGTGGAGGTCTTGGAGGACATGCTGGCCATCGATACGCTCAATGCGCAACTGTCGAACGTCCGGGAATCGCGGGTCCGGAACATCATTCAGGCGCGCCTGGAGGAATATTATCGCCGTCTGTACGGCGACACCGGCGCGGCCCGGATCGACCTTTTGGAACGGCGGATCCGGCAGCTCGTGAGCGAGTGGAGGAAGACGTTTTCCTACATTAATTTCGATCTCTTCCTGATCGTGAGGCCGACCGAACTGGACGCAGAGGAAGTGAAGGAACAGGAATCCCTTTGGCCGTATCTCTGACGCTGTTCACGGCGCTGGGCGTTCTTTGGGTCGTAGGGGCCGCTCCATCCATCCACTGGCTGGATAGTTCCGAGTTGGCCTGTGCGGCATGCACGCTAGGGATCAGCCACCCTCCGGGCCAGATTCCTCATGCGATTCTCGGAGGGCTCCTTTCCATACTGCCCTTGGGGGACTGCGCTTTTCGCGTCACTCTGTTGTCGGTAGGGGCCTCCTGGGCGGCTCTTTCAGCCGCGTGGATCTGGCTTGGCAAGGCGGTAGACGAATCACATAGGCAATCGTGGACCGTCGCCGTGTTGCTCTCGGGTTCGGCGCTTTCCGGCCTTATCTCCACGCAGGCCGTGCGAGGGGAGGTCTATGGCCTTTCGGCGGCCTTGACACTGGCCGCAATCGCCTTGTGCCATTGCCGCGGCGACGCGCGCTTCCGGGGTCTTGCGTGGCTGGCCTGGGGGCTTTCGGCCCTGAACCATCCCGTCATCTCCCTGGCGGCCCTCCCATTCCTGGCCGGGCGGGGTTGTGTGCAATGGCTGGGGTTCGGGATTCTTCCCGCCTTGGGCCTCCTGTATCTCCCGCTCCGGGCCGCGGCCAAAGCGGCCTGGAACTTCGGAAATCCGATGGATGGGGAAC
>JAZDIZ010000126.1:0-8299 GCA_043804515.1 Pseudomonadota bacterium | reverse complement strand
GAGGTTTGGCACCTCGATGTCGGCTCATCGCATCCTGGGGCTGGAGAAGGTCCCAAGGGTTTGGCTGTTCGCCAATTAAAGCGGTACGCGAGCTGGGTTTAGAACGTCGTGAGACAGTTCGGTCCCTATCTGCTGTGGGCGAAGGAAATTTGAGAGGCGCTATCCTTAGTACGAGAGGACCGGGATGGACGTACCTCTGGTGAGCCGGTTGTTCCGCCAGGAGCATCGCCGGGTAGCTATGTACGGAACTGATAACCGCTGAAAGCATCTAAGCGGGAAGCAGCCCTCGAGACCAGATTTCCCTGGGGAGCAATCCCCCTGAAGGGCCCTTGTAGACTACGAGGTCGATAGGCCGGGTGTGGAAGCGCAGTAATGCGTGGAGCTAACCGGTACTAAATGCCCGTGAGGCTTGGTCATTGAATGTAAGAAACGTCCAAAGAATCCAGTGCAATTGAAACCACGATTGAGCGTTTGATTTTTCGCTCGATGGCAAGGCCGCAGCGCCGAGGCAACCGGAGCAACCATAGATCGGTTGTGAGGATTGCCGAGACGCGAGAACACCGCCAGCGACGAAAAGGCAAACGCGAAAGGTTTGCTGTGGTGATATCGGAGGGGTTCCACCCGTTCCCATCCCGAACACGGCCGTTAAGCCCTCCGGAGCCTATGGTACTGCAAGTGAAGACCTGTGGGAGAGTAGGTCGCTGCAGCAATTAAATCAGACCCCCGTTCGTTAGCTCGGACGGGGGTTCTGTTTTTTCGGGATGGGAACGGGACATGGTGACGCGTGATCATCCCGACATTGCCGAATTCCAATAACCGTGTCGTGAGGGGACCCTTTGGGTCGCACGACACGCTCCCTACAATGCTGGGCGCGAGAGCGCCCGCACACGGCCGTTAAGCCCTCCGAAGCCTATGGTACTGCAAGTGAAGACCTGTGGGAGAGTAGGTCGCTGCAGCAATTAATAAAGCCCCCGCTTGAGAAATCAGGCGGGGGCTTTTAGTTTCCGTGACGCGGAGAAGGCTCTTAATCCGGGAGGGCGAACGGACCGCCCCCGCCCCTGCGTGGGGGGGTCGAATCGACGGGTGTCCAGAGCTCGAGGCTTGGAAGAACGCTCTGGGAGAGCGCGACGAGCCTGACCACTTCCTTGGGGCACCCATCGGCGCCGAATGAGTATTCCATCCGCTGGATGAACGTGGCCCCTACTCTCGCGCGGCCGTTAACGAACCGAATGGCCTGTAGACCCAGATCGACTTCAAACGTACCCTTAGTGATTTTGGGTCCCATGGGATCATCACTGTGGCCGTCAAAAAACGTGCCGGATTGGACGTCGTACGTATAGCCCGTGAACAGGACCGTGGCTTCGCCTTCGCTACCGAGCACATAGTTGGTGATCCGCCAGAGCCCTTGAGGATGAAACGGCGCCAAATTCCCGCAGGCCGGGCTAATCGGTTCAGTCTGAGCGTGAGCGATAGGGGTGAAAGCCAACGAGACTGCGGCCAGCACACCGATCGGAATCAAGTGAACAAAACGGTAACGCATAATGAATCTCCTTCTTGGGTTGTCGAAAAATACATGAATGGGGCTTGAGCAACGTGCATGCCAACTTTTGGAACGTCTCAAGTCTTCGGAATGGAGTCCGGCATCATGCGGGGGATTTTCTTGAGCCAAAGATCAGCGGCTACCCCGATTTAACGGCTCGGTCTCTACCCCGCAACCTGCTGAAATGAAGGATGATTATCTCTATGGCGGCAAAAGCTTAGCCACACCCGGAAACTTAAGTTGTTACCCCGCAGAGGTACCTGCTTCCTTTTGAGGTGATCAGAGACTGGCGCGGAAGGTCACCGGGACCTCAGCTTGTGCAAGAAGTAACCTGGTACCTTTCCCCTCCACCGTTTAGTACGCTAAAGTCCGGGCGTGCCGCGCAAAAGAAAGATCGCGTCGAGTGGCATCGACGTCACGCTGATTCGTTGGATGCTCTCGCTCTCCCCGGCGCAACGACTCGCCGTTCTGAGCCGAACCGTTCAATCCATTTTGAAGCTTCGCCGTGCCAACCCCAAAGCCTGATTTTCTTCGGATTCTAAAGATCCTCGCAAAACACAAGGTCGACTTCATCGTCGTGGGTGGGGTTTCGGCGGTGCTTCAAGGAGCGCCCCTGGCAACCTTCGACCTGGATGCCGTCCACGCACGCACACCGTCCAATATCGCCAAACTCTTGAAGGCCCTGGCCGAACTCGATGCCTTCTTCCGCGGACAGGGCTCGCGAAGGATCAAACCCGATGCTTCCCATCTGGCTTCCGCAGGTCACCAGTTGTTGATCACACGGTACGGCCCTTTGGATCTCCTGGGCACAATCGGAAAGGATCGTGATTACGATCATCTCGTCGGCCATACGATAAAGCTGACTGTCGGCCGACACACCATGGTCCGCGCCCTTCGGTTGGAGACCCTCATTCAAACCAAACGGGAGGTCGGCCGCGCAAAGGATAAAGCCGTACTGAATCTTCTCGAAAGAACGCTTCGGGAAAAATCACGGGCCTAGAATCAAGCCCTCCTCTGGAAGCTGCCGGCACCGGCGCGTCACGGGCCACGCAGGCGGAAAAGCGCCTTCTGGGCCAGTTCATAATTCGGATCAAGTTCCAAGGCCCGGCGATACCACTCCGTGGCTTTTGGAAGATTCCCCTGACTCTCGAACAAATATCCCATGTTGTAAGAAGTCTTCGCCCTCCCCGGTTCGACGTGAAGAGCCCGGTCGAACAGCTTCTTCGCCGCGTCGAACCGGCCGCGCTCCGTCATCCGAACGCCCAGATTGTTCAGCACGACGATGCTGTCCGGGTTTCGCCGAAGGGTTTCGACGTAATATTGAACCTCGGCGTCTCTTTCCCCGGTGCGGAAGTAATGCCACGCCATGAAGAAATACGGAACGTCACTCGCCGGGGTCCTCCGCATGGAAGCCGCGTACAGACGAACCTCGTCGTGCCATTCGCGATTTCGCATCACCGTCGTTGCCGCCAAGCTCGTCAGATAGAGTCCGGAAAGCAGCAGCGCCACGCCTCGATAGCCGGCCCGTTTGAAACCCTCCACGTTCCGCGCCAACGCTGCCAAGAGCGCGCCAAGGGCTAGGGAGAATCCCGCCAGCGGAAGATAGAAATATCGCTCCGAGAGGAGGCCGTGCAGATGAACGACCATCACAACGGGAATCAGCGCGCCCAGGAATAACGCCAAGCCGATCAGAAACGCCCGATCCCGCCGACGCCACCAGGCGGCGAGAGCGAGAATTGCGGCAATGAAAAGAAATGGAGGGAGATCGACCTTCCAACGAAACGGCGTGTACGCGTACACATTGAAAAAATCCGTATCGGAGGGGACGAAAAGCAAGAACAGGAAGCGCTTCACGACCCCATTGAAATTCCTCAACGTGTCCAAATTGAGCAGGGAAAACGCGCTCGTTCCGACGATGCGAACGCGAACCCAGAAGCAGACCGCCGTCTGGATTCCCGCGACCGCGGTGAGCGACAAATATGTAGCGACTCGCCGGCTACGTTCGGGATCGCTGATCAGCAATCCGGCCAGGACAAGAAAGGGCACGAAAAAGACCGTCTCCTTTGAAAACAAGCCTAGGGGAACGGCACAGCCAAACAGAATCCACGGAATGATCCTTCGCTTCGCCTTTGCATCGAGAAGCCGGAGCATCAGATGAATGGTCGCCAGCCCGAACAGCGTCCCCAAGAGATCCATTCTGCCGCCGATCCACGTGACGGCTTCCACGTTGATCGGATGAAGTCCGAAGAACAGCGCCGCTCCAAGGGCGAATCCGAAAGGCAGAAACCGCCGGGCCAATAGGAACAACAACACACAGTTGAGCCCGTGAATAAGATTGTTTATGAGATGGAACCAAAACGGCCGAAGCCCGAACACGTGATAATCGATCAGGTACGAAAGCATGAAGACCGGCCGGTAAATCTGGGACCCTTCCGTCTCTTTGGAAGTGGATTGCCACACCCGCGTGGTGAGAAGCCGCGGAACGTGATGGACGGAGCGGATGTAGGGATTGTCCTCAACCTGATAGTGATCATCCAGGATCCATGTGCCGTCCAAATTGGTCGCGAAGACGGCGATCGGAATGAAAAACACGAGCAGGATCTTGAGGACGTTACGGGGGATTCCGATCATCGCGTTCTTACCGCAGGCTCATGGAAGGGACTTCTCCTCCGTAACGCCTGTTGAACCCCAGATCAACGGAAATGAGCGAATCGAAATCCCGGCGTGACCGGGGCGCTTTCACCTTCCGGACTTCGGCCCAACCCAAGGGGGAGCCATGTTGCCGGGCTCCCCATCTATTCCATTTTTACCATCCGTAACCGATCGAAAAATCGCCGCGGGAATCAAAGCGAAAGTCCCAGGACGGATCCGCGTTGTAGTATCGGATTACGGGACGATGCCGAATAAATACCGGATCGTAGTACTGCCGTACGATGATCGGGCGATCGAAATCCCGGTCAAAGCGATGCCCCCGGCCCGGGGCGTAATGGCGCGGACTGTTCCAGCCTCGATGCCGGCCGGGATCCGCCGACGCCGATGACGCCGAACCGCCCAACAACGCAAGGCCGAGCACCGCCGTCAAACCGATTCGCTTCACGAGTTTCATGGCTGCTCCTTTGCATTTCATGGCTTTCACACTACGCCGGCGATCCTGAACGGAAGCTGAATCGGATTCGGGGGACAGTCCCCCGATCTTCCCGATCTTGGGGTATGAAATTCTTGCGGGGTCTTCCGGTTTTCCAAGTACGCCGAATTACTTAAGTATTTAATATTACTAGGTGTTTTCGACGGCCCGCCAGGTACGTTTCTTGCGACTACTTGAATAGAGCTATGCCATTGGTGTTGCCATGAAGAGCCCTGTTTTCCGAGCGGCCGTCTTGATCGCCTTGGCTTTCTTCTGCGCTGACTGCGCAAATCAAGTCAGCTCCGACACTCCCGGCGGAGACGATCCAAACGCAGACACAACGATTCCTCCCGGCGCTCTCCCAACCGGCGCGCTTTCGCTCCGCGGAAACCCATCGTTTGATGCCGGCTCGTTAACCGCGGAAGAAACCAAATGGTACAACCGGATTTTCGATGGGATCGATGGATGCCGAAACCTGATCGACGGCTACGCCAGTGGTTCTTCAAGCGTAATCGAAGGACAACCCGTCGGGGATGTCTACGCGATCGGGCGAGAAGTCGGGAATTACACCGAAGCGCTGCTGATGGCTTTGCGAGCCACGGGAGATCTTAGGTTTCTCGACCGGGTTTATGAAGTGAGCGAGCTCTACCGCGGATCCTTGCGGGATGCTTGGCTGGACGCGGCCGGAGGGACCACCGACGGATACACCGACTGGTTATGGATAGCCGATTCCGGCAATGCCACGTTCTATGGCAAGGATACGAACTGGTTGGACGAGTCGATCTCCTCGGGAAACGTGGCACTCGTGGCGTATGCAATGCAGGTCAACCGGGATTTGAATCCCAAGTACGCGGCATCGACCGATTTTTGGCGGGATTGGTTGGAGAATCAGTTTCTGGCCAAGTGGTATCAACGGGCGCCGGTCAATTCGGAAAATTGCAACAATTACGCGAACAACATGTTGTGCGCCTGGAACGAGCCGTTCGCGGCATTTTACAAATTCGACGTCGAGCCGCGGTCCTCCAATTGGAGGCTCGCCTATTATCTTTGGAAGATCACCGGTAACAGTTTTTACAAGGACCGCGTTGACGAGATCGTCGATCAGCTGATCCAGGCTATGCAGGTCAATCCCAACCATCCGACGGCCTATCGGTGGAGCTGGAGACTGGATTTGGCGCTTGCCGCCACCGATGGGTGGGAGGACACCACTCACGGGAATTATTACAGCCGGGTCACGATGGAGATGAGCATCGAAGGAATGCCGTTTTACAGTGATCCAACGGAAATGGCGCGATTCGCCGCCACGTACCGAGACGTGGTCTACGGACCCTATGCGCCGGATTTCACTCAAGCGGGCTCGAAATTCACTCAGATGGCGGCTACAATGAACGGCGACGACGGTCCCGTCGGCTTTGCTCCACATGCCAACAGCGGGTTCGCCCGCTGGGATACGACCGGATTTTTAATGAATATGGCCGAGCATTCCATTACGGGCAAAGAAAACTTCGCGGCCGGAGGAAACTCCAAAGGGGCCCGAAACGACGTGTACATCTCCAGCTATGCCCTGATGGCGATCAGCCAAAGATGATTTAGGGCTTCCCTCAAACGGGTAGCTGGATTTCGACCCGGCCACCGCCCAGATCGCTTCCGGAGAGCTTCATCGATCCGCCGTAGAGAGCGACGATTTCGGAGACGACCGCAAGGCCGATCCCCTCGCCCGGCATTCTGCGGTCGGCTCGCACGCCTCGCCCGAGAAGATGCTCCCTCCCCTCCTTCGGAAACCCGGGACCGTCGTCATCCACAAGGATCACCAACCGGCCCGATACGATGCGCGCTTCGATCCGAACGGTTCGCGCCGCCCATTTTGAAGCGTTGTCCGCCAGATTTCCGAGGATCTCCATCAGGTCCCCTTCATCCATCGAGACCGACGGGGATCCGTCTATACCAAGATCGTAGACGACCGATTTTTCCCGGTAGACTTTCGAGAGCGCGGAGACGACTTTTTGCGCGGTCTGCCTGAAATCGATCGGCTGCGTGAACGCGCTCCTCCCGGCGGTCGAGGCTTTCCGGACCTGATAGTCCAACGTTTTGCCGATCCGGTCGATTTGTTCCTCCATCTGCCGGCGGGAATCCGGTTCCGCTGTCGATTTCACGAAACCGCGCAGCGCCGCCAACGGAGTCTTGAGGCTGTGGGCCAAGTCGTCCAACGCGTTTCTGTACCTCTTCTGCCGGCCCCGTTCGTGCCGAAGAAGCGAGTTGAGGCCTTCGGTCAGGGGCCTCAGTTCCTTAGGCCAGTCGCCTTGAAGCTGCTCCTTTTTCCCATCCTGGATTTCTCCGATCCCGGCCGCGACCCGCCGCAAAGGGAGCAATCCCCAACGCAGGATCACCACCAGGGAGAGCAAGAGAAGGGCGGCGGCTCCCCCCAGCCAATGAGCGAGCGTGCCATGGTAGGTCCTCAATTGTTTCGCCAACGCCGTGGAATCCTCCACCAACATGATCGTGAACTTTCGCGTCACCCCTTCTTTCAGAACCCATGTCACGCCGAACGAAAGTTTGAAAAAGGACGAGGCTTCCCGGCTCAGCGGCTCGAAGAGCCACTGTCCCGTCTCGGCCTTGGGAATCGGACCGACCACGGCGTCTTTCCAGGAATGGGATTTCCAGAGAAACGTGCCGTCCTCAAACACCATGGCTCCCATGAGACCGGAGCCTTCGGTGAAGAAACGCTGATCCTGCACCGCAAGCTCGTTGAACGTCAGACTCCCGCCGGGTTGGACGTCCACAAACCCCAGGAGAAGATACGTCATGCCCTTCATCCGCTCTTCCTGCGCCGAGAGCGCGCTGGCGTGGAACGCCCGGTTCAGAGCGATGAAAGTAAAGACGCCGAAAAGCGCCAGAATCAGCGCGCCGGAGAGGACAAGGCGGCTTCGCAGCGAATTCATTCTAGGTCCCTGGCGTGCGTTTGAGGGTGAACCGGTATCCCCTCCCCCGCAGGGTTTCGATCGGGCGAAGCCGGTCGTTGGGATCCAACTTCTTTCGGAGGCGGCCGACGAACACTTCGATCACGTTGCTGTCCTTCTCCGCGTCTTCTTCGTAAACATGCTCCGTCAGCTCGGTTTTGGACACCACCTGGCCCGCATGAAGCATGAGGTATTCCAGGACCTTGAATTCAAACGCCGTCAGATCGACCGGCTGTTTCCCCACGGCCACTTTTTGGCTCGCCGGATCGAGCGCGACGGGCTCGCACACGAGCGTCGATTGCGCCCATCCTCCGGTCCGGCGCACCAGCGCGCGAACGCGGGCAAGGACTTCCTCCATCTGAAACGGCTTGACGACATAGTCATCCGCTCCGGCCTCGAGGCCTTCCACTTTCTCCTGCCAGCGGTTCCGGGCCGTCAGGATGAGGATCGGGAACGTCTTTCCGGCTTTTCGAGTTTTCCGAATAACGTCGAGGCCCGACAGGAGGGGAAGACCCAGATCGACAACGGCTAAGTCGAGCGGATACTCCATGGTGAAATGAAGGCCGTCTTCGCCGTTGGAGGCCGTCTCAACGGCGTGTCCCTGTTGTCGGAGCGCCGCCGCAACCTGGCCTGACAAAACCTCGTCGTCCTCAACGAGGAGAATCCGCATCCGTCAGT
>JAZDIZ010000125.1:0-42005 GCA_043804515.1 Pseudomonadota bacterium | reverse complement strand
AATGGGCATGGCGTTCTCCCTTTTGGGGAGAGCCTAACATCTGTTTTTCAAGGCGTTCTTTGGCTCTTAGACCTGCGATTGCGGTGCGAAATTGAGGGTTTCACGAAAGAAGCGATTACGCATCACCAGCGGCAAATAGGCGCGGCATAAGGGACTTATAGAGATTAGGGCTTTTGCGCGGAAGGCGACGGATGTGATCGTGTCAAGGAAAAAACGTACTCTTCTTGGAATTCTTCCTAGGAGCTTCGCGGTTTCTCTCGCTTACCTTACCGGTAAGGTGCCTCGAAAAACGTTCCCTTAACTGACTGCCAAAAAATGACCTCCGGACGCGCGAAAAACTCCGCTCCCTCCCTCCACCGGCAAGGCGTTCCCCCTAAACAACTTCTGTTATTCGTCTCAGAGCTTTCAATGGGTCTCGACTCACGTCGCCGGCAACGCGCCCCGACCGCACCCACAATAAGTCTGATGTCGTTTACAGGTTGGCGTCGATCAACTTGAGAAGCCGCTTGGCTTTATCCCGAAGGACGTTGTTCAGCCCGCTGTCTTTCTTCTTGAGGCGGAGAAGCTCGCCGGCCAGGTTCATGGCCGTCAAAACCGCGATCTTTTCCGTGGGAAGCGTCCCTGCTTTCCCCATAAGTTCCCGCATCTTGCCGTTGACGAAGTCGGCCGTTTCGTTGGTGAATGCCGGATCGAATTCGCTTCGTACCGAATAGGACTTCCCAAGAATTTTAACTTCAGTGTTCATATCTTCGTCCCGTCTAACCCACGGGAGCCCGTCCCGTCAACCCTTGTGAAAAAAGGTGCCAGGTTACTTTTGGTACTGGGGCGGCGCTGCCCAAAAGGAAGCAGGTACCTTTTCGTAGCCGGGAACTGGGACCGTTTGCCGCTGCCCGATACCGGGATTCGGTGCAGGACACTGCGACTCGCTATCTTTGCCGTCAACGTATGAACCGTTTAAGCTTCCGGCATGGTCGCGGTTCGAACCATCCTCCTGGTCGAAGACGATGATTCCAACCGGGCGTCCGTAGCGCAGATCCTCGAAAAAGAGGGGTACCGGGTCAGCGAGGCGAAGGACGGCCTCAAGGCGATGGAACTTCTGCGCAAGGAAGGGTTCGACCTGGTGCTCACGGATTTCGTCATGCCCGGAATGGACGGAATGGAACTCCTTCGGGCCTCCCGGATGCTCAAGCCCGACTTGGACGTCGTTCTCATGACGGCTCACGGCACGATTGAATCCGCCGTCGAGGCGATCAAGGAAGGCGCGTACGACTTCATCCCGAAGCCGTTCAAACGGGCGACGCTGGTTCGCGTGATCCAGAAGGTCTTAGAGAAAAGGGATCTCCAGGAGGAGAACATCCGTCTGCGCCACGAACTGGAGCGGTACCAGGCCCGAAACGAAATTTTGGGACAAAGCGACGCCACCAAGCACGTCCTGGACATGATCAGCCAAGTGGCCCCGTCCTCCGCGACGGTCCTGATCCACGGCGAGAGCGGGACCGGTAAAGAGCTCGTGGCGGAGGCGATCCACCGGCAGAGCCCCCGTTCGAGGGGCCCGTTCGTAAAAGTGAGCTGCGCAGCGATCCCCGAAACGCTTCTGGAAGCGGAGTTGTTCGGCTACGAGAAGGGAGCCTTCACGGGCGCGATCGCCCGGAAGGAAGGACGATTCGAGCTTGCAAACGGAGGCACGCTGTTCCTGGACGAGGTGGGGGAGATCTCGCCGGCGGTCCAGGTGAAATTGCTCCGCGTTCTGCAGGAAGGGGAATTCGAGAGGCTGGGCGCCACAAAGACGAGCAGGTGCGACGTGAGGATTCTGGCGGCGTCGAACCGGAACCTCGAAGAGGAAGTGCGCGAGAAGAGGTTCCGCGAGGATCTCTATTATCGGTTGAACGTCGTCACCATTCCCATCCCTCCGCTCCGGGCCCGGCCGGCCGACATCCCGATCCTTCTGGACCACTTTCTCAAGGTGTACGCGGCCAAGAACAAGAAGGCCCTGACGGGATTCAACGACGGCGCGATGAAGCGGCTGACGACGTACGTCTGGCCGGGAAACGTCCGCGAGTTGGAAAATACCGTGGAGCGGGCCGTGGTCCTGTGCAAAACCAGGGAACTCACGCTCGACGACCTCCCCGAAAGCATCCGGACGGGCCCCGTGGCGGAAGGAGACCGCATCCCGATTCCCATCGGAATGCCGTTGGAGGAAGTGGAAAAGATCCTCATTCGGGAGACACTCAAACGCGCGGACGGCGACAAGACGCTGGCGGCCAAACTCTTGGGTGTCGCGCCCAGGACGATCTATCGGAAGCTGGAAGAGACCTAGCCGGGCGACTTTCCAAACGAAACGGCTTCGACCCGCGTGGTTTTCATCATCCGCCCAAAACCAACAAAATCTTCGCAGATTCGGCCGGCTATTTCCCTTAAACGTTCGTGTTCGCCGCACGCGTCTCTCTCATCGTATTCTGCCCGGAGGTCGGACTTCGCCGGGATCTGCCGGACATCGTAGGGATGCCGCTCAAGAAGCGAGATGATGTCGTACTTGACCGCATAATGGAGGAGCTGAGGGAGGAGCGATTCATAATCCGGCGCCGGTCGATCATAAAGCGAAACGACGGCGTCGAGATTTAGTGAAGGCGCATTGTAAATTGCGATCAGGTCCTTGTCGCTTTTCACTTCGATCATATTGTGAAGCCTTACGAGCGAACTCCTCATGATCCCACAATCGGCGAACATGTATTCCTTCGGAAAGTCGAACGGGGGAATCGTAGCTCCGGACGCCGGGGATGCATCGAGCGCAATATCCGCAACAGCCATCGCTCCCGCCGCGAGGAGCCACGACCCGACAATTATGAACGTGGCTCCGCCCAAATAAACCACGTCAAAAACATAATCCTTAACAACGAGCTTGGTGACAGCGGGCATCCCTTCCTCGACGGCTTTCTCGATTCCTTCTTTCGCGATTTTCCGCAGGAATGCCTTCCCCATCTTGCTCAGCGCGCTGATTGGTTTCTTATCAGCTCGGGTTATTGCCTCTTCGAGCTCTTCAAGCGCTTTCTTCCGGAATTTCGCCGAGACTTCCGGTATCGCCGTGCGGTCCGGTCGAGAAGTCTCTTCAAGAAGGCGCTTCACAGCAAACTCAACATGCTTTTTTCTGGCCTGTAATCGGAACGCGTCCAGTGTGAAGTAACCGCCGGTCACCAGGAGTGAAACCGCCCCGAAGTCCCGGAGGACCGTCTCCCACGCGTCCGGACGGTGACGTTTTCCGTTCGGCGATTCCGCATATGCACTCGAAGAAACGAAAAAGAAGACGAGGGTAAAGCTCGAAACGAACGAAAGACACGTCCTTGAGAACTGCCTGCTATGCACTTTCCCCCGCTTGGTCACGGGATCGGATTTCCCGTTTCGGCCGTCTATACTGCGCCTAGACGCGGCATGTCAATTCGGGAGCATTACATCGTTTCCGATCCAATAGCTGTTTGTATACCGATGCCAAAATGGCAAAGCTCCCGCTGGGCCCATGACATTTTGTCATCCGCTCAATCTCGCAAACTTTTGAACGGTCTCGGTAGGCAATAAAATCTATTTCTTTCAACCTCTTACGGATATGATTTGAATCCTGTTGCGAACCTTTTTTGGCACACCCTTTGCCGTTCAGTGGCCCGTGCGCTGGGTACAATTTCTCGAGAGGTACCGGACGATCACGAACGTGGTCGGCACGGTGCTGGTGGGCTGGATCCTATCGCTCATCGTTTCGCAGATCATCGGCCTTCTTTTGGCGGGCCAAGGCACGGCTCCCCTACCCCCCCGCACCGCTCCCGCGCTGCTCCAAAACGGCGACGATCTCCTGGCCCAGGAAAAGAAGCTGGCCTTCTACATGCCGGTTTGCGACCGGAACATTTTCGATTCCAAGAAGCGCGCCGTCTGCGAAGCGGAAGCCCCGGAAGGAAGCGAGACGGGGGCCCCGCTCGATCTGAATGCGGCGCCGATCAAGAGCGATCTCGCCGCGACGTTGCTGGGCACCATGGTGTCCACGAACCCGAATTACTCGTTCGCCACGATCCAGGCGAAAGGTTCCCAAGGCGCGGATCCCTACTACATCGATCAGGTGTTGATGAGCGAAGCCAAGATCTACGACGTCCAACGGAACAAGGTCTATTTCATCCGAAACGGGCACCGCGAGTATCTGGAGGTGGAGAATCTCCCCAACATTTATATGTCGGCGCCTTCCTTGGGAGGCGCTGAACCTTCCGGCGCCGGTGTCCGTTTGGAGGGAGACAAGGCCATCGTGGCTCGCTCCAAAGTGGACGCGACGCTGGGAGACTTGAACCAGGTGATTCAGCAGGCCCGGATGGTTCCGAATTTCAAGGGAGGCGCGGTCGACGGTTTCAAGATTTTCGCGATCCGCCCCGGGAGCATTTTTTCGGAGCTGGGGCTTCAAAACGGCGACGTGGTCGAGCGGATCAACGGGACGGAGATCAACAGCGTGGAGAAGGCCATTCCGATGCTGCAGCTGGCCCGTAACGAGAACACGATCACGATCGATCTGACACGGAACGGAGTGAAGAAATCGTTGAGCATCGAGATCCGGTAAGGAAGGAAAGGAAGACCATGAAACGCACCCATTCATTCCTGTTTGCCCTCTGGCTGATCCCGGCCCTATCGGGAGGCGCGCTCGCCCAAAGCGCCGACGAAAACGCTCTTCTGGGGCCCGCAACCCCAATGGTCGCTCCCGCCGCCCCCACGGTTTCTCCCGTGAACCCCGTTCTCGGCCCCCCGAATCCTGTCGTTACCCCGCCGGCTCCGTCGGGCGTCGCCGACCAGCAGGGATTTCCTCCTCTCCCTCCGCCGCCACATACGCGCCAGGCGCCTCCACCGCCGCCGCCACTTCCTTCCGCCCCGCGGATGGCCCCCACGGCTCCGCCCCTTCCCCCGGCATTTTCGGGAGGCGCCGTGCAGACGCCGCCCGCCTACGGTCAGCCCAGGGGGGAACCGGGCAGCAGAAATCCCAAGGGGTTCTCGATCACCAAAAAAGAGGGGAAGGACCTCGTGAACCTGGATTTCGTGAACGCGGACATCGCCGAGCTGGCCAAATCGATCAGCGAACTCACGAAACGAAATTTCATCATGGACGACAAGGTGCACGGCAAGGTCACGATCATCTCGCCCAAGCCCGTCACCTCCGATGAGGCCTATCAAGCGTTCATCTCGGCCCTTGCGGTCCAGAATTTCACGGTCGTTCCAGCCGGAAAGATGTTCAAGATCGTGCCGCTCCGGGACATGAAGAACAATCCCATCCCCACGAACGTGGAGGCCCCCCTCGGAGGGGACGACACTTTCGTGACCCGCCTCATCCCGATCCGCTTCATCAGCTCCGCGGAAATCGTCAAGTCCCTCCGGAACCTGCTCAGCAAGAACGGCGACATCATTTCGTACGACCCCACGAACACGCTGATCATCACGGATGCCGTGGGAAACATGCGGCGGATGATCAAGATCATCACGATGCTGGACCGGCAGGGAAATCAGGAATCCCTCGAGGTGATCCGGCTCAAATACGCTTCAGCGCCGGACGTGGTCGAGAAGATCATGACGCTCTTCGATCTCAAGGGTGGGACGCGCGGCCAGCCGACGCCCGGCGCACAAGATGTGACGTCGGGTGCCGCGCCGTTCATCTCGAAGGTATTGGCGGACGACCGCTCGAATTCCATCATCGTCATGGCCACGCAGGAAGGCATCCGCCGCGTCCGGGAGATCGTAAACACGTTCGATCAATCCCTGGAAGCGGAGGCGGAGAAGGGGCGAATTCATGTCCTCTACCTCCAGCATGCGGACGCCACCGAGCTCGTGGGCACGCTTTCGAGCCTGACGGGCAGCGGAGGCGCGCGCCCCGGATCCGGAAAGCGCCCCGGAGGCTCTTCGTACTCGCCTCCGCGGAACCAATCCATGTTCCCCACGATGGGCCAACCGGCCCCGTCTTCCGCTCCCCCGCAGGCGATGGGCTCCACGAGCGCATCGCTCCAGGGAACGGCCATGTTTGAGGGGGAAGTCCACATCACCGCGGACGTCCCCACCAACGCCGTCGTGATCACGGCGTCCGCCGGTGATTACAAATCGTTGATGCCCGTCATCCGAAAGCTGGATATCCGCCGGCCCCAGGCTTTCGTCGAGGCGATGATCATGGAAGTGGACGTTGACAAAGCGCTCAACGTCGGGACGGCCATGCACCTCGGAAAACAATTCTCGAGCGGGAGGTCCCTGCTTTTCGGAGGCTCCGAGTTCAGCAACATCAGCTCCCTTTCCTTCCCCACTTCCGCCACGGGATTCATCACGGGGGCCCAGGGCCGCTCGATCGACATTACCACGGCAAGCGGCACAACGGCTTCCATCCCGATCTACGGCGCCATGTTCCGGGCCCTTCAGACCAACGGGACGATCAACATTCTTTCCACGCCCAACATCCTGACCAGCGACAACAAGGAGGCGGAAATCGTGGTGGGCCAGGTCGTGCCATTCGTGACGGCACAGGGGCGTGACATCAACAACCAGCCGATCAACCAGATCCAACGCGAAAACGTGGCCATCACGCTTAGGGTCACGCCTCAGATCAACTTGTCGGACGACGTCACGATGGACATCTACCAGGAGGTCCAGGACATCATCCCGGGCACCGACCAGAACGCTTTGGGACCCACGACTTCGAACCGCTCCGCTAAGACGACGGTGACCGTGAAGGACGCCCAAACCGTATCCATCGGCGGCCTCATCAACGACAAGGAATCCACGTCGATCAGCAAAGTGCCGGTATTGGGGGACATCCCCCTCATCGGCTGGTTTTTCAAGACCAAATCTCGGACAAAAACAAAGACGAGCCTCGTGATCTTCCTGACACCGCACATCGTTCGGATGCCCCAGGATTTGGAAACGCTTTCGATCCGGAAGAACAAGCAACGCCAGAGCTTTATGGACGAAAACAATATCGAAGAGCACCCGGCGCTGCTCAAGTACAAGATGGATCATAGCCTCAAGGTCCCCCAGAAAGCCGTCGAGAGTCCGTCGCCCGTATCCTCCCCCCCCGTGCCGCCCGTGCCGGCCGGGAGTCCCAGCGGGAATTTCCTTCCGCCACCTCAAGCGCCGGAAGAGATCCCGGTGCTGCCTCCGGTTGAGGCCACACCGGCCGAGGGAACGCTAAGTCCCCCGCCGGATCAAAGTGGAGGGCAATGACAAGCATGAAGTCCCCCTGGGAAAAGGATCCGAAGACCGTCCAGATCAAGGACAACGAGGTCACGGAGCATTTCAGCTTCGATGATTTTTTGAAGTCGAAGGCCGGTTTGAAGGCTCCTTCCTCGGGCGGGCCGGCGCAGGCCAAGCCCGCCGGACCGAAGATCCCCTCGGCGCAGCGTCCGGACGGCCCCTCTTCAAAACCGCCGGCCTCTAAAACGTCTGCGGCATCTTCGGAGGCCACGCAACGCGCGAAAGCTCCGGAAAAAACGGACGACGTGGATGAAGCAATCGACGGGGTTCTGGGAAAACTCAAAGCTGAGTCGGCCGAGGAATTCCCGCAAAACCTTAAAACCGAGGGCATCTCCTCCCCGAAAGACACTCACCTCGGTGAGATTCTTCTCAAAACGTCGAAGCTCACGAGGGAACAGCTGGAGGATGCGCTCAAAAGTCAAGCCGAAGGCGATCAATCGGAGCGCTTGGGTGAAATTCTGCTGAAGAAGAAGTTCATCATAGAGGACGACCTGCTGCGCGCGCTGAGCTTCCAACTGAACGTTCCGATCATGGAAAACCTGAGCAAGGAGAACGTGGACCCGGAGCTGGCCACGAAAATCCCGATCAACTTCGCCAAGAAGTACGGATTGATCCCCCTTAGGAAGGATCGAGGCCACGTCATCGTGGCCATTTCGGATGCCGTCGATCTGGGGCCCATGGACGACCTCAGAATCCTGCTGCAAGCGAACGTCAAGCCCGTCCTGGCTTCCCGGCGCTCGGTCCTGGACATGATCAACCGGGTCTATGACCGGGCCGCCACGAAAACCCCCGACAACCTCATGGAGGATCTGGAGGAGCCGCAGATCGAGGATGTGGATCTGGAGGAGACCCAGGACCTTCTCGACAGTGAAGACGAGGCCCCGATCATCCGCCTGGTGAACACTCTCCTTTTCCGGGCCGTCAAGGAGAGGGCCAGTGACATCCACATCGAGCCGGTCGAGAAGGAGATTTCGGTCCGGTTTCGGATCGACGGCGTGCTCTACGAGATCATGAAGCCCCCCAAGCGGGCGCAGAACTCCATCAGCTCCCGAATCAAGATCATGGCGCAGCTGGATATCGCGGAAAAGCGGATCCCGCAGGACGGGCGCATCAGGATCCGGCTGGCCGGCCGGGATGTGGATATCCGTGTTTCGACGCTTCCCACTTCATTCGGGGAGCGGATCGTCCTCCGCCTCCTGGACACCTCCAACGTCCTTCTGTCCCTGGAGGACCTGGGGTTCGACAAGCGCCAACTCGGCATGATCGCCAAGATCATCACGAAGGCTCACGGCATCTTTCTCGTGACCGGCCCCACCGGCTCCGGGAAAACCACGACGCTGTACGCATGCCTGACCAGGATCAACGCCAAGGAGCGCAATATCATCACCGTGGAAGACCCGGTGGAAATCCAGATCCAGGGGATCGGGCAGATCCACGTGAACCCGAAGGTGGACCTCACGTTCGCGAACGGGCTTCGCTCGATCCTGCGCCAGGACCCCGACGTCATCATGGTGGGGGAAATCCGCGACCTGGAAACGGCGGAGATCGCCATTCAGGCGTCTCTCACGGGCCATTTCGTGTTCTCCACGCTCCACACGAACGACGCGGCCAGTTCCGTCACGCGTCTCGTGGACATGGGCGTGGAACCCTTCCTGGTTTCCTCTTCGCTCGTGGCCGTCATGGCCCAACGCTTGATCCGCGTCGTATGCAAACAGTGCCGGCAGCCGCACAAACCCGACGATGAAGAACTCAAGGAAATCGGCATCGATCCGGCGAGAGCCGCGCAGCACACCATCTACCGCTCCAAGGGGTGTTCCGAGTGCTGGAACACCGGGTACAAGGGGCGCAGCGGCATCTACGAGATCCTCCCGATCGACGAGGAACTCCGCTCTCTCATCTTGAAGAGCGCCGACGCCACCTCCCTCAAGAAATCCGCTCTCTCGCGGGGGATGAGGACGCTGAGAGACGACGGTGCGGAGAAGGTTTTGTCGGGCGTGACGACGATGGAGGAAGTCCTGCGCGTGACGCAGGAGGAAATGACGATCGAGTAACCCATGCCGGTTTTCGAATACAAAGCGGTCACCACCGCCGGGAAGAACGTCAAGGGAGTCATCGATTCCCCCAACCCTTCCGAAGCGCGGGGCCGCCTCCGGAAGGAGGGGCTCTTTTTAACGGAGATCCGCGAGACGCAGGAGACCGGCCCTTCGGCTCCCGGAAACATCCGCTTCAGCCGCGGCGTTTCGTCCCAGGATGTCTCGGTCATGAGCCGCCAACTCGCCACGCTCGTCGCCGCGGGAATTCCGCTTGTGGAATCGCTCACCGCGCTCGTGGACCAGGTGGAAAACCTCAATCTGAAGCGCGCGCTTTCCGAGGTGCGGGAAAGAGTCAACCAAGGCGGTTCTCTGGCGGATGCCATGCGGGTACACCCCAAGATCTTCTCGGACATGTTCGTCAATATGGTGCGTGCCGGCGAGGCCTCCGGCGCCCTCGAAATCGTCCTGAACCGCCTGGCCGATTACAACGAGAACCAAACGAAGCTGCGCGGAAAGATCATCTCCACCATGGCCTACCCGGCGATCATGCTCCTGATCGGTTTTGTGGCTTTGATCGTGATCTTCACGTTCGTAATCCCCAAACTGGTACGCCTCTACCAGGACCTGAAACAGGCGCTCCCTATCCCCACGCGGGTCCTGATCGGCGTCAGCAAGCTGTTCACGACTTATTGGTACGTGGGCCTGGGCCTCATTCTGATCGTGTTTTTCTCCGTGCGGGCCTACATCCGGTCCCCCAAGGGGAAAAGGACCTATCACCGGTTTCTGCTCCACGTCCCGATTTTCGGCCCCGTGTTCCGCATGGTGGCGATCGCCCGGTTCTCCAGCACGCTTTCCACGCTCCTCGCGAGCGGTGTTCCCATTCTCATGGCGATGGACATCGTCAAGAACGTCGTAGGGAACGTCATCCTGACGGAGGTGATCGAGAACGTCCGCACAAACGTATCGGAAGGGGACTCCGTCGCCGAGCCCTTGAAGAGATCGGGGGAGTTCCCGCCTCTCGTCACGCACATGATCGCCATCGGCGAGAAGACCGGGGAACTGGAGAAGATGCTCAGCAAAGTGGCCGAAACCTACAACAACCAGGTGGACGCCCGCGTGGCGACGCTCACGTCCCTGTTGGAGCCGGTCATGATCGTCATCATGGCGAGCGTGATCGGTTTCATCGTTTTCAGCGTAATGCTGCCCATTTTCCAAATGAACCAAGCTTTCGGATAGGAGGAATCATGCAGAGAAACAGGAAGAGGAATCGATTGAACCGCGGGTTCACGCTCGTGGAGTTGATGGCAGTCGTCTTGATCCTGGGCCTTTTGACGACGATCGTGACCGTCGGGATCACGAGGCAGGTGGAGAGGGCCAAGGTCAAAGCCACCGCGGCGCAGGTCGCCGCCTTGGGAAACGCCATCACGACGTTTCATTTGGAGTGCGGCTTCTTTCCAAGTTCCCTCCAGGATCTGTTCATGGCGCCGACGTCGGGGAGGGCCTGCAAAGGTTACCCGCCGGGAGGTTTCCTGGAGAAGAAGGAGATCCCCTTGGATCCTTGGGGAAACGCGTACAACTACACCGCGCCCGGCGTTCACAGTCCCGAAAGCTACGATCTCTGGTCGAACGGTCCGGACGGGGACGAAGGGACGGCGGACGACATCGTGAACTGGGCCTCGGAGAAGACCGAAGAGACGAAGTAAGGTATGCGGCGCGCCCGGACCCGAGCGTTCACACTGATCGAGCTGATCTTTGTGATGTTCCTGATCTCCCTTCTGTCGTCCATGGCGCTTCCAAAGGTTTCGAACATGACGGGGATCAACCTTCGCAACGGAGCCACCGGAGTCGCGGGGTTCGTGAGAGCCGCGTACGAACACTCCGTGATGAGGCACCAGAAAATCCGGATCCGGTTCGATCTGGAGCGCCGCCTGTACTGGGCCGAATCGTACGAGGAACCCCCTACGATCCCGCTGCTCGATGAGGACACGAAGCTCGACAAGATCATGCAGGATTTCGAAAAGCGCGACGAGCATATGCGGGAGCTCTCGGATGACGAAAAAAAGGCCGAAGACGAACTGCGCTACAAGAAACTGGACGCTCCCAACCTGAAACCCAAGGCGCTTCCGCAATCGATCCATTTCAAAGGCGTCTACACCGCCAGCGAAGGAAAATCCGTAGAGACCGGAGTTCCGTGGGTGGATCTCTCGCCGGGCGGATTCGTTCAGAAGACGATCATTTACGTTCTTAACGACCGTGACGACGCTTACAGCGTCATTCTGGAGCCCCTCGGGGGGCGAACCCGCGTCGAAAAAGGGGAGCTCCGGCCCGATGAAGTCTGAAGCCCGCGGCTTCTCCTTCGTGGAGGTCATGGTGGCCATGGTCATCCTCTCGATCTCGCTGGTGGTCCTCATGGAAAGCCAGAGCCGCTCCATGGATCTGGTCAGCCGCGCACGCACCATGGACGCGGCCATCACGCTTGCCGAGTCGAAAATGACGGAGCTCTCCCAGCTGGCGGCTTTCAAGGGGATCGACACCCTCAAACCCGAGGAGAAAGGTGAATTCGATCAGGAAAGACATCCGGGCTACCGGTGGAAATACACGGTGCTCCCCGTTCCCGCTCCGGATTTCGGGGCACTTTTCAAACTGGCCTTCGGGGGCGCCGAAGACGAGAAGAATTCGAACGCGCAGCTTTTTGCGGGGCCGTTGCAGATGATCGGAAAGGTCTGGGGCGAGGCTCTCAAGGAGCTCCACGTGGAAGTTCTTTGGAGCGACGGGGCCCGAGAGAAAAGCTATGAGCTGGTCACGCACTTGATCGCACAGGACACGATGACGCAGCTCAACGTCGCGATCGGAGCGCTTACCGGCGGAGCGAGCGTCACCGGCACCGGCGGAACCGGGACGGGAGCGGTCCGTTGATGAGGGAGAGGGGCTTCACATTGCTGGAGGTCGTCCTCGCCACATTGATCCTCTCCATCATCGCCACGCTGACGTGGGGTGCCCTTTCGGCCACATTCCGAACCCAGACCACGATTACGGAGCGCACCGCCTTGGCGGAGGTTGGAACGGCGGCCCTCTCGAAGATCCGGGACGACCTGAGCCAGGCCTTCATGGTGGAATCCATTTTTCAGCTCTCGTACTTCAAAGGAGAGTCCAGCGGAGACCGCGACAAGATGTCGTTCACATCGTTCACGCACGACCGGAGCGGACCCAACACGCATGAAGGCGACCAGGCTGAGATCGTCTACGACACGGAAAGCGATACCACCACGCGATTGAACCACCTCCGCCGGAAGGAGACCCGTGACTTCTGGCCCCTCGACAACAAGGCCGAAGGAGACACGGTGGTCCTGGCGAAGAACATCGTGTCGTTCCACCTGGAATACAGCGACGGCGAGACGTTCAAGACCACCTGGGACAGCCGGGGGGATGAGAACCGCAACAAACTTCCCAAAGCGGTGCGCGCCGTCCTGGTGCTTCGCGACGAGAGAGGGCGCGAGGAAACGTATGAGGACGTGGTGGAGATCCCCATGGCTGAGGGGATCGGCGTTCAACAGGCGGGACAACAAGGGACACCTGTGGCGACACCCACCCCAAGGGCGACACCGACGTCACGTGGAGGAAGATCCGGATGAGGGCTCCGCGTTTGAACCCCATGTCCGGCTCCGTGGCGCTCGTCCTCGTTCTCGTTACGCTGGCCGTGATCTCCACCGTCGTGATCGAAATCATGTACCGCTCCCAGGTGACCGCCACCGTGGTCATGAACCGGCGCGACTCCGAGAAAGCGTACGAGCTCGCGCGCGCGGCGGTGCGCTGGTCGATGTTCCGCCTCCAACTGGACAAGGCGCTGGACTCGATCCCCGCGATTCCCGGCACCAACTACGGCGGGCCCAAGGACGACCTTCAGGAGTTTCAATGGGCCGTGCCGCTCCCCTACCCCTTTTCAGCCGCCGCTGCGGCAGCCGCCATGGGAGAGGGTGCGAAAGTTTCGGAGGACAGGCAAAACGCCGGCGAGAAAGCCAAAGAGGCCAAGCAAATGGAGGCCCTCGGCGGCTCCTTTTTATCGGTAATCCACGATGAGTCCTCCAAGATCAATCTCAACGATGTGGGCTCCGGAGGGTTCGGCCCGAACCGGAGGTGGTCGGGTACCGCCGAAGTCCTGGAAAACCTCCTCCTGAGCCCCCGTTTCAAGGGATATTTCCGGGATACCGACCACAGGAACGTGCTGTGGGCCATCGACGACTGGACCGATATGGACAGCGAGATCAACCACCTGGGTGGCGGCGTGGAGGACGTGGAATACCAGACTGAAGACAGGAACCTGCACGTCAAAAATGGCCCGTTTTATTCCGTCGACGAGGTGCGCCTCATCAGGCCGATGACCGACGATTTGTTCCGGGAACTCAAGCCGTTCATCACGGTGTATCCCTTTGACGCCCGGTACCCCAGAGGCCCAGGGCTGCAAGTGAACGAGATAGGCCACATCAACGTCAACACGGCGCCGCTGGAAGTCATCGCCGCGATTTTCAACCGCGAGGTTCTTCCAGGCGACCAGGACCGCTTCGCCTGCGCTCAGGAGATCGTGAAATTCCGCAAGAACGTGGTTTTCCGTTCCACGGACTCGGGCGGAAAACCTCCTTCGTTCCTGGACACCGCGGCGCAGCTCTGCAAAGTGAGCGCCAGGGGCCAGCAAGGAACGCCGGAGATGATCAGGCAGGCGGTGCGAAAGATCCTCAGCGTGGCTTCCGATACGTTCTTTGTGGAGGCCACCGGCATCGCGGAGAACACGGATCGGACGATTCTGACGGTATTGTCCCGCCAGGATCCTGCAAAGCCGCCTAAAATCCTGTATTGGAAGGTGATCTGATGCCCCAGAGAATCCTCGGTCTCGACATCGGCTCGTACTCGATCAAAGCCGCTTCGTTCACGACGACGTTCAAGTTTTTCGAGTTGACCGATCTTTATGAATCGCCGCCGCTTCAAATGGACGACCTCGAACCGGCGGAGCGGAAAGTCGTGGTCAAGGAAGCCCTCGCGCGGCTTCTTCACGACAACCATCTGGAACCCACGGCCGTGATCACGGCCCTCTCCGGAGTCAACGTCTCCACGCGCATCCTCACGCTCCCCCTCCCCGACCGTCAGGTGGAGCGTGTATTGCCGTTCGAACTGGAATCCCACATCCCGTTCGAGTTGGACGAGATCATCATCGACCACCACACGATTTCGACGTCGAAGGCCCGGACCACCTGCCTGGCCGCCGCCGTCAAGAAGAGCGTCCTCGCGGAGCATCTCGAACTGCTCAAAGGTGCCGATCTGGATCCCGCATACGTGGGATTGGACTCCCTGGCGCTCTACAACCTCCACCTCCTTACATTGCGTGAGGAAGGGGGCACGTACGCGATCGTGGACATCGGGCACCAGAAGACGTCGGTCTGCATCGTCTCCGGATTCCAGCCCAGGTCCGTCCGAACGCTGTACATGGGGGGGCGGGACATCACCGAGGCGATTCACACCGGCCTGGATCTGACGTGGGAGCAGGCTGCGGAGGTCAAACACAATCACGGCATCCTGGAGTTGGAAAACCACCCGCTTCAGAGCAAGGACTTACGGAGGCTTTCCAGCGTCATCCGGCAGGCCGTGGATCCAATCGTCCGCGAGGTCATGCAGACGCTGCAGGCGTTCCGGGCGCAGGGCGGGGATGCCGGATCCCCCGGCCAGCCCGTGGAAAAGATCTTCCTTTGCGGAGGTACCAGCCTGATTCGGAACCTGCCCGAGTATCTGGGCGGCCTCACGTCGTTGCCCGTCGCGCACATTCAGATCTTCGGCCGGCACGATGAAGCGGAACGAAAATTGGGGGCGCGGCAGCCGAGTTTCGCCCAGGCCGTGGGCCTGGGGATGCGGCTTGCCGCAAGGGGATCCGCCGCCAAGAGGACCGCCTCGCTCAATTTCCGCAAAGGCACGTTCACGTTCGCCAAGGACCTCTCCGGCATCAAGGAGAAGGCGGTATTTTTCGGCAAGTGGGTGGCCGTGATTTTCGTTCTGGCTCTCTTCCACCTCGGATTCCGCTATCAAAGCCTGGCCCGCCAGAACTCCCTCATCGAGAGATCGATCCTGCGGATCTATTCCGAGATCGTTCCCAACGAGCCTTCGAAACCCAAGAACGCGGCCGCGGCACTCAAGGCCCTGGAGACCCGGATCGGGAAATACGAGCAACAGCAGGCCATTTTGACGGCGGGGTTGAACGACCTGACGGCGCTCGGGATCCTGCGGGAGGTCTCGCAACGGATTCCGCCCGAAATTCCGCTGGATACGCAAGAGCTGTCGATCGACCGGAACAAGATCACGCTGCGAGGGAACACCGATTCCTACGCGTCCGTCGACAGGATCATCGCGGCCCTCAAGGAAAATCCCAAGTTCCATAAGGTCGAGAAAGGGGACATCCGCGAATCCGCCGAGGGAACCAAAGCGTTCATGCTCACGGTCACCGTCGGCGAGGAAGTGGACGCCTCGAAGACGAGGAGGAAGGGATGAAGATCTCCATCAACCAGTTACGCGATCTCGTCGGCCAGCTCGACGTCCTGAAGGCGTACTATGCCCGCCTCTCCGAACGCGAGCGGTACATCGTGTGGGCTTCCATCGCGGGAGGCGTTCTCTTCTTCATGTTCCTGATCTACTCGGCGTTCGCCGTCACGACGGCCTCCATGGCGGGTCGGATCGAGAGAAACCGCCTGGCCTTGCGCAACATGGATCAACTCAAGGCCCAGTACATCCAGACGGAACGCCAAGTGCGCGAGATGGAACTGATGATCCGCAGCGCTTCACCGGATTTCCAGCTCGCCACGCATCTGGAAAAGCTGGCGCGTAAGAACGGCGTGAGCATCGAGTCTCTCAAAGACCGGCCGGCTCCGAGCAACGAGATGTACAAGGAGACGCAAGTGGCGGTCTCCGTGAAGCAAATCACGCTCCGGGGGTTGATCAACTTTCTCTTCGACGTCGAGAACTCGCAGCAACTCTTGCGCATCACGTCCCTGCAAGTGAAACCGAATTTCCAGGATCCCACGCAGCTCAACGTGAATTTCTCCGTGTCCACCTTCCAGCCGGCGGCGAACCCATGAAGCTGATCCCTTCCAAAGCCACGATCAAGTCCGTCGCAAAATACATTCTCCTGGGCGGCGCGATCTTCGCCATAGGTTTGATCTGGAACTTTCCGTACGAGAGGATCCGCGACACGATCACCGGAGCCCTCACGCGCAGTACCGGATACCAGATCGACATGGACCGCCTTTCTCCGGCGCTTCCCATGGGTTTCGAGGCGGAGAAAGCCCGTGTGCTGTTGGGCCCCGGAGGCGCCAACGGTGGTGACGCCATAACCCGGGTCCTCCTGCTCAAGGCTTTCGGACAGCCGAACTCCGACGAAATCGACGTCGATTCCCTTCGGGTCACCGTGAATCCGTTTTCCCTTCTCGCCTACGTGTTCACCAAGAGCCTCTCCGTGTCGTACGCGGCCCAGCAAGGGAGCACCCGATGGAAGGGCGGCCTCACCTTCGGAAAGGACAGCTCCGGAGCCAGCGTAGGCACACGGGATTGGAAAGTGGCCTGGACCCTGCCCGGCGAACAGATCTCGCCGGATCTCGCGGGCGGCACGGCCAGTTTCGCCGCCAAGGTGACCTTTTCCGCGGATGTCGAGGGCAAGACTCCGGCTTTGCAGGCCGGCGACTTGAGCGGTGCCCAGGGAAAGGCGAGCCTCCTCGCGGCGAACGTGGATCTTAAGATCCCCGGCCTGGAGCCCATCCGCTGCGACAAGATCCAGGGCGAAGGCCAGCTCGAAAAAGGAAAGCTGACCGTCAAATCCTTCGCGGTTTCGGGCCCGGACGTGAACGGGACGGCCAACGGAATCATCAACGTTCCTTCGTTCTTCCCGCGCAGCCAGGTGGATCTGGAGGTGAAAGTCACACTCAGCAAACGGTTGAAGGACCTTGTGCAGGCAAGGCTCATGATGTCGAATCCGGCTGGCATCCGAATCAACGACGAGGGAACGACAGCATTCAAGGTCAGCGGTTCTTTCGATTCATCGATTCCGTGGAACGTCCGAGGATACTGACACCCCGCGGTGCTTTGTGACGCTTGACCCCCCTCCAGAGTTCGCTCCGCGCCGCGCTCCGCGGGTTCCAATCCAGGTGAAGGTAAACCTCGAATTCGAGAAATTCGCCGGCTCCCTTGCCGAAGCCTCCGCCAACCTCTCGGAGGGAGGCATGTTCATCAAATCCCCAGACCCCAAACCGGTCGGAACGATCCTGAGCTTCGAGTTCAGGCTGGACGATGATGCCACGCTGCTTCAGGGGCTCGCTGAGATCGTTTGGGTGCGCAAAGAAGACCAAGGACCCGAAAGGCCCAGAGGGATGGCGATCCGCTTCCACGAGATCAACGAGCGGGGCCGCGATTTGATCCGCGCCGTCGTGAATCAACACCTGAAGGCCGGCGACGCCCGCACCCAATCAGGCCCGCCTACACCGGCGATCCCATCGTTTGAGTCGGCATTTCGGCCGGAAGGAGCGGTCACCCTGGAAGACGAGGCCGAGAGCTTCCTTTCCGACGTGCGGTCCGGCCCTTCCTTCCAGCCCACTCTTGCGGGCGGCGATCCGGAACCGATTCCGGTTCTCCCCGAGGTTTCACCGGAGGACCGAAACGGCGATTCTCACGAAACGGGAATTGTCGCGGATACCGAGGGATCTTCGCCTCATACCGGATCAGCGGATTTTGCCGGCGTGGAGCCCACGTACGTTCCCCAGCCGGTTCGAACCTGGTCGAGATACACCAAGCGATTGTTCTACGGCGCGATTCTCCTGCTGATCCTGGTGGCGGTTTGGCAGTTCTTCACTTCCCGGAGTGGGGACCTTATGAAATCCGTTGTGGAGCCGAGCCCTCTCCTCCCGAGCCAGCCGGTCTCGCGACCGGCAGCCCCCGCCACGTCCGCGATATCGCAACCCGAAACAGTCACAGAAAAGAGGGAGATTCAGACAAAGACGGCTGCGCAAGCGCCGGAAAAGGCCCTACCCTCCGAGAACCCACGTGTCGCGAAGGAAGCAGTCCCCCTCACTGCCGTGACAAAGATCTCCTGGAAAAGCGCTCCGCGCGAGACCGTAGTAATGCTGACCGGCGACGGAACGTTCAAAATGCAATCGATTCACCGGTTGCGATTGGGCGGCGGCGCTCCACGTGAATTGGTCAGGATCGTAGGCGTGTCCAAACCGTATCCTCGAACGAGCCTTTCCGTACGCAGCCCCCACCTCAAACAAATCCGCGTCGGCCTCCACGAATCCGCATCCGGCAGCGAACTACATATTGTCTTGGATCTCGCATCGTCCAAAGTTCGTCTGGCCAAAGTCGAACCGTCCGGCACCCGCCTCCTGCTCCACCTTCAGTAACGTCTGAAATTGGGGACACGTACGAATTTCCCCGAGGCATGGATTTCAACTGGTTCAAGGGTTCAATTTCGCTGCCAATTTAATTGGTACGTGTCCCCATTTAAGCCAAAACGCTATTGGCACCTTTCGCATTTCAGGTTAGAGAAGGGATCGGGGCGACGTACCCAAGTGGTAAGGGAGCGGTCTGCAAAACCGTCATGCGTCGGTTCGACTCCGACCGTCGCCTCCAAATCTTCCTAACACCTTCCGCAGATTCGAACCGACCTTCGGTTCGACGTTGAAAGTTTCTAATGACAGCCCTGAGCGGGGACCCGGCGAAGCCGGGTGCGAAGGGCTCTCCTTACAACGGGACAGCGAGAGCTGTCCCATCCGACCGTCGCCTCCAAATCTTCTTCAAACTTCCCATAGGGTTCCGGCTTAACGCCGCAAATTCCGAACCCGCCCTGTCTCCCCGCTTTCCGTCCGTCCCCCTGCCTCCGATTTCTTGTCACGCTCAAACCAGGCTGGCATCATGCGTTTCGAACTTCCAACCGCAAAGGGAAGAGACATGAAAAAATTGATCATCTTTATCGGGCTTGCGCTACTAGCCGCGATGCTGGCTCCAAGCACATACGCAGCAAAGACCGACAGCAATTTGATCGTCGGGATGCTCAAATTTAATTCCAACGTTTCGAAGTCAAAAGCCATTGAGATAGGCGAGTTCCTTGCCAAAGACCAAAAAGCCGAGGTCGTTTACGTGAGGCAGACGAGCGCCGATACCTGGGGCATTGGTGTTCAGTGGAGATACGACAGTGCCAAAGAAGCGTTCCAAGCTGTTACCGATGCTTTGAAGAAAAAGGTCGCCGACAAATACGGCAAAGATCTGTTGGACGGCTGGGACCTTTCATCTTCAGTCATCTGGACCAAAAAATAGCTCCGAATCGACGGCCGCACGCCTGGATTCCTATTACCGCAAATTCAAAACCAGTCGTGTATCTCCGATTCCATCCCTGAATCCAATTGACGTCCCGGCGTGAGTGCCGATAAGGAGGTCAACCATGCAAACCCCCTATGTCACCGTCGAATCGCTACCCGCCAAAACAGCCGCCTGGCTGGACAAGGTTGCCCCTTACAATCGCACCTCGTTGACGCTTGAAACGTCGAAATCCGCGCTTCTGGTCGTCGACATGCAGAATTTTTTCATGGATCCGAATTGAAATCCTGGGACGCACGACTGGATCGCAATTGCCGCGAATTCGGAATCAACCGCGTATCCCACAATTTTCTACTGCAAGAAGATCCGCGTTAGATCCACGAACGATTCCTTGGGCGCGCGGGCCAGACCGTTCTCCGTGCTGATCCAGAGCCCCCCTTCCACCGGGTCGGACGCCATGGCGGAAATAAAGCTTCCCGGGAACTGTCCGGGCTGGAAAACAGACCGGAGTTTCATACCGTAAGCGTCCGGCGAACCGGCGGTTCCGAGCTTTGGAATCTGCGCCACGATCGGCACGCCGCCGACGGTGTCCGGCCTGTAGGCGATCCAATACCCTCCGGTGCCGTCGGCAGCGACATCCGAAGGTCCTCTAGCACCGTACTTCGGCGGCGAAAACAGCATCTCTTGCGAGATTGTCCCGTCCTCCAGAGGCCGCAGGCGCCACAGGTTCCCATCTCCCCCGAGTTCCACAACGGCGTCTTCGCCCTCCGGGAGAAACGGTTTCAGCGCCTCGGGGCTGTAGTGCGACGTCAGGACGGCGGCATGCCAGCGATCGGAATTGGAAGCGTCGGCTTTCCGCACGTACACGAGCCACTGATCGAAAAGCCAGAGGTCTCCGCGCGCATTGGCAACCATATGGAAAAATTGAGGCACCGGCTGGTACCTATATTCCGGCAGCAGGGACGCCGCATTAGGCAGCAGTGCCCGTTCGGCGCTCAGGTCCTCCACGGTGACGGCTCCGGCGGCATCGAAGCCCAGATGAGCAAGATAGAAACCTTCTCTATAGCACCAGGCACCACTGCGGCCATCCGCAGCAAGCAGACCGCAGCTCACGTTTTTCACGAACTCTCTGCGCACCGAGCCATCGGGACTGCGCAGAATCAACATCGTGCCCTTGGAACCGATCACCCACACGCCTCGTTGGTTCCCGAAGGACGCGGGTGCAAAATCGCTCATACCGGTCGTTCGGGTTCCATCGGGCCATGAAAATCCTTCCAGGTTGCGTTGATCCGGATTCTTCAAGCTCAGGACCGCGACGGCCGGGTTCTCGGAGCCGATCCAGAGTTCAGGTTCGCCCGACGCATTCGCGGAAAGAAGAAGATGGTTGATCCCGAAATTCAGATTCACATCCGGTTTCACCGGCGTGACTTCCCAGGAGGGTCCGGCTTCGGCACGCCGGGCCCGGAACAGACCGACCGCGGTGCCCAAGAGCAGCGTGTCCCCGGACGCCCACGCCGATGAGAAAACAGGAAAGCAATTGTTGAATCCTTTTTCGACCGCGGGACAGATGGACGTCGGTTCGACGGTCACGATCGGGGTTCCGATTTCATCCAGCGTGATCCCGGCCGTGAGAATGCTCTCCGGGTTTGCAGTGTATGTTCCAAAATAGATTCGGTCCCCGTTCGGGTCGCGAACGAGCGTGGGAACTATTGTCGTCCCGTTCGCGGGCCACATTTTGGCGCACTCCGGAGTGGCGATCCCATCCGAAGCGAGTCCCGTGCATCGCACAAGGCCCGAAGTCGTGGCCAGGAAGACGTCGGAACCCAGGGTCTCGATCTCAGAGACATCCGTCACCGGTCCCAGATCAGGCAACGGCGCACACTTTTCGAAGAGCCAGTCGTTGCCTTGAATGTTCCAGGAGATCACGTCCTTGCGCGAGGTCACGCCGATGGCGCGCGTGGGGCTCACTTGGCGGATCAGCGTGATTGAGGGCGGTTGAACCTCCCCGTCATCACCGGGATCATCCGGCAATATCGAACTGTCGGTGCCGCGCATGGTTGATAGAGCCGACATCGGGAAGGTCGTCAGAGCCGACATCGGAGAATTGCATCGCATCCAATCGTTTTCGGAAGGATTCCCTTCGAAAAGCCCGTGCGGTGTATCGTTCGCAATCTGAGGGTGTGCGTCGGAAAGAGCCCATGCTTGCCTTCGGCCTTCGGCCACCATCCAGATACCCCCTCCGAAACGTTCGACCGGCATGAAGCTTTGGTTGCTCCATACGGTTTCGAGCGCCGGAGAAATCACGGCCTGCGTTCGAATGACGGCCGCTCCTGAAACCGAGGATACGCGAGCCCGAACCGTAACCGGTGGTCCGGCGGTTGAAAGTCCCTGTTCAAGCGCCCAGATTCCGCCGGCCGCGTCCCGATAGATGCCGCCAATGCTGGCCCGACGAAGATTCTGCGTGACCGTCAGGAATTCCGGCCGCATGTTTGAAGGATCCAGACCCAGTTCGTCGGCGCGGATCCGGTAAAGTCCTTCTGTTGCGCTTGCCCAGAGATCTCCGCTGACCCGATCCACGGCTAAGAGGCGAGAGCTCGCAAAGCTACCCGCATCACCCGCGAGTTGCTGCGGAAACCGGGGACCTTCGACGGTGACTTGTACATCGATGCCGTTCTTGTCGGGACCACCGTCTACATAACCGGGGCCGTTGGTCCAGACCGTCACAACATCTCCCGCTTTGGTTTCGGCCGGCAGGTAGAAACGGAACGAACCGTCGTCGTACACGGTGCCGCACATTTCCACCGGCGTGGCCCCGCCCGCGAACACAGCGCACGCTTCACGCACACCACGGTCGTATTGTGCGGCTCCCGCTTGACCGATGATGTACGTACGAGTGTCGTTTTGAAGGGCGATGGCGGAGGTGAGAAGCGGATTGGCTGTCGGGGCCAACGCGATGGGAGGAATCGGCCCTGGTTCCAGATCCGGATTTCGAAAGACGGACGGTAGGGAAGCGTTACTCGGTTGTCTGGGATTATCGGTTGCCGCGTCTTGTTTCTGACATGCGGGAAGAATCGCCAGGGCGATCCAAAGAGCCGGAGTTAGAAGAGTCTTGATTTTCGCGGAGCGAACCATGGCATTCTCCTTTATTGCTTTCAAAGACCAGGCCAAATCATGCGGGCGAGATTCAACGATATTATCGTGTTATTTCCAAGTGTTACGACCCTGCTGTTCTCTTTAGATGCAGTTCAACGATGCTCGGGGAACCGGCTACGGTAACAATGGTTGCCCTCGTCCTAATTGGGGACACGTACCAATTAATAGTCTGACAGCGAAATTGAGCCCCGAAACCAGTTAGATTCCGCGAGGTTTAGAAATTCGTACGTGTCCCCAATTTCACGTTGACATGTGGGGGGTCCTCCGATAGCACAAACTGCTTAATTTCTCAGCGGTTACACATGGCACTTGGCTATGGGCAACGGCTGGAAGTCGAGAGTGGGCGGGAGTAGCTCAGTTGGTAGAGCATCACGTTGCCAACGTGAGGGTCGCGGGTTCAAATCCCGTCTCCCGCTCCAAAATTTTGGCCCCCTTGTGGGGTGGAAATTTTGGACTGAGATGTAGTTGCTCCCGCTAAGGGTGCGGCCAGCGCCCCGTTTATGACCAATGACTTATTCGACTTTCCGCGTCAGGGGCTTTCTCAGCGCCGATTTCAGCGACAAAGCGCGTGCCGCACCCGTCCACCTTCACGTTTCCGTTCGGCCTGGAGGGCCGAACAATCAGATAAGCACCGAGCCGGCACCCTTGGGGTGGCGAGGTGCCTCCTTGGAACGAGCGGGACGAGAGTCCCGCCCAATCCCGTCTCCCGCTCCAAAATTTTGGCGGTTCTTGCATCAATCATCGCACTCAAGCCGTGCTATAATTCCCAAACTTTTTTGATTATTTTTTAAGGCCCTCACTAAGACACCCGACATGCATAAAACCAGAATTCTCGGCGTTTTCCTCGTCCTCTTGCTCCTTTCCCTGGTCACGGCACAAGTCCGAAGCGACGGAGACTCGTCGACCGGGATTCTGGCGCGCGGTTTCAGCCTTCAATCGGATTGGTTCCGAACCCAGGACCGCCTCGACCGCCTGGAAGTCCTGCAACGGGTATTGGCTCACATCCGGGAAAGCTATCTCGACCCCGACCGGGTGAACCCCGAGAACATGTTCAGAAAAACTTTGGACGAGGTTTCTTTGAATGTGGCCGAGGTCCGCGTGATCTACCCGGAGCCTCACCGGGCCGTGTTGACCGTGGATACCGCCCGGACCGAATTCGATACGAACCTCAGGAACCTGTACGCGCTCCAATCCGCGGCTTCTGACGCCCTCAAATTCGTCAGAGACCACAAAAAGAGCGACGTGGCGGATCGGGACCTCGAGGTGTGGGCGATCAACGGTATTCTCTCCACGTTGGATCCGCACTCGGTGTACCTTGCGAGCGATCTTTACGCGGAAACCAAAGTGAGCACTTTGGGGAAGTTCGGCGGCCTCGGCATCGTGATCGGAATCAAGAACTCCAAGCTCACGATCATCGCACCGCTCGACAACACTCCGGCCTTCCGGGCCGGCCTGAAGGCGGGCGACCAGATCACCAAGATCGACGGGGAACCCACGCTCAGCATGGCTCTCAACGAAGCGGTGAACATGATGAGAGGCCCCAAGGGCGCGCCCGTCACGTTGAGCGTTCTTAGGCAGGGATGGACCGCGGAGCGGAGCTTCACGATCAAGCGCGATATCATCAACGTCCTGAGCGTTGATTCACAGGTCCTCGGCGACGGCGTCGGGTACGTGCACGTCCGCAACTTCCAGGCGGACACGACCAAAGATCTCTCGCGCCACCTGCTCAATCTTCACAAAGCGACCGGGGGAACTCTCAAAGGGCTCGTGCTGGATCTGAGAAACGATCCGGGCGGTTTGTTGGATCAAGCCGTGGCCGTAGCCGACAAGTTCCTTCCGGCCGGTCCCATCGTCACCACGGTCGGGGCCGGGAACCGCTTGAGAGACCAGGAAAAGGCCACGGGCCAGGGAACCGAGCCGAATTATCCGATGGCCGTTCTCGTGGACCAGGGAAGCGCGAGCGCTTCCGAGATCGTGGCCGGCGCGCTCAAGAGGAGAGATCGCGCCGTCGTGATCGGACAACGCACGTTCGGAAAAGGCACGGTCCAATCTCTGTTCGAGCTGCCGGAGGACTCGGCCCTCAAGCTTACGATCGCCCAGTATCTCACGCCCGGCGATTACTCGATCCAGTCCATCGGCATCGAGCCGGACGTCAAAATTGTCCCGGCGGTCGTGTCCAAGGAATACATCGACCTCTTCCGGCAGAAGTATTTCGAAGGGGAGGTGACGCTGGAACGCCACTTCGAAAATCCCACCTCTTCTTTGAGAAGCGATTCCGCCGTCGAGATGAAGTATCTGGAGAAATTCGATGAAAACGAGGATCTCAGATCCGCCGCGGTAGCGGGTAAGCGCACGGCGCAGGAACTGCTTCAGGATTTCCCGATCCGCGTGGCGTTCAATCTCCTGAAGGGCCATTCCCAGGTTTCGAAGGCGCAACTCATCGAGCTGGCGAAGGCCGCCGCCCCGGAAGTCCAAAAGGAAGAGGACCGAAAGATCGAGAATGCTTTGGCGGCCAAGGGGATCGATTGGTCTCCCCCGACCTCCAAGGCTTCCGCCAATTGCGGCATCCCGACGGCGTCATGGACGGTGTCTCCGTCCGGCAAGAACGAGATCGAAGCGGGGCGCGACGTAAACTTTTCCGTGACGATTTCCAACCCGGGTCCCTGCACGCTGGTTCAATCCCGGGCGCAAGCGGAGTCCAAAAATTTCCTCCTGAACAATCAGGAGTTTCTCTTCGGAAAAGTGCCACCCCAGGGATCCGTCACGCGGCAGGCCAAGATCTCCGTGCCGAAGTTCATGCCTACCTCCCTGGCCACTTTTCAACTCAAGTTCTTCGAATCACATGGTGTCGTCCCTCACGTGCTCCGCGACGAAGTGAAGGTCAAGGAGGCTCCCAAACCGCGCTTCGCATTCGTCCCCGAGCTCGTCGATTCGAACGGACCCGTGTCCCGCGGAAATGGAGACGGCCTGATCGAGCGCGGGGAGACCATCGAGTTGAGGTTGCGAGTCCGAAACGACGGGCCCATCGCGTCCGAAGATACGGCCGCGTCGCTCAAAGCGGACATGGAGAAAGCTTTTCCCGTCAAATTGGGCCGCGCTCTGATCGGAAAACTCAAGCCGGGCGAGGTACGCCAGGTGTCGTTCGAGTGGGAGGTGCCCGCATCCTTTGATGGCCGCAATCTCACGTTCAATCTCGCGGTTTCCGACTCCGTGTACCGCGTCGCTTCCGCCCGGCGACTCACCTTTTCGGTTTCAAGGGGACCCGGCCCCGCCTCGGAATCCGGGCTCCTGGGAACACGCCGGGACCATGTGCCCATCTACGTCACCCCCTCCGCAGCGGGCATCACGGTGGGCTACGCCTCTTTAGGGAGCGTCTTTCCCGCCCTTTCCCGGTACAACGATTTCACGCGCGTCAGCCTGCCTTCCAAGAGAACGGGGTGGATCGCCTCGGAAAATCTCAGGCCGGTCGGGAACGTTTCAAAGAGCGGGGAGCGCGTCGCCGTGGAGTGGGTCTGGCTGCAGCCGCCGAAAGTCACTCTTGCCGTGGAAAAGCTGGCGTTCGAACCCGCGCGTTCGCAGTTCCTCCGGCTGCAAGGCCAGGTCTCCGACGAGAAAGCCCCCAAGGACATGTTCATCCTCGTTAACGGGCGCAAGGTGTTCTACACCGGGTTTTCTTCGCGCGCCGGGAGCGCCAAACCCGAGACTTTCGACACGACCATCCCGCTGGAAGCGGGCCTGAATCGCATCGCGGTCGTGGCCCGCAACAATGAGGACCTGGCCGGCCAAGCAACGCTCATGGTTCAACGATTGACGACCGCAGGCAAAGAGGGAGAGGCCACACCCACGGCCAGCGCTGTTCGTTTCTCGAACGAGGATTACCAGCCCGACATCACGGCCCAATAGACCGAGCCAAAGCAGTGAGATCATCGTAGTCGGCTTCGGCCGAACTCTGCGTTTCGTTGGCGTCCGTCAGGAAACCGACCGCCACGGGATCCGCCGGCATCCGATGGAAGTGCGATATGAAATCTTCCCGGACGTTCCGCACTTCGGGCACCCAGTGCCCCTGGTCGGAGGTTCCGGAACGGATCACGAAGATCGGAAAGTGGTCGCGGCGCGCGATTTGGGTCCCCACGGGGACGTTGAGGCTCCAAACGTACTTGATGGCCTCGGGCACAAAAAATCGGCGTGGAAAGACCACGTAGATTCCCGCCGCGCTGTCGTTCTTCGCGCCGATTCTCTCATCCGACCCCACCGGAAACCGGTTCGCCCGCCACTTCCATCGGAGATACGGAGAGGTTTTTAGGTCCCATCCTTTTTCTTTGAAGAGCTGAACGGAACGGCCCCGATCCACGGCTTTAAGGTAGTGGTTTCCGCCCGTTTCCTGCTGGATCGAATAACTCCCTTCCGCGTTCCCCCCTCTCGTAGTCCAGCCGTCCGACGGAACGGCCCCGACCACGAAGGTCTCGAAGTTCTCGAGAACGAGGTCCGAGGGGGGAGCAGTAAAAGTCGCCGGGGAGGCCCCAAGACCGCCCCAAAGCAGGATCAGCAACAGGTCGAACGCCGGCATGGATTCGAGGAACTGGAGGTTTTCAGGATAGCACTTTTAGGTTGAGATCCTGAGCAATTTTCGATACTTCCGCACTGGTGTTGAAATACTTCCTGGGACTGTTTTCCACGGATCTGGCTATCGATCTGGGCACGGCCAACACCCTCGTCTACCAGAAGGACAAAGGAATCACGATCAACGAACCGTCTGTGGTGGCCACGTTGAATGACGGTACCGGGAACCGAAAAGTCCTGGCGGTGGGGCACGAAGCGAAGGAAATGATCGGAAAGACGCCGGAGAACATTGTTGTGATTCGGCCGATCAAGGACGGCGTGATCGCCGACTTCTCCACCACCGAAGCGATGCTGAAGTACTTCATCACCAAGGCCCATAACCGCAGGGCCCTGGTGAGGCCCCGGATCATCATCTGCATTCCCTCCGGCGTAACGGAAGTCGAGAAGCGGGCCGTGGAAGAATCGGCGTATTCGGCGGGTGCGCGGGAAGTTTTTCTGGTCCAGGAGCCGATCGCCGCAGCTATCGGAGCGGACATGCCGATCACGGACCCCTCGGGAAATATGGTGGTCGACATCGGCGGCGGAACGACGGAGGTCGCCGTGATTTCCCTGGGGGGAATCGTCATCGTTAAATCGATCCGGATCGCCGGAGATAAGATGGACGAGGCGATCGTGAACTATCTCAAAAAGAAATATTCCCTCCTGATCGGCGAGAAGACCGCCGAGGTCATCAAGATCTCCATCGGGGACGCATACCCCAGCGAACAAGGGATGACGATGGACGTGAAGGGACGGGATCTAGTGAGGGGCGTGCCCCGGACGATCACCGTGAACTCCATCGAGATCCGTGAGGCTCTCCAGGAGCCGATTCGGGCGGTCGTCGACGCCGTCAAAGCCACGCTGGAGAAAACACCCCCGGAGCTGGCTTCGGACATTTTCGACCGCGGCATCGTCCTGACCGGGGGAGGCGCGCTGCTTAGGGGGATCGACAAGCTGATCGCGAAGGAAACAGGGCTGCCCGTTCAGAGGGCGGAAGATCCCCTCTCCTGCGTGGTCTTGGGCTCCGGAAAGATCCTGGACAATTTCGACAAACTGAAACGGCTGCTGGTGGCGAAGTAACCCGTTATGAAGTGCCCCAACTGTGGAACCTTGATGAACTCGGTCCGTTCGGCGGACAACAAGCCGCCGGAAAACCATTGCCCCAATTGCGGCTTGAAGAAGTCCGCACGTCCCGACATTAAGGCCGAGCCCCGCGTCGGATTTGAATTCTCCAGCCCGGAGTATTCCGAAGCGAGCCGGATATCCAAGCCGAAAAAGAATCCCACCACGAGCAAAGTCAAAAAGCGGATCGAGAAGGCCAAACACTTTTCGGAGCTGAGGCAGATTTCCAAGGAACTCGCCAGCCGCCTCGGCGATCTCGAGATCCAGATCAGCCGAAGGCTGGAAGACCTGCAGGCGCTATCCGTGCGCCTGACCCAGGTGATCGAAAACGAAGATGATTAGCAGGTCGCTGAAAAAGGGCCATCTGCGTCGTTGCTCGCTCATCGTCTCCTTGCGATGTACGGACTAAGTACGCCTCAGTCGCGATTTCGCGAGCGCCTAGCATCTGACACCTTTTTGAGCAACCTGCCGTTTTTGAGTTTTTCAGGAACCTGTTAAGGGTTAAACCTTAACCCTGGCCTGGTGCGCGAGCGCTTCGCCCGTCTTGCGCGGCACTCCTCCGAACGCGCCGTTGGACATGAACACTACGACGTCTCCCTTTTTCGCCTCGGAGGCCACCGCTTGAACGATCTCCTCGTAGGTTGAAGCCGCGCGCGCCTTCCGGCCGGATCGCGCAATCGCGGCGGCCACTTCCGCCGGCTCCAAAAGCTCGCTGTCCTGGAGCGCGTCCGGCTTCTTGTACACGGGAGCCAGTATCACTTCGTCCGCGAGCCGGAAACTTTCGGGAAGCGACTTCTGAAAAACCCTTCGCCGTGACGTGTTGGAACGCGGTTCGAACACGGCCCAAAGCCTTCCGCCACAGTTTTTCGCCACCGGCTCGAAACCGGCGAGAGTGTTGGCGATCGCCGTAGGATGATGGGCGAAGTCGTCATAGATGCGCACGCCTCCGAACTCTCCCAGAAATTCCTGCCTGCGCCGAAGACCCCGGAACGCCGAGAGCCCCGCGGCGGCGTCCTTCAAGGGGACACCCTGGATCTCCGCCATGGCGAGGCATCCGAGGGCGTTCCGAACGTTGTGTGCCCCAAGAAGCGGGGAATCCACGCTGGTCGTCTTACGGCCGTTTTTTTCGAGGCCAAAGGCCATCCCGCGGCGTGTGGGTTTCAAAGCCACGCCGCGCATCTCATTCCCTTCGGCCAAGCCGTAAAGCACGACGCGGCCCTTCCGGGCTTTCTTCACGACCTCGCGCACGGTGGGATCATCGCCGCAGGCGACGATGCTCGCATCGGGCGGCAGGATGGACAGGAGCTTCTCGAACTGTTCGATCACGTGCGCGAGGTCCCGATAGATGTCGGCATGATCGAACTCGATGCTGGTGATGATGACGTCTTCGGGGCGGTAGTGCAGAAACTTGGGCGTCTTCTCGAAAAACGCCGTGTCGTACTCGTCCCCTTCGATCACGAACGGCTTCCCCTCCCCCAGCCGGCACCCCGATCCGAAGTTGAGCGGAAAACCTCCCACAAAAAAGCCGGGAGATTTTCCGGCATGCTCCAGCATCCAGGCCAGAAGAGCCGTGCTCGTGGATTTCCCGTGCGTCCCCGCCACGACGATACTTCTTCGTCCCGCCAGGAAATAATCCCGAAGTGCCGCAGCCATCGACACATAGGGAATCCCGTTTTGAAGGAGCGCTTGGGCCTCCACGTTGTCCCGGGAGATCACGTTTCCCACGACCACAAGGTCGGGGCGCGGCTCCAAATTCTCGGGGCGGAACCCGCTCCTCACCTCCACCTTGAGACGCGCCAATTCGTCCGAGGCGGGGGGATATACGTCCTTGTCCGATCCGCGGACGCCCCATCCTTTCTGAACGAACAAGCCGGCCAACGCCACCATGCCGGTGCCGCCGATTCCCATGAGGTGAACGTTTTTCACCGGTCCAGCTCCCTCCAAACCGCGTCATGGAACCAAGGCCGGAACGACCGGATCGCCTCGTTCTTCGCCGAGGGATGGACCCGGTTCGTCAAGAGCACCACTACCGCTTTGCGGGTGGGATCGATCCAGATCGACGTTCCCGTGAACCCCAAATGACCGATGGCGCCGGGGGAGACTTCTTTTCCGGCGGCGGAATCCTCACCGGACGGGACGTCCCACCCGAGCGCGCGTTTTCCGCCGTCCGGCGCGCTCCGTGCGGACGCGAATTCCCCGGCCACGCGCCGGGAGAGATACCCGTCCGACCCTCCGAGGGCCGCCAACCACGCCATGCCCACTCGCAAGCAATCGGCTGACGTTCCGAAAAGGCCCGCGTGGCCGCAAAGCCCTCCCAAGAGAAAAGCGTTGTCGTCGTGCACTTCGCCATGAATGACCCCCCTTCGCGCCTTCACGCTTTCCGTCGCCGCGACATGCGTTAGGGGACAGTGCCGAAGCGGGTCCGGCGTGAGCAACGAAAGCTTGAGAGGCCCGCATACCTCCCGGTTCAAGAGCTCTTCCAACGGGATAGCGGCCTGCCGGCTGAGCCTTTCGCCCAAAAGAATGAATCCGAGATCGCTGTACAGCGTTCGCGAGTCTCGCGGCCCGACCGGGCGGCTCGAAGCGATCTCGGAAAGGACGCGGGTTCTAAGTTCGGCGGCACCCGGGGCGCACTTCCTCCACTTCCCCGTCAGTTCCTTCCTGAAGTTTCTCCACGCCTCGAAGCCGGCCTGATGGGTCAGCACGTCCCGCACGGTAATGCCGGTCCATGCCTCGTTCCACGGCAGATCTTCCAGATAGCGGGAGAGCGCCTCATCCAGCTGGAGTTCGCCCCGATCGCACAACCGAGCCGCGATCGTGGCGGTGGAGAGCACTTTTGTAAGAGAGGCGAGATCGAAGACGGATTCCGGCGTGACCTGATCGCTGGCCGGACCAAAACGGGTCACACCGGCAGCCGCGAAAGCCGGCTCCTCCCCGTTTCGAAACACGGCCGCGCTCGCCCCGGGGAATACCTCCCCTTCGACGCCCTTTTCCAGCCACTTCCGGATTTCCTGCGCCTGGACCATGGGGGCTCGGATCAGGCCACGAGAGGTGAAAGTTCCAACAAGCGGCCTTTCTGCCGGATGGAGCAAACACCCCCGATCGGCAGGAGAACGTCGTTTCGGCCGTGGCCGGCGCGGATTCCCATCAGGACCGGCACGTGCGCGGACTTAACGTAGCGTTCGATCAGAGCCCTCAAGAATGCCGGATCGTGCGTCACTCCTTCCTCGTCAAGGAAATGCCCCAAGAGAAGTCCCCGGATTTTGCGGAACGCCCCCCGGTGATAGAGGTGCGCGAACATCCGATCCACCCGGTACCGGGGCTCGTTCACCTCCTCGAGAAAGAGGATTCCGTCCGAGAACGGGATCTCATAGGGCGTTCCGAGCGACGCTTGCACCATCGAGAGGTTTCCACCCCACAACTTTCCGTGAGCGGTTCCGGGCTCCAGAACCCGGAAGTCGATCGGCTCGCGAAGCCGGACGGGGCGGGAGTTCTCCAGAAGTTCGAAGAGCCGTGAACGCCTGGTTTCGTCAAGGGACAGGAAGCTGTCCCCCGCCAGAACGGGCCCGTGTACGGTCACAAGGCCGGTCGTCCGCGCGACGTGGTTGAGCAGAAGCGTCAGATCGCTCAACCCCATGAGGATCTTTCGGCCCCCTCGGAGAGTCTTCTTCGAAATCCCCTCCAGGATTCGGATCGAGCCGTAACCCCCTCGGGCCGCGAGCACCGCCCGGTTTCCGGCATCAAGCCAGGCGGACACGAACTCCTTCAAGCGCCTGGCATCATCCCCCGCCAAATAGTCTTTCTTCGCGTAGATCCCCGGATCCGTGCGCACCTGGTACCCGCGCTTTTCCAGCCAACCGATCGCGTCGCGAAGGCGAGCCCGCTCGAAGGGACTCGACGGGGCGATCACCGCAATCGGATCTTGGCTTTGCAGCGCTTTCGCTCTGATCATTCGGTTCGCCACTCACTTTCCTTTTCGGCGCATTCGGATAATTTCTAGCTTCTCATGTTGCGTTCTTCAGCGTGCCCGCTCCGGCATCCGGCGGTTTTCTGGTTCCGCCTGATGGGTACCCGCGTCTCGGGGGACGCCGAGCCGGCACTCATCCCCGCCATTAAGGACGGGAGTCCGGCTCTCATTTACGTCTTGCCGCGTGCAAGCCGACTGGACCATCTTCTCATGAACGCTGTGGCGCTCCAACTGGATCTTCCCGCAACCCGATTCACACGGTGCGCGGGCCGGACGCGGTTTTTCGGCGTTTTCGGAAAATCGGGGGCGAGGCATCGGAGAATCCGCAGCCTCGTCCTGAAAAAGACTCCCTCGTGCGTTTTTCTCTTCAAGGGACGTTCGAAGGGCCGGCAGTCGGTGTGGAGCGAGGGGATATGGGAGGACCTGATCCGATGGGAGAGCGAGGAAAGAAGACAAATCCGTTTCGTGCCGGTCACCATCCTCTGGGGACGTACGCCTGACCGTGTTCGGATGAGCCTGGCGGATTATCTCTTCGGCGACTTGGGCCGCCCGAACCTGCTCCGGAGGCTCTGGATCTTACTGAAATCCTCCCGCACGGTACGCCTGAGATTCGGCCCGCCGCTGGATTTGGAGGCTTTTCTCAAGAGGTCGGATCCCGCGGATGCCGTTCGAAGCGGGCGAAAGCTTCGCCGTACGCTCGCCTCCCACCTGTACCGGCTGTCCGGCCGAGCCGCCCCTCCCCCGATCCGCGAGCGCAACGCCACGATCGAGACGATTCTTCGGGATCCCGAAGTTCAAGATCTGATCCCGTCGATCGCCCGCAAAGAGAAGAAGACCGAGGCGGAAGTGGAGGCCAAGGCCCGGAAAATCCTGGATGAGGTGGTCTCGGACTACTCCCCTCCTTTTGTCGCGTTTTCCTATCGGGTTTTTCGTTGGATCTGGTCCCACTCGTTCCGGAATCTCTACGTGGACGAAGAGGGTTTCAAGAGGGTTGAGAAGGTGATGCTGGAGCATCCCGTGATCCTGGCGCCCAGCCATAAGAGCCATCTGGACTACATGCTGATCTCCGCCATTCTCTATGAGCACGACTTGAGGCCCCCATATATCGCTTCGGGGATCAATCTGACTTTTTGGCCGATGGAAGCATTCTTTCGGCAGAACGGGGCGTATTTCATCCGCCGCCGGGTTTCGGCGGACCTCTTGTACGCGCGGCTGCTTCACCTTTACGTCAGCCGGCAGATCCACATCGGCAGTGCGCACGAGCTGTTCATCGAAGGAGGCCGCACCCGCACCGGCAAGGTGGATTTTCCCAAACACGGGCTCCTCTCCATGCTCGTGGACGCGTTTTTAGGCGGAAACGGCCCGGACATGTTCGTAGTCCCGATTTCGATCAACTACGATCGGGTCCCCGAAGACGAGTCGTATTGCGCGGAGCTCACGGGCACCGAGAAATCCCGCGAAAGCTTCTGGATTCTCGTGAAAGCCAAGCGGTTCTTAAGGAGGATCTACGGCGCGGGCCACGTGCGTTTCGGAAAGCCGATCTCGGTGCGCGAGCACTTCGGCGGGCAGCCGGCCTCGGAAATGCCCACGAAGTACCGCAGGGCCCGCACACTGGAACTCGCGAAGGACGTGGCCCGGTCGATCGCAACCGAGACGACAGTCACCCTCCCCTCGCTGGGCGCTTGCGCTCTCCTGGCGGGGACCGCACGCGAAATCCACGTTCCCGCCTGGATGGAATCGATCCGCAAGCTTCGTGAATACCTTCTCTTCAAGGAATGTCCCCTGTCGCCCCAGGCCCGCGATCTCGAGGAAAATGCGGACTGGCTGTTGAACTTCTTCCTCACGAACGAATGGATCACTCCCACGAAGCGGAGGGCCGCCGGCGACCGCTTCCTCCTTCGGGAAGACCGAAGATTGAATTTGGATTTCTACAAGAACACGATCCTTCACGATTTCCTTCCCCCCGTCCTGTTTGCCACGGCCTTCGGCGACGGAAAGGGAAGCGTGGCCGCGCTGGAAGCGCGTGCCGGGTTACTTTCGCCGCTCTTGGGCCACGAATTCCCCGTGCCGCCCGGAACCGAAGCTCACTCCATGCTGGAGCAGGGGCGGGCCTGGATGTTGGCCCATCCGTCGGCCTCTACTCTGTTCTCCGGGCTCGCCGCGAACTACGTGGAGGGATATGATTGGACCGCCCGTTTTCTCCTCCTGAGAAAGCAAGGGAGGGCCCACCTTTCAGGGGCTCACGTTCTCGCGGCTCTCAAGTACGGGAATCAACTTTTGGCGCGGGGCGAAATCTCGCACCGCGAGGCGGTATCGGCGGCTTTGCTTCGAAGCGCGTATTCTTATTTCAACAGGCACGGCCTGTTGGAGGATTCGTCCAAGCTGGAATCGTGGCGCTTGGAGTTGAGCGAATTGCCGCCCTTGGTAAAAGAAAAATAGAAAAAGGGTTCCCTGGTCCGGGACGACAGCGCTTCTTATTCCGGCTCTGACTAAGCCACAAAGGTCGGGTCTTCAAGGAACTCAACGCCGAAACCGACCACGGCTTCACCGCGCTCGGTTTTTTTGGTATTGGTCCTCACAACCCTGGCCGTCGTCTGACTCTCCCCACCCGCGGGATCGATCAGATGGAATTGGATCTGGGTGCCCGGGTCCAGCAGAAAATGCGTGGCTACAAAAGCCCCCCGATCGCTGACATTCAGAGCCCTCGAATAGATGGAGAAATTATCTCCTTCGAAGCGCACAAGGGTCTCCTCGATCTTTCTGGCCCATCTCCGGCGTTCTTCCATCATCCTTACCCTCCAGCACTCTTCGTGCCACCGATAACACCATATAACATGCTGATCTACAACCCCTTTGGCTCCGCGGAGGAGGCGGGGTGCGACATGGCGGCCGCCCCGAGTTTGTCGAATTGTCCCCCTCTCATTCTCTGTTAAGATCTCCCCATCCATGCATATCCTGCGCAACCTCCTGATCCGCATTACGGTAACGGCCTTCCTGGTCTCGATTGTCCTTTTTCTCGTACCTAAGTTCGTGGACGTAAGCCCTTACCAAGACCGCCTCCTGGACAGATTTAGCCAATCTTTCCGAGGACATCTGGCCATTGCCCGAAGCGAAGCTGAATTCTTTCCTCACTTGGGCCTGAAATTGTACGGGGTCGCTTTGGACGCGATCGGCCGGCCGGGGGTGTCTGTCCCTCTCCTCCGGACCCCCCGCGCGGACCTGCGAATGAAGCTCTCCACCCTCCTGTCACCCCGGAAGGAATTCGACTTGTACAGCCCCTCGGCCGAATTGAGCGTCCGGCCTCTTGAGGACGGCCGGCCGAATCTCACGGTTTTCCTGGGCTCCGAGCCGAAGCCCCGCCCCGTTCGAGCCGCGGTGGCCCCCAAACCTCGTTCCTCCCGCGTGGAGCAGGACATCGACCGCCGTTCCCGTGAGCTGGTCGCCGGTAATTACCGCCCGTCAGGCCAACCCAAGAAACAACCGAAGGCAACGGAGATCGATATACCGACCTACCTTTACACGCCGATTCCGCGAGAAGAGGACCGGCCGTCCGTTTTTGAAAACAACCGGCTTTCATCTCTTCGGTTCGGGAGCATGTCCGTGGCCGTGCATTTTCCGGCCGGTGTTCCTTCGACCTTCCGATTGAAAAACGTACGGATCTCGCCGGCCGACGGGGAGCTGCGCGCGGAAGCGTGGATCGAGGATCCTAAAGCTCCGCTGGTGGGCCAAATCGCGGCGTGCGAAGGAGGGCCCACCCTCGTTCCCGTCCGTGTGGCCGTTACGCTGCGAGCCGATCGTCTCTCGGTGGAGAGTTGGAGCCGGGCCGGCGGACCCTCCTGGTCCGGCCAGATTTCCTGGGACGGCGCGCTTCGTCTTGCATCGGGGACAAGCTCGCTTCACGGAACCGTAGCGAACCCCATCTGCCAGCGATAGAATAGGAACGTGGACACCAATCGGCGCCATAACGACCGGATTTCGGCAAAAATCCGGGCTCAAATTGTCGGCCGGCAGACCGTCGAAACCAGCACGGTCAATGTCAGCCGCAACGGCGTCTTTTTGAAGGACACGGCGCAACGCCCGGTGAACGGCGTCGTCCGCATCCGCTTGTATCTTCCGCCGGAACAGGCGGTCGTCAACATCCTGGGGCGGGTCGCGTGGAGCGGGAAGAAGAGCGGGTTCGACGGCGTGGGCGTTCAGTTCCTGAACCTCGATACCGACGCCCGAAAGAAATGGATCGAGTTCGTCGCGCATGTCGAGAACCTCGATGCATCCAACCACAGCATCCGAACCGACGAGCCTTCCAGAGAACCCTCCCCTCCGGTGGAAGCCGAACGGCGGGCTACTCCCCGCACGCTTGCGTCATTCATGGTGCGATTCAGCTCGAAGAATCGGCTGGAACATTTCATGACCAATAATTTGAGCCAAGGCGGAATGTTCCTGAGAACGCCGGTCCTGCGGCAGGTCGGGGAACGGGTTCAGGTGGTGATCATTCATCCCGACACCGAGGAAGATTTCGAGATCGACGCCGAGGTCGCGCACGTGAATGAGCAGACCACCGAGCAGGCGCCGAAAGGAATGGGGCTCAAATTCATTTCCCTGACGCCTGAGGTGGAAAAGGCGCTCAACGAGTTCATTGCGGGGAAGAAACCATAGAAGCCCCATGACGGGGCATCCCTGCCCCGTGGCCAACCCGTTGCCAGAAGAAATCAGGTAGTGGTTTCAGGCACTTGTCCGTCCGTGTCCTGGCACAAGAATCGCACAAACAGCTTGGTTGGCTTGAAAATGACATCTGAACGTACAGAACGTCTACTTTCTTCCGCAGTGATTGCGGCGGTTACATCCATTTTACTGCTCGCCGGTGCGCCTTTAGCCGGCAATAAGGTAGACCCGTGTCAGGACAAGTTTTTCAATCGGGCCTTAACGACTCTTCAGGGGCCTGTTTCTCCGGCACCTCCGACCGGCATTGAAGACTGGTTCGTCATTCCCCCAGGTGAAAAAGCCGTCGGGATAATCCGACTCCGCGCGATTTATCTGTTCGCCAAGATCAGAGATCCCAGGGCCCTTCCGACTCTTGAAAGATACGCGAATCCCAAGAGCGGGTATTCCGAGAGGCTGCAAAGGGCCGCAAGAGGGGCGATCGATAAAATCCATTTGTCCGCAGCAAATCCAAATTTCACTTTGATATCGCTGACCGATTCGCTCTGGGGATTTCCATATGTCGGAGAGGATTTCTTTTGGGGGCTCATCCAAATCTTGGACGTACGCGTGAACAAGTGGAAGTTGCCCACACGATTGATCGGAAGCTTCATCCTGTCATCCTGGGACACACTCATTCATTTACCGAATTCTCTCCTCGGGTTCGTGACCCTCGGCCACTGGGGCGATCCGGGTGCGGCCTCCACGCAAAATCTTTGTAGTGCCGCGATGCTCGGAACGGCTTGGTGGGGCATTTTCAAGGGCGTCAAGGTTATGGCGGCGAAACCCAGAATGAACGCACTAAGAGCGTCGGTGGCTGTTCCGGATCCGCCTGCGGCCGAAGCGCCTTCGGCCACGGCCTCCGCACCGGTGGCACCTGCCGCCCATCCGGAGACCGCAACCATCCCGGAGCAAGCACCTCCTGCCCCGCCCGCCGCCATAGCGGCCGGCGAACCGAACAGGATCTTGCTTGTAGGCCCGGAGCGGGCGGGCGAGCCCCACGTAAGATTGATCGATCGCTTCCGGACCGGCCTTGATAGGTTGCGTCGATCGGAAATTGACAATGCCCTTTCTGGAATTACTCAACTGAATTCCGTCAGGACTCTTTTCTACCGGATAGGAGATGCCCGATGGTCTCGGGCGCTCGGCCGGTTCGAGGTGGAGGGTGAGGTCGAGAACAGCCTCGGGCATATGCGGATGTCGGTAGAACCGGGTCCGGTCCCGGGAGAATACAAGCTCAAAGTCAATTTGACCGTTTCGAACGACAAACTTTCGCAAAATTTTTCCACTACAGAAGTCCTCGCGGAGATGCGGAACTCCGTTCGTCGCATCCGGAAATCGGGAGCGACCGATTTCAATCTCCCGGTGCAGCTTGTTAAACCCCGCTTATGGGACGTCTTCAGGCATGGCCTGCCGGACATGATCAAATGGGAGATGGACATTACCAAGGCGTCAGTCGCATTTCTGAATGACCTCTTGTACGGCCCGCGCCTCAAAGTACCGGCACGTCGAGCGTGGGCCAACAGTCATTCGATCCGGAATTTCTATGAGCGGATACCGTATGGTCAGGCAAGCGAACCGCATCCGCTGTACGACGGCAGTATCCGACCGGTCCCCTACGTTCGTTCGGAGCCGGTTGCATCCCCATTCCGCACGGTCCGACGCCTCCTGCGCCACGAAGAACCCGTAGTCATCGGATCGGATTTGCTGGGCCTCCTTCAAGGTATTTATCGCCTCAATGAGTACGGTCCTACGATCGCTCGATGGGGTTTGAAGTGGACCAAGCTCCCCGCGAAGTCGGGCCGTGCCGCCGTGTGGTTGGGAACCTCCGATCTGGTCAAGGCTCTGGGTCCGGTACGGGTCTTCATCAAAGGAGGGCGTCTTCGGACGAGCATCCGCGTCGAGTTTTCAAGGACACCGATCTACTTATTCGAATGGGAGCAATTGGCGGAGCTCAACGCCGCGGCGGCCAAAATTCGCGCGGGTCTCGAAGAAAATCCGCAAGCATTCCAAGTCAGGGCCAGTGTCATGCCCACGAGCAACCTGGCCGAGGCCCCCTATCCTAAAGGCGCCGTCGCAGCCGAATTTCCCCTGGTGCCCGATTGGCGTGCCGCAATCGATTTTTTGGATGAGTTGTTGGGCCCGCGCGCAAAGTTGCACACGCGCCCGTGGAGGGAGGAGTTCGGGACTCTGTTCCGCGATTGGGTGGAGGCTTGGGAAGGCGGACAATGGTCCGAAGGTTGGCTGGAGCTCCCGCGTCCGTGGACGCGCGTACCACCGCCGGGACCCGACCAAGTTCCGTGACGCCCTTTCGAACAACCCTACTTTAGCCCGGCAATCACCGACGCCAAATCGGGCTTTCCGATTTCCTCCAGCTCGTACGTGACGCGGCAGGTGTCGTGCTTGATCTTGAGGATTCTCCTAAGATCCACCGGCGTGGCGATCAGAACCGTGTCGCAGGGTGTCCGGTTGATCGTTTCCTCCAGGTCCTTGACCTGTTGGCCACCGTATCCCATGGCCGGGAGCAGGCCCCGGATGAACGGATACTTCCGGTACGTGCCGAGCATCTTTCCCACTAGGAACGCCTTCGGATCCACGGTCTCCGCCGCGCCGAAACGCTTTGCGGCCAGGACGCCGGCGCCGAACGTCATCTCGCCGTGCGTAAGCGTGGGACCGTCCTCCACCACGAGAACCCGCTTCCCCTGCACTTTCTGAACGTCCTCCACTTTGATCGCCAAGTTGGCTTTGATGACCGTGGCCGACGGATTGTATTGCTTGATGTTCTTGATCAGAATTGAAAGCTTTTCTTCGTCGGCCGAATCGATTTTCGTGATCAGAAGGATCTTGGCCCGACGGAAGTTCACTTCGCCCGGATAATAATGAAGCTCATGGTTGGGGCGGTGAGGATCGGTAACAACAATGTCTATATCGGGCCTGATAAACGGGAAATCGTTGTTCCCTCCGTCCCAGATGATGACGTCCGCCTCTTTTTCGGCCTCGTTCAGAATCCGTTGATAATCGACGCCCGCGAAAACAATGACGCCGTTCCGGATGTGAGGCTCGTACTCCTCCATCTCTTCGATCGTGCACTCCTGTTTTTCCAAATCCTCCAGCGTTCCGAACCGCTGCCATGTCTGTTTCGCGAGATCGCCGTACGGCATCGGATGGCGCAAAACGGCCACCCGCTTTCCTTGAGCCGTCAGCATCTGGGCCAATTTTTGGCTGACGGGGCTCTTTCCGCATCCCGTCCGGACCGCCGTGACGGAGATCACGGGCTTCTTCGACTTGATCATCGTCAGGTCGGGCCCCAAAAATTTAAAACTCGCTCCCTTGGCCATGGCGATCGAAGCCTTGTGCATCACGTCTTCGTGCGCAACATCGCTGTACGCGAACACCACCATTCCGATCCGTTCCTTCTCGATCAGGGACGGAAGCTCGGATTCCTCCACAATTGGAATCCCCTTCGGATACAGGGAGCCGGCTAATGCGGCCGGATATTTCCGTCCCGCGATGTCCGGGATCTGGGTGGCCGTAAACGCCACGACCTCGTAGGCGGGGTTGTCCCGATAGACCATGTTGAAATTATGAAAGTCCCTCCCTGCGGCTCCCATGATCACCACTCGCGTCGGCATGAAAACTCCTGCAATTGCAATAAGTTGGCGTTACAGAGCTTCTTTTGAAGCGCGGGAGATGTAGCACGTCAAAGGCCCGGCGGCAACGTGGAGCTGATCCGGGCCGGCTACCGGTTTCCGAATATCGGATTCCGGCGATCTCTGGATGTTCTGACACTGATACTCATCTACTTCTAGGCTAGCGCCGCTTCACGCTCTGCCGACGAATCAGACCGAAAAGGTCCAGAGACCCCTATCGGAAGTTCTTTAGAGGGAGAGTCCTATCGGCGCATAGCCGGTGAAGTTAGCCGAGATGCGTTGAAGGCTGGAAGACGAATTTCAGAAGTCGGTTAAAGGGGAAGGTGGGCCTGGCGCATTGCCGAAGATGAGAGTTTGATTTCATCGAGAGTTCGGAGAGGAAATTCAGAAATCGGTTAAGGGGGAGTTCTTCGGGGCACTTTGCCGGCAACGTGAGTGGAGATCGGCGCGAAAAATGGTGGAAGAAATCTGAAAAAAGAATGATTTTTTTCTTGACTCAATTGAATCAGAAGTTTTCTGCGTAAAAGTCCTCATCTCTGTAACGCCCTTATTCCGCGCGTATTTGCCGCTGGTCGCATGAAATGCCTTGATTGTGAAATCACCGTTTTAGGTGCGCCGTCGTCGCCAGACAGCCCTAAAGAACACGCGAAAATTCCGGTGTTAATGTCCTCCCAAAAGGGAGAAACACCATGGCCACTTCTTCGAATCTTGAAGCCTTAACAGATTCCGAGCTTCATCAGCACACGATCGAGCTCGCCAAGAAAGAGCAACAAACGACCTTGGAGCTTCTGCACCACCTCCATGAGGTCGAACGAAGAAAACTCTTCGCCCAGAAAGGCTATGGCTCCTTGTGGGACTACGTCCAAAAGGCCTTGGGCTACAGCGAAAACCAGGCCTACGAACGAATCTCGGCCATGCGGCTTATGTTTCGAGCACCGGAGGCCCAGACGGCCCTGGAGACGGGAAAGCTCACTTTAACCCAGGCCGCCATGGCGGAACGGCACCTTCGAGCCGAAGAACGAGTCCAAGAGAAGCCCGTTCCCACTGCGAAGGTGGAATCCCTTGTCAGCCGGATTGAGGGCTTGAGCAAACGGGAAACCGAAAAGGTCCTTCTGAAAGAAGCTCCCGAAAAACCCCTTACTTCTGAGACGGTCCGGTCCATCACTGCGGAGATGAGCGAAGTGAGGTTTCCGATTTCTAAAGAAA